>DIKJ01000168.1:0-36215 GCA_002424525.1 Bacteroidales bacterium UBA5621 | reverse complement strand
ATGTGTTCTGATTCTCCGAGGTCGGCTATTGTGCGGGCTACCTTCAGAATCCTGTCGTAGGCTCTCGCCGAAAGGCCCCTGATCTCCATCGCGGCTTTCAGGAGCCTCCCTCCGGTCTCGTCGGGCTGGCAATAACGCCTTTGCATCGAGGCCGTCATCTGGGCATTCGCATATATCCCCCTTACATGCCCGAACCGCTTTGCCTGAACAGCCCTTGCCCTCACTACCCTTTCGCGAACTGCCGCCGACGGTTCGGCACTCCCTCTGCCGGTAAGCTTGTCGTAGTTCACCGGAACGACCTCAATGTGGATATCTATCCGATCGAGGAGCGGACCTGATATCCTGTTAAGATATTTCTGAACCATTCCGGGTGAGCACATGCACTCCTTCTCCGGATGGTTATGGAACCCGCACGGGCAAGGGTTCATCGAGGCAACGAGCATTACGCTTGCAGGATAATCCACAGTCATTTTTGCCCGTGAGATTGTTATTACCCTGTCTTCCAGCGGCTGTCTCATGACCTCCAGCACCGAACGTTTGAATTCCGGCAGTTCATCGAGGAACAAAACTCCATTGTGCCCGAGGGATATTTCCCCCGGCAGGGGATTCGTACCCCCTCCGACAAGGGCTACATCCGAGATCGTATGATGAGGCGATCTGAAGGGGCGTTTTACCATCAGCGCCATATGGTCATCTATTTTTCCTGCCACCGAATGGATCTTCGTGGTCTCCAGAGCCTCCTCAAGGGTAAGCGGAGGAATAATTGTCGGCAATCGTCTGGCCAGCATTGTCTTGCCAGCTCCAGGAGGGCCTATCATCAGCAAATTATGTCCGCCGGCGGCAGCTACTTCGAGCGCACGCTTAACATTTTCCTGACCGCGTACGTCTGAAAAATCGACTTCATACTTGTTGGCCTCGCTGTTGAATATCTCCATCAGATCAACCTTTACAGGTGTGAACTTTCTGATGCCGTTAAAGAAATCAAGCACATCGCCGATCTTCTCCATGCCGTAGACCTCAAGTCCGTCAACAACGGCCGCCTCCCTTGCGTTCTTCATGGGAACTATCACCCCTTTGAATCCCTCCTCCCGGGCTTTCAGGGCAATAGGAAGTATACCCCTTACGGGCTGAAGGGTTCCATCAAGAGACAACTCTCCCATAATCACATACGAACCTATCTCACCGCTCACAATCTTTTCGTCGGCCGCCAGAATGCCTATGGCCAGCGGCAGATCATACGATGACCCCTCCTTGCGTATATCGGCCGGCGCCATGTTGATAACCACCTGCTTCCCCGGCCACCGGTAACCCAGTATACGTAGTGAAGACTCGATGCGTTGCTGGCTCTCCTTGACCGCAACGTCAGGCAGTCCGACAAGGAAAAAGCGGATACCCGCAGAAACGTTCACCTCAATAGTCACAATCACGGCATCGATGCCTGTAACGGCACTGGAAAAGGTCCTCACCAACATTTCAGTAATTGTTTAGCACAATGGGAAACACCACTCAAATATAGTCAGAAAAACACAAAAGGTTACCGGTTTAAAAGAAAAAATTCCACAGCACAGGCTAAAAGATAAAGGATAAAAGTATAATTCCGGATACATTATCTGATATCAACCAGAGTACCCCGTAACTGAACCGGTGCAGGTCCCCTTCCCTGACCACCAGCCTGGAAAGAGGGTCCCTTTTGTTCAATAGTAATTCTTACAACACCATTTAACTCGGTAAACCTGCATGCTATTGTTTGGGCACCAAGACTTTCCTCGATAAACCGGGCAGTTAATTCCAAAGTCGAGTCGTCGGTCCAGGTGTAAACTACTGCTGCAGGAATTAATGCCTGCGGTACAGTATAATTAGCATCAACTGATTTTGATGAAATATTCCTGGAAGGAGCTAACAATGATGTCAATGATGATTTGGTTGTTCTCCAGCTTCCTGATCCGGCTTTTAAAATACTTATCTGGTTATTTCTTTTCAAGGCAAAGGTGCAGTCCTCACTACTGAAGCCAAAATATACTGATTGAACATTGTAATCATTTTCATCCATTAGAAATTCTTTTCCTGAGATTCTGGTTTCAAATTCGGATTTTGTCAAAAAAGGCTCTGGCAGTTTCAGGCAGAGTTCCGATTGCTTCTTCATTAATTCATTATAAGAATCCTGGTTTGCCAGAAGAGTCGTATTGGATTTAATTGCCGGAATAAGGTAATTATGGACAAGGTCCAGCTCATGCTGTGTGTTTCTTGCGTTGGCGGTCAGAACGATCACTGCATCCTTATCAGGTATCAGAATTACAAACTGGCCAGCCATCCCGTCAACACGCACAGTATTGTTCCTGCCCCTCCACATCTGGTAACAATAACCCTGCGACCAGTCACTCTTTTCTTTGGTTACTTTATTTGTCGGACTGTGAGTTTCAATTTTAAAGGACGTAGCTTCTTTCACCCATTCTTTGGGTATGAGTTGCTTTTTATTCCACACACCCTGTTGCAACAGTAACTGGCCGAATTTAGCCAGGTCTTCAGAATGAAGCCTGAGACCTATCATTCCCAGATTTATTCCCTGAGGGTTAAGATCCCAGTCGATACCGCGAATTCCCAGAGGCTTAAAAATTCTTGGTTGCAGGTATTCAAACAGTGTCTGTCCGGTAACTTGCTGGATAATGGCTGATAACATAAATGTAGCCATGTTATTATACATGAATATAGTTCCAGGTTTGTGAATTGGTTTTGTACTAAGGAAGGTATTGATCCAGTCTCCGGTGTTACCCATTGATCTGGGTTCAGGATCCTGCCCCACCGACATTGTTAAAAGATTCTGTACGGTCAGTTCTTTCATATAATCACTGACTGTGTCCGGAAGGGAATAAGGGAAGAAGGAAGTTACTTTATCAGTCAGCTTTAGCCTGTTTTCAGATACTGCCAGACCAACCCCCGTGGCAGTGAAAGTTTTACTTGCAGAATAAAGTAAATGCTTATAATCAGGTCCGTATGGCTTCCACCACCCTTCTGCTATCACTTTACCATGCCTGAGAAACATAAAGCTATGTAACTCGACCATACCTGCAGTGTCAACAGCATTCAGAAAATCAATAATTCCTGACGAAGAGACTCCTTCTGATTCAGGTGTACTTCTCGGTAATTTATCGAAAACCTGCCCTGAGAGTTCAAATGTTATTGAACTTAATATTAAGGCCGGAATCAGAATTTTTTTAAGATTACTCATATCTTCAAATTTTAGATTGTATCAGAATTATAACATTATTTATCCACGTGGATTTACCATAACGCTAAGACTCTCTTATATGGAATAAGTCGTTTGCCTCCGGCAGGTTTTTCACAATATACATGTTTTTTCTCCCATATTAAAAATGAAACAAAAATTACCAGACTCAGCAAATTCATCCTCAGGGACGTTAAGGAACTCCGGTAGCAGAATGAGGAATAACAGTTGCTAACCCGGAATTTTCACATTATGATTCTGGTACTTGCTTTCGAATGGATTTATTTACTTAATTTTGGCCCGGAGGGATTTTGGTTCAATTCTTTACAATAAAAGGGGGTGATCAACAGTTCTGATTGAAATATGAAGCTGGAGAAGACTCATATTCTGCCGACAGCCGACTCACCGGATGTTCTCCTTGATCCTGATGGGATTATTAAGATAAAAGGACGGGGCATGGTAGTAAACAGGACCAGGATCCCTGATCAGATAATGAACTGGCTGGATGCCTATCTGATCATGCCTGCCGAAACCACTTATGTCATTATTGCATTTGAATATCTCAACAGCTTCAGCACAAAAATATTAACCGCCACACTGCTGAAGATCTCACAGGTCTGGAATCAGGGGAAGAATCTGGTCATCCGCTGGTATTATGAAGAGGACGATGATGATATACTGGAGAGGGGAGAATACATCTCCGAAGCTTATAATATTCCCATTGAATTCATAATTACCGATGATCTGGACGGGTGCTGAACAAAAAGACTCAGATGGCTCCCCCGCCTCTTTCCCCGGTGCGTATCCTTATACAATCCTCCAGTGGCGTTATGAATATCTTGCCGTCCCCGACATGTCCCTCAGCACCGTTGGTACGTGCTGATCTAAGTATTGTATCTACCGTAATACCGACGAATGGATCATTAACAGCGATCTCTATCTTTATCTTGGGGATAAGGTCCGGTACAACCTTCTGACCCCTGTAGACCTCCTCAATTCTTTGCCGTCCATGACCGGAGACACGACTCACTGTTATTCTCGTGATCTCTGCCTCAATGAGTGCTTCCCGTACTCTTTCGAGCTGTACTTCCCTGATTATTGCCGTAATAAGCTTCATATTGTCTATCTTTTTCCGGTTTATTAACTTGGATTAAGCATTCCGTATCCTCTCTCCCCGTGATAAGACCTGTCCAGACCTGCCATTTCATCATTGCACGATGACCTGAAAGGGATTATCCTGTTAATGGCCAGGATTATCAGGTAAGTGACCAGGCCTGCATAAGCTGCTGCAATAAGAACCGCCACTGCCTGTACCCCCAGTTGGTTCCAGAGTGTCCATGAACCGTTTGTGGCGAGAGCGGCCTCGTCAATCCATGATCTGCGAATGAAAAAAGTAAGGAGAAGGGCTCCGGTAATTCCTCCCATACCATGTATCCCAAAAGCATCGAGGCTGTCATCATACCCAAGACGGTTTTTCAACTGTATTGCCATGTAGCATACCATGGATGCAATTATTCCTATAATAAGAGCCCCGTAAGGCTCTACCACTCCTGCTGCAGGTGTAACTGCCACGAGCCCTGCGAGTATCCCGCTGGCAAACCCGAGGCTGGTTGATTTGCCCTGATGAAGGCTTTCAATGACTACCCAGGCAAGAGCACCCGATGCTGCTGCTACCTGTGTGGCAGTCAGCGCCTGCGCTGTGCTCAGACCACTTGAGATACTGCTTCCCGCGTTAAAACCGAACCAGCCAACCCAGAGAAGTCCGGCCCCAAGCATGGTTATCACAAGGTTGTTCGGTCTTATCACCCTGTATGGATAACCCCTCCTGGCTCCCAGAAAAAGAGCTGCAACCAGTCCGCTTACACCGGCTGAAATATGCACAACGGTTCCTCCGGCGAAATCAATCGCACCCATGCCCCCCAGATTATAGAGAAAGCCGTCGGAAGCCCACACCCAGTGACATAAAGGGTTGTAAACCAATATGCTCCAGACGGCGATGAAGAAACAGTAAGCCCTGAATGAGACACGTTCAGCAAAAGCACCGGCAATCAGTGCAGGAGTTATAATGGCAAATTTACCCTGGAACATTGAGAAAACATACTCCGGGATTCCCTCGTCCATTATACTGGAATCAATTCCCCGTAAAAAAAAGTAACCCTTATTCCAGCCGAACAAGCCTCCTAAAACATTCGATCCGAAACACATACTGTAGCCTATGGCTACCCATAATACACTTATTATCCCCATTGCCACAAAACTGTGCATAATAGTGCCAAGCACATTCTTGCTCCTTACGAGTCCACCGTAAAACATCGCCAGTCCTGGTATCATAAGCAATACCAGTGCCGTTGAGGTAAGCATCCATGCAGTGGCGCCCGAATCTATTGCAGCCCCGTCGGATGCCTGCAGGAACGTTAAACCCGAAGTCAGAAGAATTAATAACAGCATCGGTTTTTTGAATCTCTTTCTCATTAAAACTCCTCCTTTTACTATTTTATAATTTTTATCGTGCAAACCTATACTTTTTTAGGGTAATCACAAATATTTTTGCGTATTTTTTATTGCACCCCCCTTGTTTTATATGCTTAATTACTGGTTCTAGTTATTTTTACTTTCTTATCCCCCCTATAAATAGGGGGGTTATCAATTATTTCTGCCATTTATAAAAAAGGGGGCTTCCCGGCTCAGAAGGAAAAACCGGCAACAATAATTAGTTTTTCCTGGTCCGGGTTAATAACTATCTGTCCTGTAAGAGGAATTTTCAAAGAGTCGGTGACTTTTATCGTTCTTGTGGTCCCGATACCCACATTACAGACATTGAATCTGCCCGTACCGGTTCCGGGATCATAAGTATGCCACCCGTCGCCTGCTCCCGCGAAAATATTGAACGACCCAAAATCATATCCTGCCTCAAAATATTTATCTCCTCCCAGTGAACCGGCACCGCCCGCCTGGTTAATAATATAATTTGCCTGCAGGCTAAATCCTGATCTTTCAAACCGAAGACTTGCCTCGAAAGCGTGGGAACCCGAAATAGGTGAATAATCAAGATAAAGGAGATCAGGGTAATAGTAATCGGTGAATCCTATTGCCAGGCCCGGAAAAAGGTTGTAATTAAGATAAAGATCTGCTTCCTGATAACCATGAGCATCAAACGAACCCCATACGCCCACTGCAAAATTGCCCGAAACAAATTCCAGCGAAGGTTGAATAGCGGGCCCTGTTCCATACACAGAGCCTCTCCAGATATAGTTGCTATAAAAATCCACCCCTGTATTGAACTTGTTTTCAGATTCTTCCTGTGCAAATACAACCCCTGAAAGCAATAACTTAAATAAAATTAAATTAAAAATAGCCGTCACTCTGTTCGTTTTCATTTCGATTCCCTTATTTTGGTTAATAATCTCCGGTAAATATAGGAGTATTTTTAATTTTATTTACTTTATTGAACATATACCCTTATTTTTTTTACCCTTTTAGTGAGTATTTATATTATTTTTCGCAACACCCCCCTGAGATATGGCCCTCTGGCTGATTTTTTTTTGTTTTTTATACTTTCTGGTCCGGATCTGCTCTGCTTCCCTTAAACATGTCCGGGAAAACACTACCGCTGGTCAGCAAAACCATGTTATTACTTTTTGTAACATTTGCTACATTCTCAATTCCGGCTAATTCATACTTTTGGCAGCAAAAACAGTAACTTGCGAAATTTATAAGAACCGTACAGAGAAAGAAGAATTAATAATTACAACTAAATACAATTTGATTATGAACATGTTTTGTTTTCAGTGTCAGGAGACAGCGAAATGTACCGGATGCACAACAATAGGCGTATGCGGGAAGAAACCGGAGGTGGCTAATATGCAGGATCTTCTGGTCTATGTAATAAAGGGGATCTCTGCTTACAGCACCCGCGCCAGAGAACTGGGTATAGAGAATGAGAAAGTGAACAGGTTCGTCTTTGACGGGCTGTTCATGACGATCACCAATGCTAATTTCGATTTTGAAAGGTTTGTTTCGAAGATCCGCGAAGGGCTTGAATTGCGTGACGAAATAAAAGATCAGCTTATCAGTGCCGGAGGCAGACTTCCGGAAAAATTGCATGACTCTGCAACATGGAGCGGAAATTCTGTTGAGGAATTTGAGAGGAAGAATACTTCAGTCGGTGTTCTTTCCACGGAAAATGAAGATATAAGGTCGCTTCGTGAACTTGTTACTTACGGGGTGAAAGGAATGGCAGCCTACGTCGAACATGCCTCAAACCTTGGTTTTGAAGATAAATCAGTGTATAAATTCATGCAGGAGGCGCTGGTGGCCACAACCGACGACACCCTTGGTGCCGATCAGCTTGTTTCACTTGTCATGGAGACCGGAAAATACGGAGTAAGCGCAATGGCATTGCTTGATAAAGCTAACACTACAAGATATGGAAATCCTGAGATAACTAAAGTTAATATTGGCGTAAGAAATAATCCCGGCATCCTTATAAGCGGGCACGACCTGAGAGATATGGAGGACCTTCTTGCAGAGACAGAAAATACAGGTGTTGACGTTTATACCCATAGCGAGATGCTGCCTGCCAACTATTACCCGGCCTTCAAAAAGTATTCTCATTTTGTAGGCAATTACGGCAGTTCATGGTGGAAACAGAAGGAGGAATTTGAAACTTTCAACGGTCCGATCCTGTTCACAACCAACTGCATTGTGCCACCAAAAGCCGGGGCAGGCTATTCAGATAAGGTCTACACCACAGGCGCTGCAGGGTTTGCAGGGTTTAAGCACATTCCGGACAGGCCTGCAGGCGGACGCAAGGATTTCACAGCGATCGTCGAACATGCAAAGAAGTGCAGCCCTCCGGTTGAAATCGAAAAAGGTGAGATAACAGGAGGATTTGCCCACGCACAGGTGCTTGCTCTCGCTGATAAGGTTGTAGGAGCAGTCAAATCAGGTGCAATTCGCAAATTCTTCGTGATGGCAGGCTGCGACGGCCGCTTCAGAGACAGGAATTATTACACCGAATTTGCAGCTGCCCTGCCAAAGGACACCGTTATTCTGACCGCCGGCTGTGCCAAATACCGCTACAACAAGCTCCAGCTTGGCGATATCAACGGAATCCCGAGGGTCCTTGACGCCGGTCAGTGCAACGATTCATACTCCCTGGCAGTAATAGCAATGAAACTCAAGGAAGTCTTTAACCTGAATGATATCAACGATCTGCCAATAGCTTATAATATAGCCTGGTATGAGCAGAAAGCAGTGATAGTCCTGCTTGCCCTTCTCTACCTCGGGGTAAAGAATATCCATCTCGGACCAACTCTGCCCGGGTTCCTTTCACCCAATGTGGCAAAGGTGCTGGTCGAAAAATTCGGGATCGCCGGGATCGGAACTGTGGAAGATGACATCAGACTGTTTCTGAATTAACTAACGAATAACGAAGCAATTATTTAGCAGGGACGCCCTTATTGGACGTCCTTGCTTTTTTGTTGATTTTGCCAGAATGAAGTTTGAACCTGACTCTGCCGGAGGTACTGCCGTAAGGACAAGACTTGGCAGTAATGTTCATAAAACCCTTCCGTTTCAGAGTCCGTGGAGAGTGATGATGGTCGGGAAGAATCCAGGTGATCTCCTTGAAAAGAATTACCTGATCCTGAACCTCAACGATCCCTGCGAGATCGCTGATGTCTCCTGGATTACGCCAGGCAAAGCCCTTCGGGAGGTCACCCTGACCACTGCCGGAGCAAAAGCCTGCATCGATTACACCTCGGCGCATAACATGCAGTACGTGGAATTCGACGCCGGCTGGTACGGTCCTGAGAACAGTGAAGAATCGGATGCCACAACTGTTACGATCGATCCTGCCCGTTCAAAGGGTCCGCTGGATCTTCCTGAGGTGATCCGTTATGCAAATTCAAAAGACATAAAGATCCTCCTTTATGTTAACCGGAGGGCTCTTGAAAAACAACTGGATGAGTTGCTTCCCCTGTACCGGGAGTGGGGTATAGCTGGAATCAAGTTCGGATTCGTTCAGGTCGGCACCCAGGACGCTACACGATGGCTGCATGAGTCAATAATAAAAACAGCTGATTACCGGATGGTGGTAGATGTGCATGATGAGTATCGTCCCACCGGATTTTCAAGGACCTATCCCAATTTCCTGACTATGGAAGGTATACGGGGTGATGAGCCCGAGCTCGAATTTTTTGATAACGTGCCTACTGTCTGGGACGAAACAAAAGTTCTCCATGCCAGGATCGGAGAATATGGGGTTATTGCCCGCCGGAAAGGAGACGAGTGGTTCATCGGCGGGATCAACGGCGAACAGGCCAGAACACTTGATATAAGAATGTCGTTTCTTGACCCGGATACCAGATACACGGCGTCAGTCTATTCGGACGACCCTTCGGTCGATACCCGGACACATGTGCGGATCGACAGACTCAAGATCAGCAGGGATTTTGTTTTTACCACGAATCTGGGCTCAAATAACGGTATCGCATTGCATATTGTGTCAGATTAACACCACATGGCCGAATAGTTTGAGGAGCGACCTTTGTAAAATAAGCCTTTCGACCAGACAATCCGGTCTCAAAGTGTCAGTATGACTTCAGCGCCGCATTCAGCCTCAACAGCTTCAGATTAACCTTAAGGCTTTCCAGGTAAGTCAGAGTCCAGGAAAGGTGGTTATTCTCAAACGAAATTGAGCGCCATTGCGATCCCGTGTATCCGGGTTCACCGTAACCCAGAATCATGGGAGCCAGGCTGGCAAGATCCCCGAACGCGACCATCTGATTGTACCCGTTAATTATGATGTTCAGATTCTCTTCAAGGCGGTAGGCGGGCACAGGTTTCTTTCCGCTGAACATCACATCGACTACCGCCCCTTTTGAATCAAGTTTATTTGTAACAACCGGTTCGAGCTGCCATTGCTCAGCACTCATTCCGGCCTTGCCAAGCAGTCTCTCCTGACATTCATCAATCAGCTTCAGGGTGCTGTCGATGGTTACCAGAACCTTAAAGTATTCGGGAGAATTGGTCTCTACAGTAAAGAACTCACCGGCATTCCTGAGAGATCTGTCAAAACCTGAATAATGAGCCGACAGAACCAGGGTGTCTCTAATCCTGTCGCGCGACACGTTCAGGGCCAGCAATCCGTTAAGAACCGATAATCCTGCCAGGAGAAACAATACATATATGGTGTTGTAAGAATCAAAGTTTTTAATCTTTGATGTAACATACAGATATACCGGCAGAAATACAACAAAAGGAAAGGGAATGGCTGCAAGCATCATGATTCCTGCTCCGGGCCAGTGGAGAATTTTGAAGAGCATTGATGAAAACACAACCAGGCAGGTTATCCATACAGTTATGTACAGGGGCAGGGTTTGCCTGTTACCATAAGCTTTGAAATGGTTTGAAAGCGCCAGGGGAAGGAAGACAAAGAGCAGTGTTGAGATCCCTGTTGTAAGGAGGATTGCGGCGCCCGCGAAATGATTCATCTTGAAGAGCGCACCTGTAATGGTGATTATCACTACAGCAATTCCGGTTAAGTATGTTTTTTGGTTCATGGGTGGGGTTTTTATTCTGATTCCTTTGGCATTGTAATGATTTTGATTGCAATTATCTCAGACAACAGTATCCGGTTCTTGAGTAGTGTCAGTCCATGCAGGGCAGGCAATAAGGCAATATCATCCTTCCCGGCCCTCATTGACGGGAACCAGGAAGAATAATCCAGCAACGGTCCGACCAGGGGCATATGTTCAGATCCTGCGATGCCGGTCAGAAACTCAACATAATCTTTCATCGCTCCATCAAGCTTCTGCCGGGGCTCTGTTCCCGGAGCTGCAACCAGGGCATAGGGAGAAGGATTAAATGGTTTCGACAGATTGAAGTATCGGATCCTTGATGAAACACCGTCGCTGACCAGTTGCCGCGGGTTCTGCATTGGCCTCCCCGGTTCCCCTTCAGCTATTCTTACCATTTCGGCTTCCATCTCATTTACAATGACCAGAAGTTCATTTGTTCTGTTATGAAGCTCTCTTATCTCAGTGTCGGATACCATGAAGTGATAAACCAGGGCTTCAGCATTATTTCTTTCTCTCTGGTAATTATAAAGAGCCTCCTGCTGGTACTGATGGGTATAGAAACCCGTTTCATAGGATTGCTGAACACCCATGTTAAGGAGTGTGGTGGGGAGAGCCACTACAAGGCATGCGATTACCATAAAAAGGTACTTCACCGTTATGTTTTTCTCCTCCCTCCAGGTCAGCCATACATACCACGGGAACACGACAAGGAAAATTATCAGGGCACCTGCCGACATCAGCAAACCTGCCAGAGGCCAGTGATTGATTTTGAAAAGGAAGCCGGCAAAATAGAGTACCAGGCCAAATGTACCGGTTGCATATACCGGTATTTTTTCAGGGTTCTCCTTTTCCCTGAGCTTACTGATCAGAAGGATGGGGATCAGCAGAAGCAGTACGGTTGCAAGGGACAATGTGATCAGCAGGACCGCACCCGGCCAGTGTTGAATTTTGAAAAGTATCCCGACTATCCAGGAAGATCCGGCAAGGAATGTGATGATAAATAGAAAAAGTTTCCTTGTGTTGTGAGTCTCCTTCCAGAGCACCACCAGTGCTGAAGGGAGGAAGAGCAGGGCAAGCGTGAGAGCTCCGAGTGTCAGAAGAGCGCCTGCAGGAGGTATATGCAATATCTTAAGCAATGCAGAAAGACTTAGCATAATAGTGCCCGCGACGCCTGAGATTTTCATTGTTTTCTTCATTTTTCTGTATTTTGTGTCAACTGCATAAAGTGTTTCTTCCTGTATTTCCTTAAGTCTGCGGTTTCCCATTTTTTCCTTCACCTTCCTGTAGGCTTCGGAGAATGGTATTCCGCTGATCATTTCTGATTCCACATCACAGCAGACGTGATCTATCAGGTCCTCAAGGAGATGAGAAAATGTTATTTCCTGCCGGGCTATGTCCCGGCTAATCCGGTCGATATCCCGGGGAGTAAGTTCGCAAAGACTCCCGGGTTGGGTGCCTCGGCGTACGAAATATCAAAATTGTATATACTGATCCCGGCAGCAATCACTAAATATTTGCCTTGAAGGTGTCTGCCTGGCCAAAATCACCGGTTACCCATCCCTTCCGGAACCATTCCTTCCGCTGCGCAGAGGTGCCGTGTGTAAAGGCATCCGGGATCACCCTCCCCTGGTATTTCATCTGAAGATTATCGTCACCCACGGCTGCAGCCGCATTCAAAGCTTCTTCAATATCGCCATCCTCAAGTATGTCCATCATTTTCTGGGCGTGGTGAGCCCACATGCCAGATAAGAAATCGGCCTGAAGCTCCAGCCTTACGGTCAGCTGGTTAGCCTGCTTTTCGTTCATCCCCGCCCTCTGACTCTGGACCTGATCAAGAATACCCAGCAGATTCTGGACATGGTGACCGATCTCATGCGCAATAACATAGGCAACGGCAAAATCCCCGTACGCCCCGAATTTTGTCTTCAGCTGATCACAGAAGGCGAGATCGATATAGACCTTTTCGTCACCCGGACAGTAGAATGGTCCGCTTGCCGCACTGGTAAACCCGCAGGCCGACTGAACCTGATCCCTGAACAGAACCAGTTTTGGCTGACGATACGTCATATCCGATCCGGCAAATATTTTACTCCAAACTATTTCAGTATATTCCAGCACAACCGAAACGAACTGCACCATTTCCTCCTCTTCAGGCGTTGATGTTATCTGCCCCGACTCGACGGTCCCTGTCTGCATAGTGTCGAGAAGCGGCGTGGGGTCGCCTCCCAACAGCAAAACTATAAGAACTATTACTATCGTTCCTATCCCGCCACCTGCAACCATGCGGCCGGTGCTCATTCCTCTGCGGTCCTCAACATTGCCGCTACCCTGTCTTCCCTGCCATTTCATGTGAAATAATATTATTAAATTGTTTATAATTAAGTGGTTCACATGGAACCCACATGAATCTCATTTTTTTTGCTTGTTTGTGATCTTGTATCATGTGGGTTTCATAATTCTATTTCTCCTTTTTGATTTTCTGAATTATTTTTCCTGTCCCTTTGTTTTTAAGGATCAGCTTTATACTGCCATCGGGCATTCTCTCCTCCTTCACAAAGACATGATCCTTGTCATAATCCCTGATCGCCGATATCGGATCTGCCTTCTCTTTTCCCCTCCAGACTTTAAGCATGACCGGTTCCCATTTCTTCGATCTGGCCGACCGGTAACAGGCATCCATGATCTCATTGACGATATAGCCATCGTAAAAAGTCTCCTGCGGTGCTGTTTTATTGTCGAGCGCAGTCAGCATGTCAGTGAACATGTGATAATAACCCAGCTCGGCAATCTCATCCCCTACAGGGAATATCCATCCCTTTTCGATCTCAGCCTTCTCTGCAACATAGCCGCTCTTACCGCCTGCTGTGAACATCTCGAAACCTGTACGGAGAAAGTTGTTGACCCAGATGGTCCCTTCAGTTCCCATTACTTCATCGCGCAGATCCATGCCCCCCCGGAATGTCCAGCTGGCCTCAAACTGTCCAATGGCCCCGTTCTCGTACCTGACCCAACCGAGAGCATTATCCTCCGCTTCAATAGGCTTTACAAGAGTGTCGGCAACTGCAATGACTTCGACAGGCCTGATATCCTTGCCGATATAATTCCTTGCAATTTCGATGCAGTGACAACCCATGTCAAGCAATACTCCCCCTCCTGACACCTCTTTTGTCCAGAACCAGTCACTGTGAGGTCCCGGATGGGTCTCCCTCGACCGCACCCATGTCACCTGCCCTAATGCTCCGGAGCGTACCGATTCAATGGCTTTGAGAGTCTTTGGAGTATATACAAGATCCTCAAGATAACCGTGCAGAACGCCTGCCTTCTCAACTGCCTCAAGCATCTCCAGGGCTTCAACCGCATTTCGCCCGAGAGGTTTTGTGCACAGGACCGGCTTCCCGGCGGCTGCAGAAAGCTTAACAGCCTCCAGGTGAAGGTTATTGGGAAGCCCGATAACTACAGCATCCACTTCAGGATCCTCAATAGCCTTCTTCATCGAGGTTGTCCACTTTGGGACACCGTGCTTCGCCGAGAAAGCCCTGCCTCTGCCTTCATCTCTCGAATAAATAATATGCACCTGATCACGGCTCCTCATCCCGTGAAGCCCGTAAGTGTAGAAATCACCGATAAAACCGGCACCAAGCATCGCTAATTTTGCCATATGATTGTGCTTTTCTCGTTAATAATCTATTAAAAACTTCCTGTTTGCCAAAAACAAATCCTCTGCGCCCGGGCAGAATAATCCGGACCTGCACGAAATTAAAGTTTCACTAAGTTAATTGTTTTTACTTCAGAAAATATATATCAATTCCCGTTTTTTTCCATTAACTTCCATTCTGTTGCTGATCCGTCCCTACCCTTTTTCAGCCAGCATGCCAATTCATTCAGAACCCTTTCACGGCCCGATAACCTGAGTTGTATCAGACCGCACGATTAATGAATCAGAAATAATTGCATTAAAAAATGAACAAGAAATAATTGTATTAAAAGTTGCAGAATAAAAATAATTATTATATATTTGACTCATTAGTTAAACTATATAATTAATCTTATTAATTAAATTAAATGGTTAAAAATGACTGAAAATGATAAACTGACCGAGGAGAAGATTTTCGAGTCTGCCACGGTCGTGTTCATCAATAAAGGGATGGATGGGACGCGCATGAAGGATATAGCCGACCATGCAGGAATTAACAAGGCACTTCTGCACTATTATTTCCGGACAAAAGAACGGCTTTTCAATGCGGTGTTCGAAAAGATTGCCGGTACGATGTTCAGAAAATTTGCGCCGGTATTCGACAAAGATCTTTCCCTCGATGATAAAATAAGGTTCTTCTTCAGGGAACATATTACATTTCTTCAGCAGAACCCCGGGCTCCCCGGATTTTTTATCAACGAGATAAACCGCAACCCCGAAAGAATAAAGAAGTTCCTTAGCAAAATTGATATAAAATCATTATGGTCAATGCTATGCGCACAACACGGTGAGGAACTTAAAAAATATAACATAACTGAAGAGACTCTGCCTCAGATAATGGTTTCAATAGCGTCAATGAGCGTCTTCCCGTTCGCAGCCAGAAGTGTACTGGAAGGATTGTTCGGCAAAATGGGCATTGATTTCACACAGTTTATTGAGGAGAGAAAAACTTTTGCGGCTGACTTTATACTGAAAGCTTTAAAGGAGTGACTCAGGTGAGGAGTGGCTGGAGTGTCTTAAGAAAATGTGACCATAACATATAATAATAAATGGAGAAAAGAATTTTTACAGCGTTCATTTTTGCAGCATTGTTTGCAGGATTGCATGCCCAGAGGGTTCTGACATTGCAGGAGTGCTACAAAGGGGCATTTTCCACGAATGCCCTTTCCAATGAGAAGAAGGCCCATTCGGATATATCGAAACTCAGGGACAGGAACCTGTCTGCTAATCATCTTCCTGTACTCGATGCCTCCGGAAGCTTCGTTTATAATTCATCCGTACCGGATCTTGCCGGTGCTCTCGGAGAATTGCCCGATCCTTTTGCCAGTGCGATCAGACCCATGCCCCATGAACAGTATAAAATCACCCTGGACATAAACCAGGTCATTTATGACGGAGGCGCGACAAGGAATGCAAAAGCCCTGGAAAGAACCGGGCTCGGCATAAACGAGATCCAGACTGAATCCGAGCTTTACAAACTACGCAGTCAGGTAAACAGTTACTACTTCAATATCATTCTCCTTCAGAAGCAGAGGGAGATCCTTGAAGAGTATCTTCATCTGGTAACTGCAAGGATGGTATCGATGAGCTCAGCACTCAGGAGCGGCCTGATCCTAAGTTCGGATATTGACGTTCTTGCCGCCGAAAAGATAAAGCTTGAACAACAGCTAAAGGGAAATGAGATAAGAATGGCCTCTCTCCGGGAGATCATGTCAAACCTTACAGGTTTCCGGATTGATTCCGCAGTACTCCTTGTGTTGCCCGGACACGCTGCGGAGCCTGTACCTGAACTATCGAGACCTGAGCTCCGGCTTTTCGATATGAGAAAAGAACAGCTGACAGCCGCCACCATGCTCATCGACAGCAGGAGAATGCCAAAAATCAGCGCATTCGCTTCTCTCGGTTATGGCAATCCCCCGGGAAACAATTTTTTCAGAGACGAGTTTGCACCCTACTATATAATGGGGGCAGGATTCAAATGGAATATCATCGACTGGAACAAAGCCAGAAACGAGAAACAGATCAATGTTCTGCAGAAAGGCATAATTGATGGCCGGAAAGCCGACCTCGAGGATAACCTCAGGAGGATGCTGGAATCAAAGAATGCCGAGATCAGGAGCCTTGAGGCAATTATTGAATCCGATGCCGAACTTATTCTTTTACGCAGAAGGATAACGGCGACAGCTGAGTCGCAGTATGAAAACGGGACCATCACTGCTGCAGAATTGCTCAGCGAGATGAGTTCAGAAAGCCAGACCATTCTTAACCACGAGATCCATAAAATAAATCTTGCAATGGCACGGATCGAATACCTTAATATAAGCGGTCAGGAAATTGAATAGAGAATAAAAAGCATCTCACATCTGTAAAAACATATCAAAACAACATGAAAACCAGATCATTAATACTCATTATCGCACTCTTCCTGTCCGGGTGCAAAGAGAGAGCCGGGGAGGCTGATGCTTACGGTAACTTTGAAGCGACTGAGGTAATTGTTTCCGCCGAAACCAGCGGGCGAATTCTTCACTTCAATGCGACGGAAGGGTCTGAGATAGCTGAAGGAACTGAAATTGCTCTTATAGACACCCTGTTGTTTCATCTCCAGAAAGGGGAGATCGAAGCTGGCATAAGGAGCGTCAGGACGAGGATGAACTCCATCGATGCGCAGAACGGGATAGTGAACCAGCAGATCGGGAATCTGAAGGTCAATATTTCCAGGGTTGAAAACATGCTTAAGGATGATGCTGCAACCCGCAAGCAGTATGATGATCTGAAGGGACAGGAGGCAGTCTATCTCAAGCAGATAGAAGCCGGCATTGCCCAGAGAGCATCCACTGCGGCGGAGATCGCTGTGCTTGAATCAAAAAAGTCCGTTCTCGATGAACAGATAAGACGCAGCAGCGTGAGAAGCCCCCTGACCGGAACACTGATAGAAAAATACTCCGAAGCCGGCGAAATAGCTTCTGCAGGCAGACCCCTGGCAAAAATAGCAGACCTGTCAATAATGAAGCTTAAGGTATACGTGAGCGGTTCCATGATCGGAGATGTTAAGATCGGGGAAAAATGCACCGTAAGAATCGATAAGGGTAAAAAAGATTATGTATCATTCCCCGGAACCGTAAGCTATATTTCAGGGAAGGCTGAATTCACTCCAAAAATAATCCAGACAAAGGAGGAAAGGGTCACACTGGTATATGCAGTCAATATAAGTGTTGCAAACGACGGTTCCCTGAAATCTGGAATGCCGGGAGAGGCAATATTCAATGCCCTGAATAAATAGACGGATGAAAATTATTGATTCATGGCGCATAGGTAAAAAGTACGGTGAGGTGCAGGCTCTCGATGATCTCACTTTTTCTGTGAACGAGTCGGAAATATTTGGTTTCATAGGCCCCGATGGAGCAGGCAAAACAACGCTTTTCAGGATTATTACAACTCTTCTGCTGCCCGATGAGGGCAAAATGAGAGTACTGGGAGTGGATGTCGTCAGGGGATTTAAAGAATTGCGCAGGAAAACAGGGTATATGCCCGGCAGGTTCAGCCTGTACAATGACCTTACCGTTCAGGAGAACCTGGAGTTTTATGCTACTGTTTTCGGGACCACAGTTAAAGAGAATTACGATCTGATAGCTGATATCTATTCTCATATAGAACCATTCAGAAAACGTCTGGCAGGCAAGCTGTCGGGAGGGATGAAACAGAAGCTGGCATTGTCGTGCGCGCTGATCCACAAACCTTCACTTTTAGTACTGGATGAACCGACTACAGGCATCGATGCTGTATCAAGGTCAGAATTCTGGGATCTTCTCGGAAAACTAAGGAAGCACAGAATTACAGTAGTGGTCTCAACGCCATATATGGATGAAGCAATGCGATGCGACAGGGTAGCTCTTATACAAAACGGGAAGATATTGTCGGTGGATGAGCCTGATAAAATCAGGCAGGGATTCAGCAGGAAACTTTTCACAATCCGCAGCGCTGACAAGTATTCATTGATAACAGCAGTGAGAAAATATCCGGGAACCCTTACAGCGTATCCCTTTGGCGAAACAGTTCATATTACATTCTCAGGCGATTTGTATGATGATTCCCTCTTCAGGTATCTCGAGGGTATGGGAATAAAAGATGCTGTAATAAGTGAGGCTGAGGCAGGTATCGAGGACAGGTTCCTTGAATTGATGGAAAAAGGCGCAACGGCGTAACGGCACAGAGGAAGAAATTTAAAGATGACAGGCAACAGAGTTATATCGGTTCGCAATCTGGTTAAGAAGTTCGGCAGTTTCACCGCCAACGATAACCTTAACTTTGATGTATATGAAGGAGAGATATTCGGCTTCCTGGGGGCCAACGGGGCCGGCAAGACCACAGCGCTCAGGATACTGTCCGGTCTCTCGGCCCCTACATCCGGAGAGGTTATGGTTGCCGGCTATGATGCCACTAAAGAATCCGAAATGATAAAGAGGAACATCGGCTACATGTGCCAGAAGTTCTCTCTCTATGAGGACCTGACCGTAAGAGAGAACATAATGTTGTACGGGGGTATTTACGGAATGAGCAGACAGCTGATAAGGGAGCAGGAGCAAAAACTGCTTAACAGACTGAATTTCAATGAATTCAGAAACAGGGTGATCTCTGACCTTCCCCTGGGATTGAGGCAAAAGCTGGCATTCTCGGTGGCTCTCCTGCACCAGCCGAAAATAATATTCCTCGATGAACCGACAGGGGGAGTCGATCCGATAACCCGCCGCCAGTTCTGGGAAATGATATACGAAACGGCTTCGGCTGGAATAACGATCTTTGTAACTACACATTACATGGATGAAGCCGAATATTGCGACCGGGTTTGCATTATGAATGAGGGCAGGATAGTTGCTCTTGACACACCTGAGAACCTGAAAAAACAGTATAATGCCCTGAATGTGGAAGAGGTTTTTATCAAAATAGCGAGACCTTTAAAAGAGACCGTATGAAAAGATTTCTCGCATTTGTAAAAAAAGAGTTCCTGCATATTTTCAGAGATATAAGGACACTTATCATAATTTTCGGCATCCCCGTGGCACAGATCCTTATTTTCGGATTTGTCGTACGCACCGATATCAAAAATGCGGGTGTTGCAATAATGGACTTGTCGCAGGATGATGTAAGCCGGAAGCTTACAGATAAAATAATCTCTTCAGGTTTCTTCCTTAACACCGGATACCTGAGCAATTACACTGAAATTGAGACTGAATTCAGAAAAGGAAACACCAGGGCAGTACTTATTTTCGGGAAGGATTTCGGAAGAAACCTTACAAGGGAAGGAAAAGCGGTAATGAGCATTATTGCAGACGGATCAGATCCCAATGCAGCCACACTTATTACCAATTACACCATGGCCATTGTGAGGGATTTTAACATCGATATTGCCGGACCTGCTTTATCAGGCTCAGGCGTAATAGTGCCCGAGGTAAAGATGTTCTACAACCCTAATCTTCAAAGCCATTTCACGTTCGTTCCGGGGGTGATCACACTGATCCTCATACTTATATGTGCGCTGATGACGTCCGTAACCATATCCCGCGAAAAGGAATTCGGCACAATGGAAGTACTGCTGGTTTCGCCCCTCAGGCCCGTCCAGATCATTCTCGGGAAGGTGACCCCATACTTTCTCCTCTCATTCATCAACGTGATACTTATACTTTTACTGTCGTGGATTGTTTTTGACCTGCCTGTAAAAGGCAGCCTGGTGCTTCTGCTTGCAGAAACAATGCTCTACATTCTGATGAGCCTTTCCCTGGGAATACTTATTTCAACAATATCGGATACAATGCAACAGGCAATATTCATCTCTTTCCTCGGGCTGATGCTGCCCACAATAATCCTGTCGGGATTTATCTTTCCGATTGAGAACATGCACCAGGTATATAACCTCGTCAGCATGATCGTCCCCCCCAGGTATTTCATTGTTATCATCAAGAATATTATGATAAAGGGAACCGGCCTGATGTTCGTCTGGAAAGAGACCCTGATTCTTCTTCTGATGACTATCTTCTTTATCTCCGTCAGCATCCGCAAATTCAGGCTTCGTCTGGAATAGTTCAACATTTTAAGCAAGAGCATGAGAACTATACTTTATCTTATCAGAAAAGAGTTTATCCAGATCTTCAGGAACAGGTTCATTTCGAAGGCAATCTTTGCCGTGCCGATCATACAGATGCTGATCCTTGTGCCTGCTGTCACTTTCGAGATCAGGAATATCGACCTGTGCATCATCGATAATGACTACTCATCTGAGTCACGAAGGCTGATTAACAAGCTGGAGGGATCGGCCTTTTTCAGGATTACCTTTACCACATGGTCGGAGAATGAGGCCAACGACCTGATGCATAAAAATAAATGCAGGGTCATTCTGAATATACCATCAGGATTCGGCCGCGAGCTGGGATCCGGCAGACCGGCCAGTCTTATTGCTTCAGTGGATGCTATAAATGCATCTGTTGCCCAGTTATCGTGGGCGTACCTCAACGGTGTAATAACCGATCTCAACAGGGAGAATTCCTCAGCAGCAAAGGGAAGCCTGGTACAGAGCCCGCCTCCAATAATAGAGATGACCAACAGGTACTGGTATAACGAAAAACTCGATTACAAATATTATATGCTTCCCGGCATCCTTGTTATCCTTGTTACTGCCATAGGATTTCTTCTAGCGGGACTTAACATGGTGAGGGAAAAGGAGATCGGCACGATCGAGCAAATAAATGTCACACCGGTCAGGAAACATCAGTTCATTATTGCCAAAATGGTACCTTTTCTGATAATCGGTCTCATTGATCTTGCTCTTGGGCTTCTTATCGGCAAACTGACATTCAATATTCCGTTCGAGGGAAGCATTATGCTTCTCTTTCTCGGGGCCACGTTATTTTTGATTGCGGTTCTCGGCATGGCGCTGTTAGTATCGACACTCTCATCCACCCAGCAGCAATTCATGTTCGTTGCATTCTTTTTTGTAATAGTTTTTATTCTGATGAGCGGGATATTTACTCCCTTTGAGAGCATGCCGGTCTGGGCCCAGAAATTTGATCTTGTTAATCCTGTTGCATGGCTTATACGCATCAACCGTATGGTTATGCTGAAGGGTTCAGGCATAAACGATATAAGCACGGAACTGATTGCGCTGGCAATTATCGCCCTGTTATCCACCCTTTTTGCTGTTCTCCGTTACAGGAAGACGGTATAGGCAGGCGAAAAAATGAGTCATTTATAAGTAACTACCGCAGAGACTGGCCAGTGATCTGAAATGTATATCCCGTTCTCTTTTATCTCGTGTGTTTTGTGCTCATGCACCATCATGCCATTTCTGACAAATATATAATCTATCCTTCCCCGGCCTGGAGTATCGGAGAAGCCGTTGAATGTAAAAAGTGGTCCTTCGGGTTTATTCCCGGAAATCTCAAAAGCATCCTTCATCAGCGGAACACTTTCTGCCGGTCCTGTGAGCACTGAGTATCCTATGCTTGATGGCAGCATATTAAGATCTCCTGTAATAACAAAAGGAAAATCGCCCGCTATTTCTGCCACCCTGTTCAGAAGTATTCTGGAGCTCATGATCCTGGCTGAGTCGGAATCGTGGGCAAAATGAGTATTAAAGAAGAACAGGTGTTCATCATTGATCTTATCAACCAGTTCCACCCAGGTTACAATCCGGGGCAGACCGGCACCCCATGCCATAGATCCCGGCTCATCCGGGGTTCCGGAAAGCCAGAAGGTTATGGTTCTTGCCATGCTGAACCTGTCATTCCTGAAGAATACCGGGTTCATCTCACCGCCCCTGGCACCGTCACTGCGCCCTACCCCCACCGATGTGTAATCGGCAAGAGCAGAATCAAGATAAACATACTGACGCCATAAGACTTCCTGCAATCCAAGCAGATCGGGCTTTTCGTCCATAATAAAGGCGGCCGTCATTTTAGCCCTGTTCGGCCATGCATTTATACTGTCTCTTGGGTTGTCATACCTGATATTCAATGTCATTACCCTGATTTTATTCCTGCCCTTCTTGCCGCTGCAGCCTGCAGGTATGAAAAGAACCGCAATAATTAAATAAAGAAAAATCCTTATCATAAAATGAGTTTTAAATTAATGTCTCCGGAGTCCCCCTGGTTTTTTTCAAAGATAAATATATGAATAAAATGGAAGTTTGGTTCATTCATGGCAGGGGTTTTGACAAACAGACCGAACAAAGCCCATGAAGCAATTATTTATATATTTGCATAATAGTTAGATTTACCCGTAAACAATTGCTTTAGTAATGCCTGATGTTATCCATCTTTTACCTGACTCTGTTGCCAATCAGATCGCTGCAGGAGAGGTGATACAAAGACCGGCTTCTGTTGTCAAAGAACTGATGGAGAACGCAGTGGACGCAAACGCGGGTTATGTTAGCGTGATCATCAAAGATGCCGGCAAGACGCTGATACAGGTAATCGACGACGGCACAGGCATGTCGGAAACCGATGCCAGACTGGCATTTGAACGGCATGCCACATCCAAGATCAGTTGCGCAAACGATCTTTTCGCCATAACCACCAAAGGATTCAGGGGAGAAGCACTTGCTTCTATTGCAGCTGTAGCCATGGTCGAACTGAAAACAAGAAAAGAGGAAGAGGATACGGGAACCCTGCTAATAATCAATGGATCGAAAGTCGAAACTCAGGAACCGTGCAGTTGTATGCGGGGCTCAGGCTTCTCGGTGAAAAACCTGTTCTACAATATCCCCGCCAGGAGGAAATTCCTGAAGTCTGATAATACCGAAACAAGGCATATAATAGTTGAGTTCCAGAAGATCGCAATTGCTCATCCGGCAGTCCGGTTCTCCCTCCACCATAACGACAGCGAAATCTATAACCTTCCGCCTGCGGGTTACCGCCAGAGAATAATAGGAATATTCGGGAAGCAGATAAACCAGGATCTGATTCCCCTCGAAACTGACACCAGTCTGGTCACGATCAGGGGATTTATCGGAAAACCCGAAAACGCCAGGAAAACGTACGGTGAACAATTCTTTTTTGTCAACAACCGCTTCATGAAGCACCCCTACTTTCATAAGGCAGTAGTTGAAGGCTACACCAATATATTGTCGCCCGAGGCGGTTCCCTCCTATTTCATCTTCATGGAAGCCGACCCTGCCACCATTGATATAAATATTCACCCTACAAAAACCGAGATCAAATTTGAGGATGAGAGAGCAATATGGCAGATCCTGCTGGCATCGGTCAGGGAAGCACTCGGGCGCTTCAGTATTGTTCCTTCCCTCGACTTTGAGAGCGGACAGCTAGTTGAGATCCCGGTCAGATCCTCTGTAACCGGCTTTCCTGACACCCCGCCGATAAATATCAATACGGAATATAATCCCTTTTCCTCCGATGATCCCGGGCCAGGACGATCACCGGCCCAGGGAAGATTTGAAAGGGAGAGAATTGCCGGATGGGAACAACTCTATTCCGCCTCCGGGAATGCTCCGGATCAGGTGCCCGGAAGGGAAGACCTGACGGAGTCGTCAAGGAAATTCTTTCAGATAAGGAATAAATATGTGGTTTGCCCGGTGAAATCGGGGCTTATGCTGATAGATCAGAAAAGAGCTCATGAGAGGATCCTCTACGAGAGGTACATAAAATGCCTTGAAAACAACCTTAGTGCAAGTCAGACAAGGCTCTTCCCGGTATTAATAGAATTGAATCCGGCAGATATCTATCTCCTGAAGGAAATCGACGCCGAACTGCGAATGCTCGGATTTGATATTGAATATCATGAAGTCAACAAGATCTCTGTCTCTGCAATGCCGGCCGGAACCGGCTCAGGAGATCCTTCGGAGATGATGGAAATCATCCTCGAGGATTTCAAGAACTCACAGTCGGACCCGTCGCAGGGAGTAAAAGAGAAAGTTGCAGTATCAATGGCCGGAGCAGCAGCAATACAATATGGCAGACCTCTAAGTCTGAGCGAGATGGAGGTCCTTTTTGATACCCTTTTTGCCTGTTCGGCCCCAAACTATTCTCCCCGTGGAAAACCGGTTATCAATATAATTACTCTGGATGAGATTGATAAAAGATACAAGTAATGTTGCAGGAAACTGTTGACAGATGAAATTGATTTAATAAATTGCGCGGGCAGGCGTAAATGAACAAAATGGATTAAAAGAGAAGCAATGAACGGATATGGCAGAGGTTTTTTCGGATTACCGCCGGTGGTAAAGAACATTATCATGATTAATGTATTGATGCTTCTGGCAGATTACGCTGTAAGAAGTGTCTTTGGCGTTGATCTGACACGGATCCTCGGGCTATATTTCCCGAAATCCGAGCACTTCATGCCCTTGCAGATCGTGACCCATATGTTCATGCACGGAGGATTTGCTCACCTTTTTTTCAATATGTTCGCCCTCTATATGTTCGGTCAGGTGCTCGAGAATGTATGGGGACCAAAAAGATTCTTTATATACTACATGGTTTGCGGACTTGGAGCGGCGTTCATTCACGAAGCGGTAATCGGCATTCAATATACCAGGATCATGAGGGTGATCCCTCCTGATCAGCTTCAGATGGTCATGAATGAAGGCTTTGATTATTTTCGTCAGGGCAAGGTTTTTACCAACGAAACCATGAAGAGTCTTCAGATGCTTCTCAATATACCTACTGTTGGTGCATCCGGGGCTGTTTTCGGTATCCTGCTTGCCTTCGGAGTGCTTTTCCCGAACACAAAACTGATGCTTCTCATTCCCCCAATACCGATAAAGGCCAAGTATTTTGTTCTTTTCTACGGAGCGCTTGAACTATACCTTGCCGTCACACAACCCGGAAGCAATATAGCCCATGCCGCTCACCTCGGGGGCATGCTGTTCGGATACCTGCTTCTGCGATACTGGAGAAAAACCACAAATACATTGTATTGATGAGTGTATGGACCGATATCCGGAAAACATTTCATAACGGAAGCAGTCTTACCAGGCTGATCCTTGTAAACATAACCATCTTTCTTGTAATTACCGTTGCCGGAATCATAGGCTTCCTGATAAGCTCCCCCGGCATACCGTCAGGTACCCTTAATCTGCTCTCGGTTCCCTCCGATCTCAGGTCTTTTCTGTTAAGACCCTGGACATTGATCACATATATGTTCACTCATAAGGACATATGGCACATACTGTTTAACATGCTGTGGCTCTACTGGTTCGGAAAGATCTTTCTGGAATACCTCGATCAGAAGAGACTAGTGGCAATATATATTCTCGGAGGTATATCCGGTGCGGTGGTTTATGTAGCATCATTTAATATATTTCCGGCATTTGCGGATGTTGTGAGCGAATCGGTTGCGATAGGGGCATCAGCTTCGGTGATGGCTGTGGTTGTTTCGATTGCTGTCTACGTTCCTGATCATACTGTTCAGATGATCCTTCTCGGAAGAATCAAGATCAAGTATATGGCTCTGGCTATCTTCATCCTAACATCTGTTATGGATTTCTCAGTCAACTCCGGAGGGAAGCTGGCACATATGGGGGGTGCCCTGGCCGGCTACCTCTACACGATCAATCTGCGGCGCGGCCGTGACCTGGGAAAATGGATCACAAACATATCAGATCATATCATTGCCCTCTTTAAACCACGTAAAAAATTCAGGGTCACTCATAAGAGGGTTCCGCAGGACTATGAATTCAATAAAAGAAAGGCCGAACATCAGGCACGGATCAATATTATTCTTGACAAGATCTCAAAAGGAGGATACGACAGCCTTACAAAAGAGGAGAAGGACCTGCTGTTCATGGAGAGCCAGAAAAAAAACTGATAATCGCATTAGTTGAAAAAGATTCTTTATAGAATATTCCTTGCAGTAAATATTTTGTTTGCAAGTTCCCTGATACTCTCTTACTTCGCAGTTCATATCGATCCGGGCAAATTTGCATTTCCTGCCTATTTCGGGCTGGCTTATCCATACCTGCTTTTTGCCAACATAGTTATAGCAGTCATTTGGGCAGTTAAACTGAGGCCTGAAGCATTAATTTCAGTTTTAATAATAGCTGCCGGTTTTACTCATCTGTCAAACTACATTAAGTTCCGCAAACCTGAAGAAGACAAAACAGCGACATTCAGGGTACTGAGCTACAATCTTCGGTTGTTCAATCATTTTGAGGGAAAGGATAATCCTGTTTCCGAAAAGAAGATCCTTGAATTCCTTAATAATCAGCAGGCAGATATAATCCTCCTCCAGGAATTTTTTCATACAGGAAATCCTCTTCAGAAGGAACAATCTCTTATCAGGGCATTGGGCGGTAACTACCATTCACATCTGAAAGTGATGGGAAGCGGAAAAAACCGTTACTACGGAATCGCTACACTGAGTCGTTTCCCGGTAACCGGCAGGGGTGAGATCATTCATCCGGGCTCTTCGAGTCTCTCCATCTTTACAGATATCCTTATAGGCAAGGATACCTTCAGAATCTTCAATAATCACCTGCAATCATTCCGTCTCAGGAGGATGGAACGCTCATTTATAAACGAGATCTCCGGATCGTCGGACGATAAAGACGCTTTAAACGAGATCAGAAGCATATACGGAAGCCTTAAGAGAGGTTTTGTCCGCCGGGCGGTCCAGGCCAGGCTTGTAAAGGAACATGTAAACACTTCACCTTTCCCTGTTATCGTTGCCGGGGACTTCAATGACACCCCTGTTTCCTACAGCTACAGAAAGATCCGCAAAGGGCTTAACGACGCATTTGTCAAGTCGGGATACGGTGCAGGTTTCACCTATAAGGGCAATTATCCTCCAAACAGGATCGATTATATTCTTTATGATAATTCACTGGACAGCAGATCTTTCGACATAATCAAGATACGATATTCCGATCATTATCCGATTATTGCCTACCTGCGAAAACGGGATTAGAAAGGAAGTTTCCTGAGATCCACATTTCCTCCGGATAGTATCAGACCGATCCTTTTGCTCCTGAAAAGGGCGGGGTTCTCTTTTACAACTGCCAGCACAGTAGCTGAAGAAGGTTCGATGATTATCTTCATTCTTTCCCAGATAAGCAACATACACTCTTTTATCGAGTCTTCCGTTACGGTAACAATATCATCGGCATTCCGCCTGATAATAGCGAAGGTAAGTTCGCTGAGTGAGGTGAGCAGTCCGTCGGCAATGGTTGCGGGATTATCCGAACGCAGGAGTTTGCCTGATCTGAACGATCTGAAAGCATCATCGGCATTTGCCGGTTCAGCGCCTATAACCCGGATTTTTTCATCAATCGCCTTCACGCAGGTGGATGTTCCGCTCATGAGTCCCCCACCACCTATCGGAGCAACGATTGCCTCAATGCCGGGCTGATCCTCCAGCAGTTCAAGAGCTGCAGTACCCTGACCGCTTATAACATTGAAATTATCATAGGGATGGACCAGGGTGGCTCCCTCCCGTTCCATGATCATCCGGCATGTTTCTTCCCGCGATTGCAGTGTTGGTTTGCACAATGTGATCTCCGCGCCATATCCTGCCACAGCATTTTTCTTTACAACGGGAGCGTTTTCAGGCATCACAATATAGGCTTTTACTCCGTTCATGGCCGCGGCAAGCGAGAGTGCAGCTGCGTGGTTGCCTGAAGAGTGTGTAACAACACCGCGCCTTTTCTGATCGGCTGTAAGAAGCATCACGGCATTGGTTGCTCCCCTGAACTTAAAAGCTCCCACCTTCTGGAAATTCTCGCACTTGAAAAAGAGCTCACAATCAAATATCCTGTTAAGCTGACCGGAAGTCATAACAGGGGTACGGTGAATAAAAGGCTTTATTCTCGAATGGGCTTCCTGAATGTCCTTAAGAGATGGCAGATTCATCTAGAAAAGATGTACGGCAACGGTAATTCCGGCCATTACGACGGAAACCATCGACATAAGCTTAATGAGGATATTGAGTGAGGGCCCTGATGTATCCTTGAACGGATCACCTACTGTATCGCCAACGACCGATGCCTTATGAGCCTCGCTTTTCTTTCCTCCCAGATTGCCTCTTTCGATATATTTCTTTGCATTATCCCAGGCACCTCCCGAATTGTTAAGCATGCATGCAAGGGTAAAGCCTGTTGTCATTCCACCTGCAAGAAGTCCTATAACACCCGGAACACCGAATACTATTCCGACAACCATCGGAACAGCTATTGCCAGCAGCGAAGGAACCATCATCTCTTTCTGCGCACCTCTTGTTGAGATCTCAACGCATTTTGCATATTCCGGTTTCCCGGTTCCTTCCATGATACCCGGAATCTCGCGGAACTGGCGTCTTACCTCATCAACCATTTTACCGGCAGCCCTTCCGACGGCTTTCATGCTCATTGAACTGAAGAGGAAAGCCATCATGGCTCCAATGAAGATCCCACCCAGCAGAACCGGGTTGAAGAGCGACAGATCATAAGCGGCAGCAAAGTCCCTGATGGTTGCAGAAGTGAGATGGACAGCTGTCTGTCCGTCCTGAACTGCCGGAACAGAGCTGCTATAGAAAAGGTAATCTCCTATCTGCTTAAATTTCTCGGGAGCCTGGTCGGCCAGTCTTCCCAGCCAAAGCCTTACCTCTTCCATGTATGCGGCCATAAGGGCAAGAGCTGTAAGAGCGGCTGATCCTATTGCAAAACCTTTTCCTGTGGCGGCTGTGGTATTTCCGAGACCATCAAGCGCATCTGTTCTTTCCCTTACTTCCTTGGGAAGTTCTGCCATTTCAGCATTGCCTCCGGCATTATCGGCTATCGGCCCGAAAGCGTCGGTGGCAAGGGTTATACCAAGTGTCGAAAGCATTCCTACCGCAGCAAACCCTATGCCGTACACTCCCATTGCAAAATTGCTGAAACCGCCTGCAAAGCCAAAAGCGGCTACTATACCTGCAACTATGGTAAGAACAGGTACCCATGTCGATAACATACCAACTGCCATACCTTCTATGATCACCGTGGCCGGACCCTGCTGTGCCTGTTTCGCTATTCCCTGTGTTGGCTTATATCCGTCGGAAGTGAAGTATTCTGTCGACTGACCGATGATAACACCGGCTGTAAGACCTGCAACCACTGAACCGAAGACTCCCCAGGTTATCCAGCCTGTAGACGCCAGAACAGCAATAGCGACCAGTATCAGGGCAGAGCTTCCTCCTGTGCCCAGCAGTAAGGCATTCAACAGATTTTTGGGAGTTGCCGATTCTTTTGTTCTGACCATATAAACCCCGGCAATGGACAACAATATGCCAATCGCAGACACTATCATCGGAGCAATAACAGCTTTCATCTGCAAATCCCCGGCAATTGCAGGCAGTGCAGCTCCAAGAGCGGCCGTTGCCAGGATGGATCCTGCATAGGACTCATAAAGGTCGGCTCCCATACCTGCGACATCGCCCACGTTGTCACCAACATTATCCGCAATAGTTGCAGGGTTGCGGGGATCATCCTCCGGAATACCCGCTTCCACCTTTCCAACAAGGTCAGCCCCAACGTCTGCAGCCTTGGTAAAAATGCCACCGCCTACACGGGCAAATAGAGCCTGTGTAGAAGCACCCATCCCAAAAGTAAGCATGATTGCAGTAATCTCTATAAGTTTCTGATGATCAGTAGTTCCCGTATGAACGAAAGTGAGTCCCATAAAATGTAACCCGTTTTGCATATGTTCGGGAGTAAAAATCCAGTTGTTAAGAATGAAGAACCATATAGCAATATCAATAAGTCCGAAACCCACAACAACCAGCCCCATCACGGCACCGCTCCTTAAAGCGACCTGCAAACCCTTGTTAAGCGACTTTGAAGCGGCCCATGCAGTCCTGTTCGAAGCAAAGGTCGCTGTCTTCATTCCAAGATATCCGCAAAGACCCGAGAAGAAGCCTCCGGTGAGGAATGCGATCGGGACAAACGGGTTCTGAACCCCGAGATATGCCAGTATGGTAAGTATAACGACAAGGATCGCAAATACCTTACCGACAACTGTGTACTGACGTTTAATATAAGCCATGGCACCCTCCCTGACATATAAGGCAATCTCCTTCATCCTGTCTGTCCCTTCATCCAGGGCCTTCATATTTCTGTAGAAAATCCAGGCGAACAGAAGCGCCAGGAGTGCTGATAGCGGAACAATCCAAAAAATACTGCTGATCATAATATTGGTTTTTAAGATTAAAAATGTTGATTCAAACCGGGTTAAAATTTGACGGTACAAAACTAATTTAGTTTTTCATTTATCCAAATGAAAAACTCCAGTTAATTATATTTTAAAGGCTGATCAGATAGCCCTGAAGAATTCGTAGTTAAGATCCTCCAGTTCCTTCATGGTCGGATACCTGTAAAAAATCATCTCATCTTTTGCTCCGACATAAAACCCCGACTTTATTGTTCTGTAAAGAAGAAGCCCTGAAAAAATGCGCTGTACCGTTTTCATGTGCTTCTCATATTCGCCCCTGAGTATCTCAAGGCAATCACGCAGGTGTCCAAGATTGGTGTAAGGAAGATCCTCTGCCGACCCTCTGAGCGGATCAGTCGCCAGTTCACCCAGCTTTAAATCGACAAAGAAGAGCTTGGGAAGGACTATGGGTGTAGATCCGTCAGTAAGCCTCTTAAGAAAAACTGAAGGAGGCAGACCACTGGCAACCATGGGAGTTACCGGGCATAATTCCTGGTACAGCCACAAAGCATCAAACACCTCTTTGCTCTTGTCGTAAGTTGATTTCTTAAGTTCGAGGATATGGCCGTTATCCGTTGTGAGATACAGGCTTTTCAATGAATCAAGCGGCAGGATCTCAAGCACTTTGTAAACAGAAAGATAGACTGAACTTTTGGGACTGCCGTCCTCCTTGGCAACACACCTCTTGTTCAGACCCTCAAGGTCGATAAGATACTCGATTTTCCCCAGGTCAACCTCAAAGAAAATCGACTGACCCTTATTGAGCTTTTTCGTCCCCGTCGAAAGGTACATCCCGAATCCTTCAGGCGGAAGCATCGAAGCAACAAGTGCTTCGGGAGCGGAAGTTAAGTAAATGTAAATAGCCATAGTCCGAGTATTTTAAGTGAACACCAGATAAACGGTTTTATAATCCTGACAAAGAACTGATCGAAGAACCTAATTCAAATTTACAATTCTTTCCGCATCAATAAAAATTTATTGCTGAGCCGGACCGTTTTATTCAGCTTTTTTCTCCTTCACATATTTATCCATCCACTTCAGCACCTCCCAGTGCTTGTGCAGAATGGTTTCACGGGCCGCATAACCGTGACTCTCATTCGGCAGCATCACCAGCCTGACAACTGCACCGAATCCCTTAAGTGCTGCATAGTATCTTTCGCTCTGCAGGGGGAAAGTCCCGCTGTTGTTGTCTGCAATACCATGAATCAGCAATATCGGATCCTTCACCTTGTCGGCACGCATAAAAGGAGACATCCCGTTATAAATATCCGGAGCTTCCCAGTAACTGCGCCGCTCATTCTGGAAGCCAAATGGAGTGAGGGTCCGGTTATAAGCACCGCTTTCAGCTATGCCTGCAGCGAACAACCGGCTGTGAGACAATAAATTGGCAGTCATGAATGCCCCGTAGGAGTGCCCGCTGACTGCCACCCTGTGACGATCAGCGACTCCCATCTCAACAGCTTTACTGACCGCAGCTTCGGCATTCGCAACCAGTTGTTCAACAAAGGTATCATTGGGCTCCCTGCCATCTGTACCCACAATAGGGAATGAAGCATCCATCAATATGGCATAACCTTGCATTACATAAACGAGAGCCGACGCAGGAGCAATTCTTGTGAAAGTGTACGGCGACCCGCTCACCTGTCCTGCTGCCGAGGGATCATTGAACTCCCTTGGATAAGCCCAGAGAAGTGTCGGGAGCGGCCCATCCTTTTCCCTGCTGTAACCTGCAGGGAGATAAAGTGTAAAAGAGAGATCCAGCCCGTCGTTTCTTTTATATTTCACGAGTTCCTTATGAACACCGGAAAGCTGGGGATAGGGATTCTCAAACCTTGTTACCTGCGTCAGCCTTCCGTTTCTCAGGTTCCTGATATAATAGTTGGGAACTTCCGTAACCGACTGTCTGGTTGTAAGGAGAAGCCCCTTTGAAATATCAATTATTGTCGATAGATCTTCATAATAAGGGGCTTCGGATCTCCAGAGCCTTGCCGTTTTGCCCGAGGCAATCTCGTACCTGTCAATAAAAGGTCTGTCACCTTCATCAGAGGAACCATTTCCGGAAAGCAGTAAGGCTCTTCCCCTGTCAGTAAACAAAAGGACGCTCAGTCCATATTCATTCTGATCTGTTATAAAACGGCCTGGGTTGTTGTATCTGTCATCGGTATTGTATTCCTGGATCTTCTTTTTCGTGTTCTGAGGATCTGAGGGATTGAACGAGCTGGTGATACGTATTCTCGTTCTGCTTAATCCTTCCGCGATCAGGGCAAAATCATCCCTGCCCCAGGTTATTCCGCCGAACCTCAATTCAGTCGCAATGAACTTCTGCCCGCCTCCGTCAAAAGGTGCGGCCAGTTGTAACACCTGATCGTGATACTGCATCTCATTCCTGTAATCCCCGTCATCGAGAGCTTCAACCCAGTAAATAGTTGCCGGCTTATCCGGCCTCCAGCTGAAGGACCTTGGTCCGGGCAGAACAATGTCATAACCCCTCGGCAGGTTTTCTGTCAGCGGTTTCTCATAAAGTATCCTGACTTCACTGCCATTGATATCCAAAATTCGGGTTACTGAAGGAAAATAGTAATATGGCACGATATACGAGAAAGGACGCGTTATTGTCGTTACCAGCAGGTAGCGGCCGTCAGGCGAGGGGGAAATGCCTGTTATCATTCCGGGTTTGCCTGTTGCAACACTCTCAAAACCATTCCAGAGCATTAACTGCGATCTCGCATAATATTCAAAAACAGCTTCATCTGCAGGATCCTTAAGCAGATCCTGGAATGTCGCAGCCTGTCCCTGTTTGCCAAGGTTTTCCTGAACAACGGGACCCTCAGGCACTGACGACGGTTCCGGCTTTCTTCCCCTTCCTGGATCGGTTATGCAATAAAGGAGACTTTTATTATCCGGGAGCCAGCTTACAAGTGTCCCGAATACCATATTGATGTTACCTGCTATCTTCCCTGCCTGCTTCAGGGCGATATCACATACCCATAGTTCAATTTCATCCGGTCTGGTGTTCGTAAATGCAAACTTCCGGCCGTCGGGAGACCATACTGGTGCCCCCAGCTTAGGGTCCGCAGGCATGCCCTTAATCTCACTGAGTGAGGTTCCGTCGATATTTGCCGTTCTGAAACCCTTGCTGTGAGTAAGCCTGCCGGGACCGCTCGTCATTGGGTTTATCCTGAGACCACCAATCCTTAACTCCTCCTCAGATAGTTCATTGATCGTAATTATCGGTGCCCTTTCAATAATCACAATTCCGGTTTTGTTACTGCTGACAGAGACAAGGGGTGTAGCCGGGGCATCAACAATTTTAACTATCTCTTCCGGAGGCAGCTGATATTTCAATGCCTCCTGAGAAGTAACTTCGACACAGAGGAGTATCCCCAGGATGCCGGGTATTAAAGATTTCTGAATCATAACTGGTATTTTTAAGGTTGAGATGATCAATCATTATTTATGACCTGATTACTTTTATTACTTTTGCCCGATGAGAAATATTATTATTGTTTATTGAATTACAAATCAGAAAATAATCAATGACCAGCTTTTTTGATGACAAGATTTCGGAAAGACTCGGTGGTACCGGCTTCGGGAAATCTACTGCAATATACAAGTTTGAAATTATAAAAAGAGCAAAGGCTGCTGCAAGAAAGGCGCATCCTGATATGGCCCTTATCGATATGGGGGTTGGGGAGCCTGACTGGCCGGCAGACGACATTGTGGTAAAAGCCCTGGCTGAGGAGGCAGGAAAAAGTGAGAACAGGTGGTATGCCGACAACGGGATAATTGAATTTCAGGAAGAAGCCGCCCGCTATCTGGAGAAGGTATATGGCCTTTCAGGTTTAATTCCTTCCGAACAGATTCTCCATGGCATCGGATCAAAACCGGTGCTTGCCATGCTTCCGCTCTGTTTCATTAACCCGGGTGACATACTGCTTACAACGGTCCCTGGTTACCCGGTCACAGCAACATATACACGTTATCTTGGCGGCGAGGTTTTCAATCTTCCCCTGCTCGAATCCAACTCCTTCCTGCCTGACTTCAAAATAATCCCTCCGGAGGTCCTGAAGAGAGCAAAGATGCTTTATCTTAATTATCCGAACAATCCCACCGGAGCCGTTGCAGATACCGCATTTTTCAACCGGGTGGTGGATTTCGCGCTGAAAAACAATATTGTTGTTATCCATGATGCGGCATACGCGGCCCTGACATACGACGGATACAAGCCTTTAAGCTTTCTTTCCGCGGACGGGGCCATGGACGTCGGACTGGAGGTCCACTCTTTGTCGAAGGCATTCAATATGACCGGATGGAGGATCGGTTTTATTTGCGGAAACAGTAAAGCGGTCAAAGCATGTGCCACAGTGAAGGATAATACCGACTCGGGACAATTCAGGGCTATTCAGAAGGCAGCGGTCCGGGCTCTGAGGCATACGGAAATAACAGAAAGAACAATAACAAAATACTCAAGGAGGTTTAACCTTCTGACAGAAGCCCTGAACGAGGCGGGTTTTGATGCCAGTAAGCCCAAAGGATCATTTTATTGTTACGTAAAGGCTCCTGCCGGTACTGAAAATGGCAGTCTCTTCAGTTCAGCATCTGATTTTTCAGAATTTCTTATACACGAAGCACTGATATCCACCGTCCCCTGGGATGACGCCGGAAAATATATCCGGTTCTCGGTGACTTTTGAGGCAGACACAGAGGAGATGGAGGCAGAGGTGATCAATGAAATGAAAGAGAGGCTTAAGAGGCTGAGGCTTGTGTTTTGAGCGGGAGATCGAAGCGAAGCGGAAGGGGGAGAACGGGAGATTATAAAATTTCTGTAAGAAAAAAGTTATGATGGATTATAAGGAAGATCTGAGAGAAGCATTGAGAGTACTCAGGGAGGGAGGAGTGATCTTATATCCGACAGATACGATATGGGGACTTGGTTGTGATGCAACAAGTAAGGAGGCAGTTGAGAAGATCTTCGAAATAAAGAAAAGGAAGGAGAGTCAGAGCCTCATCATACTGGTCAACGGTGTGACAATGCTTGAAAGGTATGTCAGGGAGGTGCCGGAGACTGCATCGAGGATTACGGAACTTTCCGGCGGCCCGGTAACAATAATCTATCCCCGCGGCCGGAACCTCGCTCCGGGAGTATGCGCAGAAGACGGATCGGTGGGAATAAGGATCACCCGGGATGATTTCTGTAATGAACTGATATCACTTTTCAGGAAACCGATAGTATCCACATCAGCCAATATAAGCACTAAGCCATCACCCCCGGATTTCTCAGGGATTGAGGAATCTATCATCGATTCAGTGGCATATGTTGTCAGGTATCGCCGCGGTGACAGGAAGAAATACGCCCCTTCACCGATAATAAGGACAGAAATCGACGGTTCATTTAAAATAATCAGGCAATGATCCGGTTATCTTGACCTCACACGGCCTGATCCGGAAACCCTTGCATTAATACGTGGATTACCCGAATATGTTATGTTCCCGCTGCCCGATATGCTGGCACTAAGCGATTCAGAAACATTGCAGGAACAGCTCCCGCTCCC
>DIKJ01000013.1:1491-8517 GCA_002424525.1 Bacteroidales bacterium UBA5621 | reverse complement strand
ACTTTTCCGGAGCAGATCAGAATAATTACAGACAATAATATCCGCACCAAAGAGGTTTTTCCTGATAACATGCCTGCAAAGTTAATTCTTTGTGAATTCAGATATAATAATAAAGATATAAAAATCTTGATTAACGAAGTCAGCTTTTGTATAAATAATACCAATATCATTTTTATCTGAATGGAATACTTCATATTTTTGACACGTTAAAACAAGGAATTGCGGAAGATCAGGAAAATATTATTTTTTACGTTGCTAATCTGCATTATCAGTGTTGATCCCGGTGCCCGTGAAAAGGGAGACCCGGTCTCAGATAAACTGGTCCCGGGCAACGTGAGGCTTACAAATGCTCTTTGCGATGAGACTGAGTTTGCCGGCTGTGAAAAGTTATTCGGCTCCTTCATGCACAAATGGAAAATAGAAGGGGCATCAGTGGCAGTATCAAAGAATGGGAGGCTGGTTTATGCAAGGGGCTTTGGTTTTGCTGATACGACAGCAGGGAATCTGACAGAACCTTTCAGCCAGTTCCGGATTGCAAGTGTTTCAAAACTTGTGACTGCGGTTGCCATTATGAAGCTTTGTGAAGAGGGAAAACTGTCGGTTCAAAACACCGTTTTCGGGCCTGACGGTTTACTCAATGACTCCTGCTATGCAAATCCGAGGGACAGCAGGGCTTATGATATCACAATTGCCCATCTGTTGAGTCACGAAGCAGGATGGGCCCAGAGATGGGGTGATCAGATGTTTATGCCGCTGGTCGTTGCAGAGCAGATGGGAATTGATCCGCCTGCCGATACAAGGACCATTGTAAGCTTTGCTCTAAGCAAGAGACTCCATTACACACCGGGCACAGGCCGTTCCTACTCGAACCTTGGATACTCAATACTTGGACTTGTGATTGAAAAAGTATCCGGAATGCCCTATGAAGAATATTGCCGGGTTAACATCCTTGAACCGCTGGGAATTTATGATATGGCGCTGGCTTCAAATCTTCCCTCAGGAAAAGCTCCCAATGAGGTTACTTACTATGAGCCCTCGGATGTTCCCCCGAAGCCTTCGATTTACGGGACAGGCGAGATGGTCTCTCCGGTTTACGGGGGAAACGATATTGAAGCACTTGGAGGCGCTGGTGCCTGGATAGCGACAGCCCCTGATCTGATGAGGCTGATTCTTGCAGTCGACGGATTTGATTCTCGTCCGGATATCCTGAGCGCCGGGAGCATCAGCCTTATGACTGACATGGATTCAAGGGTCGCTCCCGCGGGTTGGAAAACTACACTGAATAATGGAACGTGGTGGAGAACGGGTTCATTTCCCGGAACAGCTGCAATGATAAAGAGGCAATCCGATGGAATAGCGTGGGTGGTGCTTCTTAATTCAAGTTCGTGGAACGGCCCTGAAATACACTCCGTTATCAACGCCACAATGACCAGAATACTCTCTCAGGTGAGGCAATGGCCCGTTCACGACCTTTTTGAATACTCATTGCCTTTACCCCTCAGGGATCATCTCTCAAAAGTTTTAACGGATTGAAATGTGCTTCTCTGTTAATGTTAACCTGATTAAGGAGGAACTTGAGGAAAGATACGGTGTCCTGTTCCCGGACAAGTACCGTTATCATCCCAGTTATTATTATCATGCTTTCAGCCTCCCGGAAATCCCGGCTCTTTGCACAGGATCGGGAGAATATATAGAGTTGCTTAAATGGGGGCTGATCCCTTCGTGGGTGAAAAGTCCTGACGATGCCAATGAGATAAGGTATAAAACTTTTAACGCCCGCGCCGAAACTCTTGATGTCAGGCCATCCTTCTCCGGATCTTTAAGATCGAAGAGATGCCTTGTGCCCCTGAAGGGATTCTTTGAGTGGCAGCATACTGCAAGCGGAAAAATCCCATGGTATATTTACCAGACTGATGATGATATCTTGTCAGTTGCAGGGTTATATGACCATTGGACTGATCCTGCAACAGGGGAGACGCTTAAGACCTTCTCGATAATAACAACGGAAGCGAATGATATGATGGCAGTTATCCACAACTCGAAGAAGAGAATGCCTGCTGTTCTTGACAGAGATTCGGAAGAGAAATGGATAGATCTGTCTGTTAAACAGGAAGATGCCAAGAAAATGCTGAAGCCCTGCCCCTCTGACTTTCTCAGAGCCCATACAATAAGCCCGCTTGTCAACAGCAAAACGGCGGACAGGAACAACCCTTCAGTTATACGTCCCTATAATTGGGAAACAGACAATAAGCTTTTCTGATCCACGCCCCTCTGACCGCCGATGCCTTCTCCGACCACCGTAGCTTTTGCGGAGGTGGTGGCGAAGGCGGTGTGCACCTTTACGCCTCTGCCTTTATGCCGTAAAGCCGTTACTCTTCTGCACCTTTCACTGTGCCACAAACAAGTAGGTCAGTGTCCCTTTCTGGGTTTTAGGGGAATTAATATCGGGATTGAAACGTGAGATCATTGCACTGCCTACTGCCGTTTCGATCAGGCAGAGATCTTTGGTCGTGCTCTCCCGGGCAATGATCTGCGCACTTTCAACAACTCCTCTCTGATTTACTTCAATCTGCAAAGTCACCTGTCCCGATCCCTCACATTTGTAAATCGGGATAGGCAGATAGGTGTGGGTTCTTCCCTGGAGATCATAAAAAATACGAGTAGGTCCCTGGTAATTGGCTGCCATCTCCTGTGACTCTTTCGGTTTCTCCTCCTTAGCTGATTCGGGATCCTCATTTACATAGGTGAGCTCCTCACCCGTCATCATCTCACTGAGTCTCTTCTGCTCGTCAATGTAGTTATCCTCGCTGAGCATCCCGCTCCTGATAAGCTCTTCCTTCACCATGTCGATGTACTCGGCCGGATCAATCTTCACATCACTCCTGTTCGCCAGATTCCTTGCAATGTTGAGCATATATTCGTCATCACGGAAAATATTTTCGACAGATGTTGCGGGAAGATCGATCAATTTCTCTTCGATCTCAGTCTCTTCAAACTGTGCAAATTCGATCTCAAAATCTTTTGGCAGTTCAATTCTCAGATTATATAATTGAAAGGACATAAAAATTATCGCAGCGACCAGATGAATGATCACAGTGCCGAGAATACCAACCAGCTTCCCTTCGTATTTTCTCATCACCGCTAAATTACAAATAATAATTTTAGTCTTCTCCGCTCTTCTTTTTCTTCGGTTTAGCTACGTTATTAACGGGACTGTCGGATTTCTGATTGCGTAACAGGCCATTTTTTACACCACTGAGGAACTTGGCCCATGCGAATGGATTGAGAAGATTGTTTATGGGGTACTGGTTTTTTGTGGCGAGGGCACTGAAGTTTTGTTCCATAGCGTACCTGAAGCCGGCCTCGGGACTGACAGTAACTCCTTGTGAGTTGGCTATGCTGGAATATATGGAGGCAAGATTCTCGTTCATATTGGCGATCTCGGGATCAACCGGCCGCGGTTCGGTAATCTCTCTCTTGAACTCCTCGTAGCTCCTCCAGGGGAGGATAACCACATCGTCAATTTTGATCGTGTCTCCGTAGAGGACTACATCAATACTAAGATGTCTTCCTTCAAAAGAGCGGGGCACGGTCATCATGGAAATTTTGAATCCCAGGGCCCTGTAGAGCAGAGTGTCACCCGGCATGCTAATGATAGAATAGATACCTGAGCGGTCGCTTAAGGATCCCCTCCTTAGCTTTGTTGATATAACTCCCGCGTTTGAGACCGGTCTGGCTGACTCATCGAAAATGATGCCTGTCACCTGAATAAAACGTTCTCTTTCCTGAGTCTGACCCTGAATAAAACAAAGAGGAAAAACAGTTAGAACAACGATATGAAACAATCTTCTCAACCTCTCCTTACCTGATTAAAATAACCCTGACTCCATAGAATCTGCAAAATAAGAATTATTCGATGTAACAAAATAACATTTAACTAAAATTTAACCCCGATGTAGCCAAAATAAGCTCATTAATTTTGTAATCCGGAAAAATTTTGAGTCCTGCGAAACATTCATCATTTTTATAACCCGATTTTTTTTCAATATTTGTCTCATCTGGCTGGTTTGATTCAAATTTTTGATCCACAGTTAAAAACATATACAATAACCATGCAAAAACTGTTATTACTGGGAGACGAAGCAATTGCGCTGGCTGCTGTCGATGCAGGTTTAAGCGGCATGTATGCTTACCCGGGTACCCCTTCCACCGAGATCATGGAGTTTATTCAGGCTTCTCCGGAAGCGGCAGAGCGTGGAATTCACAGGGAATGGTCATCCAACGAAAAGACAGCTCTCGAAGCGGCACTGGGAATGTCCTACGCCGGGAAGAGAGCAATGGCAGCCATGAAGCATGTCGGGTTGAATGTGGCTGCCGATACTTTCATTAACTCTGCCATCACAGGTGTCAACGGAGGTCTGGTAGTTGTAGCCGCTGATGATCCGTCAATGCATTCATCTCAAAATGAGCAGGATTCGCGATTCTACGGGAAATTTGCTTTCGTTCCGGTCTTTGAGCCTTCCGATCAGCAGGAAGCCTATGATATGATCTTTGATGCCTTCGAGCTTTCTGAAAAATGTAAACTGCCTGTGCTTTTCCGCATCACAACCCGCCTGGCTCATTCACGCTCAGCCATAATCCGTAAGACTCCGCAACCGGAAAAAAAGATGAAGTTGCCTGACGAACCACGGCAGTTTGTTCTTCTTCCGGCCATTGCCAGGAAACGATACAGGCTTCTGCTGTCAGCTTATGAATCGCTTAAATACGACAACAGGATCTCCAAATATAACCTTTTCAGGGATGGAAGTAACAGAAGGCTCGGGGTTATAACATGCGGCATAGCATATAATTACCTGATGGAAAACTTCCCTGACGGCGGGCCGGACTTCCCGGTTCTCAGGATCACTGCCTATCCTTTTCCGGCCGATATAATAAGGGATATTACCGGGAGGTGCGAGGAAATACTGATCCTGGAGGAAGGTTATCCGGTGGTTGAGGAGGCTCTCAGGGGGCTTCTCGATAATAATCTCAAGATCCTTGGCAGGCTTGACGGAACCATTCCCCGGGATGGTGAACTCAACCCCTCGATCGTGGCCAGGGCTCTGGGTTTACCTGTTGCTCCACGGCTTACTGTTCCTGAGATTGTTAAAACCAGACCCCCTTCATTCTGCAAGGGTTGTGGTCACTCAGATACTTTTAACGCAATCATCGAGGCTCTGAGACCCTTCGGCATCGAAGGTGTCTTTTCGGATATTGGCTGTTACACACTGGCGGCTCTCCCTCCCTATAGTTTCATTAACTCGTGCGTCGACATGGGGGCTTCCGTCACAATGGCTGTAGGTGCAGCCGATGCCGGACTCTTCCCCTCGGTGGCAGTAATAGGAGACTCTACCTTTACTCATTCAGGAATGACAGGATTGCTGGATGCTGTCGTGAAAAACTCCCCCGTTACAATTATTATATCAGACAATTCCACAACCGGTATGACCGGAGGGCAGAAATCACAGGCAACAGGCAGGCTTGAGCAGATCTGCGGAGGGATTGGAGTCGATCCGGACCATATAAGGGTAATAGTCCCACTTCGAAAGAATCACGACGACAATGTCCGTGTGATGAAGGAGGAATTCTCCTACAGGGGGGTTTCCGTAATAATTTCTTCGAGGGAATGTATCCAGACTGCATCAAGGAGAAAACGATCAACAATAGAAAAATGAAGAATGATATAATACTTTCAGGAGTAGGGGGGCAGGGCATTTTATCGATAGCAGCCGTTATCGGCCTGGCCGCCGTTGAAAACAAACTTTACCTTAAACAATCGGAGGTTCACGGCATGAGCCAGAGGGGAGGCGATGTCCAGTCACATCTCAGGCTTTCCGGAAAACCTATAGCTTCAGACCTGATCCCCTCAGGGAAAGCAGACCTGATAATCTCAATGGAGCCCATGGAATCACTCCGGTATCTTCCCTGGCTTTCTAAAACGGGATGGCTTGTGACCAGCTCAAATCCGTTCATCAACATACCTGATTACCCTCCCCTGGAGGCAGTTTTGAAAGAAGTAAAAAAGATCAAAAACCATTTGATCCTTGACGCGGATGCAATGGCAAAAGAAGCGGGATCGGCGAAAGCCGGCAATATGGTGATCCTGGGAGCAGCCTCCCGGTTTATAGATGTCCCCTTTAAAAGCATCGAAAACGGCGTAAGGAAGCTGTTCATCCGGAAAGGGTATGATATTGCTGAGATTAACCTCAAGGCACTCCGGGCAGGCAGGAGATTAAACTGATACAATACGGAAAGAGAGGCTGATTGCCTGGTGAACCGGCCTCTTTTCCCTGAAATGCAGCGACTGGATTATACTGCCCCTGAAACTACTCTTCCTTCTCCTTCTCCTGTCCCTTGAAGTTCCTCAGCAAAAGGATCTCATTCAGAACGATCTCAGTAATGTACTTCATAGCTCCCTTCTTGTCTTCATAACTCCTGTACACTATCCTGCCTTCGACAGCTACCTCTTTCCCTTTCGTGAGGAACCTTTCGGCAATGTCAGCCAGCCCGTTCCATGCAACAATGTTGTGCCATGTTGTTTCACTGATCTTCTGCCCGTCTGCATTCTTAAAGTTTTCAGCCGTTGCAAGCGTGAAGTGCGTAACTTTCCTGCCATTTTCAAGAGTCTTGGTGTCGGGGTCCTGACCCAGGTTCCCGATCAGCCTTACACTGTTTCTTAATGCATTCATGATTTCCTGGTTTAAATTTGACATTTGTGTTATCTCCCGACAAACTTAATCCAGCCTGATAAAACGTTTCGGCTAATAATTGCTTATACCCGGTTTATAACCTTTTATAGTCGTTTGTAAACGGTTAAAACGTTTTTTTGTATCTTTATCAAAACTTTAGTGCTGTGGAAAGAAAATGTCTCGATTGTGGCGACACCCTTCGTGGTCGCACCGATAAGAAATTCTGTTCAGATCAGTGCAGGAACAATTACAATAACCGTCTGAACCGCGATTCTAACAATTATGTCCGTAACGTTCA
>DIKJ01000013.1:0-1454 GCA_002424525.1 Bacteroidales bacterium UBA5621 | reverse complement strand
GATGCTCTTTTTGCCCTTGGGTATAATTTCAGTTTTTTTACCCATCTGATTGAAACCTCCGACGGATCCAGGTTCCATTACTGTTTTGAGTATGGATACAGGGAGACTGGCGATGACTTTCTGGAATTGAAACAGAATAGTCAGTATATTGAATATCAATAATATAACCTAAGCGGTTACCTGGTTTTAAGGAACGGGAAATAGTAAGTCATGTTCTCTTTTGTCAGCCTTGTCCCGTATCCTGAATCCTGAAACGCTTCACAGTACCTTATGGCGTTTCCTCTTTCCTCACCGTACAGCTCAATCAGCTTATCTCTATAGGGCGCTGCATTTGATCCCGACTTTCTGGTCCTGCCTAGCCACTCCCTTCTTTCCGCATCCCCGGCCGGTACCTGATCAAGGTTGCCGCTGTTATACGGCAGCCACTCGTACATCTGGGATGTATGCACGTGATACATGTCTATTTTTTTCTCGATCACGTCATCAATGTCGATGCACACGTCAGCAACAAATGGCACGGGTATGGTGAACCTGTCGCTCATATAGAGAAATACCGGATTTCTTTCAAGGTGAGGCACCTGCGGCAGGATCGTGGGGACCGTAACCATATAGGCTGCATCCAGGACAAGCGTGCCGGTATACCTGTGATCAGGATGATAATCGTAAGGCCTTGGAAAAATCACTAAATCAGCCTTATGTTCACGGATAAGCTTTATCACCTGAAGCCTGTTCTTATAGGTAGGCATAAGCTGACCATCGCGATTGTCGAGAGTGATATACCGGGCACCGATGACTTCCCCGGCCCTTCTTGCCTCCTCACGACGTATCCTGGCAAGCTCTTTTGCCTTATATGACTGATGCCCGGCATCACCGTTGGTGAGCGAGACCAGCAATACGTCATGCCCCAGCTGTGCCCATTTGTGAACCGTACCTCCCACCTTCTCAGGATCATCGGGGTGGGCCCCTATTACTATAATGCGTAATTTGCCGTCACCACCCTGGGCAAAGAGCTGCTGCCCGCAAAACAGTGTGACAAGAATCGTTACGAATAATTTTAGCGATACTCTCATAGCCATAATTTTTTTGTTTTTATATCTGAAAAAGCTTTATAAACTTACCTATTATTCTCAATATCTGCAAAATCCTCTACGCTCTCCGCTTCCTACCCTCCGTAGCTTCAGCGAAGGAGGGCTCCGCTCTACGCTCCCCGCTCACTACTCCCCGTTAGCCAGTTCCCACACATTGGCAAAGCAGATCTTCACGATCTTCTCCATGATGTCCCAGTTAATGGTTCTTAATTCATCGGCAGGGGTGTGATACTCCTGGCGGTGCCCCGGCTTAAACCTCATTATCGGTATGCCTGCGGCAACAAACGACCTGTGATCGCTCCCCCCGGGAGGATTATCTGACGGCTGATAATCGACCACCAGTTCAATACCATGCCTTTTAATGTT
>DIKJ01000163.1 GCA_002424525.1 Bacteroidales bacterium UBA5621 | reverse complement strand
TCTGAATCTCTTTGTTGGAGAAGGTATTCCGGAAAGCCGGCATTCCGATGTTCTCTATCCCGAACTTTATGCTGTTAAAGGCTGAGGAGGTGCCCTCTTCATCCATCCATGCCTTTGCGGCAAACTTTTCGAGGTTGGCGCCATGGCAGCCGGAGCAGAATTTCTGGTAGCTGGCGGCTGCTGTTGAATGCCGCTTACCCTCATCTGCCGGTTTGGCCAGAAAGAGTTTGTAGGCAGCGAAGAGTACAACCGCTGCCAGGAGAACTGCTGCAAAAATTTGTGATGGTTTCATTTTCTGCATTTTAACACCCCAAAATACAAAAAATGAAATCACGAAGCAAACGATGAAAGAAGATTGCCGGTCACTTTCACTTAATCCCCAGCACTTTCTTTATTGCAGCCAGGTTCTCCGGATTAACAATATTCTTGGCTTCAGGCGTATACAGGTAGTTTATCTTATCTCCGTACCGTTCAACAATCTTTGCCCTGACCATTTTCCCGAGGCTGTTCAGCATCTTGTTATCTGCATTGAACGGTTCATCAAGTATGCCGACTGCGGCAGGGAGCCATCTCGACGGGAAGAGGTCATCATAATGGCCTCCGGTCCTGTACTGGCTGATCACGGTGTCAAGTTCATTCAACACCGCCTCAAGGCCCTTTACATTTGAAAGATCTATGTTTTTGCTTTTTGCCCACCTGGCCAAAGCTTCACCGTTGGGCATCAGCAGGGCGGTGGTGTATTTGTTCTGATTGTTGTAAAGCATCAGCTGGTCAATGAACGGAGACCTGTCGGTAATTGTCTCCTCGATTCCTTCAGGACTGTATTTTTCGCCGTCATCTGAAATAAGGAGGCTCTTGAACCTGCCCAGAACATAAAGGAAGCCGTCATTATCAACGTACCCCATATCTCCGGTGTAGAGCCATCCGTCACGTATTGCCTCCAGTGTTGCCCTTTCGTTTTTCCAGTAGCCTTGCATTACATTTTCACCGCGTATCACAATCTCTCCCTTTTGCCCTGCTGGCAAAGCCTTTCCGTCCTCATCGCAGATCTTAAGGTCGAGGTTTTTGACAATGACGCCTGAGGATCCGAGTTTATACCTCTTCTCGACGTTTCCCGAGATTACGGGTGCGGCTTCGGACAGCCCGTAACCCTGGAGCATCGGTATCCCAATGGCAGAAAAGAACTTCTGAAGCTCGATGTCAAGAAGGGCTGCTCCGCCGAAGAAGAATTTAAGTCTTCCGCCAAAGCCCTCCCTTATCTTACTAAAGAGTATACGGTCGAAAAGTCTGTATTCCGGCTTCAGTAATATCCTGAACCCTTTTCCCTTGTTCCACCCGTTGCCGTTGTACATATAGGCAACCTTCAAGGCATGCCTGAACATCTTTTCAATCAATGGCCCTTTGTCTTTTATGCTCTTTTCAATCCCTTTGCGGAAATTCTTGGCAAGGGCAGGGGCACTAAGGAGAAAAACAGGCTTTATTTCCCTGATGTTTTCCGGGATATGTTTTATTGAGTCGAGATATGATTTGCCAGACTGTACAGCCGCCAGGCTGGATCCTGTTGCCATCATGATATAAATTCCCACCGTGTGTGCAAATGAGTGATCCCACGGAAGGATAAGCAGGGTGGTCCACCATTCGGGGACATCCATGAGAGTTAGTGTCTGTTCAATATTGGCAGTATAATTTCTGTGCGAAAGGATTATGGCCTTCGGATCAGCCGTGGTGCCTGATGTGTAACTTATATTCGCGTAGTCATTGGGCCCCACCGATTCCACCCGTTCCATAAATTTGTCATGGTGGTTGGCGAGGTAATCCTCACCTGTTTTCCTGACCATCCCGATGAACACCTCATTTTCTGCATAGATTTCCCTGGGATCGAGGAGAATTATCTTTTCAAGATTCGGCAGCTCCGTGCGGATGGCATTGATTTTTTCATACTGCAGAGCGGAGACGATTACCCAGCGCGAGCCGGAATGGTCAAGCCTGAATTTAAGGTCGGCACCTTCCTTAAGCAAGATGGAGAGAGGTACGCAAATGGCTCCTGCATGAAGGATTCCAAGCTCACTTATGACCCAGTCTGTACGTGATTCCGACAGCAGGGCAACGCGGTCGCCTTTCTCAAGGCCAAGAGCGATCAATCCGGCTGCAGTAACGTATGACAGTTCTTTAGTCTCCTTGTAGGTTATTGACTCGTAGCGGTCTGTTTTTTTCTCAAGCAGGTAAGGATTGTCTCCATACTTTTCAGCGCTGTTGGCAAGCAAATCGATTATGGTTTTCATCTCGGTTGATTGTTAGTAAATTAACCTCTGTTTTCAAAGATAAGTCCTTGATTTATCAAAGTCAATAATATTTTATTTGTCATGAAAACTGTTACTGCCGACCCCGGAACCGGATTGCACCCCGGCCTTAAGCTCAATAATTCAGTCTCTCCCGGAAATGGTGCCTTCAGGGGGTGTTTCACGGATTATTTCCGGGATAAGCACCGGCCTCATGGTCTTGTCCGGATTATAAGGAATAAACCAAACCTGCTTTTAATTGTTTTACATGCTAAAGTTAATCCTAATAACTAATCTGAAATCATCAGTTATGAGAAATGAGAAGGTTTTTTCCGGAAACCGAATCCTCCGGTTCGGCTACATATTGTGTGTAGTATTCTTCGTGACGGCTTTCATTCTTCCGGTCACCCTGAAAGCGCAGACCTATGACGGACTTGTTCAGCTGAACGGCTACAAAGCCACCGTGTTTTACAGTGACGGCAATGTCGAAAGGGCAAGGACACTCGCACACCGATGTGATAATGTAATGGAATACTACAATAAATCTCTCGGATTTGAGCCTGCCGTTACCCTGTTAATCCTTGATCCGGACGATTGGAGCACCTACACCAACTTCCCTGTATATGGCATGCCTCACTACAATGACGATAAAACCCTGATTGTCGCCTCACGTGACAACGACTTCTGGAAAAGTTTCATACCGCCGGTCGACCAGTTGCCTGCAGGTCTTGCTACTCAGGTTAGGGAAGCATATTCAGACAAGGAGGGAAATCTTTCAATGGGGGCATTTTTCGACC
>DIKJ01000213.1 GCA_002424525.1 Bacteroidales bacterium UBA5621 | reverse complement strand
ATGCCTCTTTAACCTTTCCGCTATTACCGCGTAATTAAAATATCCAATCATGAAAAACCCCAGTAAATCTTTTCCTGAAAAAGGAGTCGAAGCTTCATCGCTCATTCCGGACATGCAGGAGATAAAATCTGCCGATGCTCCCTGGAGAAACGGGAAAATGTTCGGTTATATTTACTATCCCGGTGATGAGGCGGCCAAAGTAGCAGAGGAGGCTTACCAGCTTTTCTGCTGTGAGAACACCCTTAATCCCTCCTTGTTCGCCTCACTCAGGAGGTTTGAAAATGAAACCGTACAGATGTTATCCGATCTGCTTAACGGAGGTTCTGACGCGGCCGGCAGTTTCACCTCGGGAGGCACCGAGAGCATACTGATGGCAGTCAAAACCGCAAGGGATAAGGCACTCGCTGACAATCCCGATATAACCTCCCCGGCAATTGTTATACCCGGATCAGCACACCCGGCATTCCTAAAGGCGGCTCATTACCTGAATGTGAAAGTCATCCAGACACCTGTAAGAGACGACAGGAGGGCTGATGTGGAGGCCATGAGTAGAGCTGTTACGCCGGATACAATCCTACTGGTCGGATCGGCACCATGCTTTCCGCACGGAGTTATTGACCCCATAACTGAAATAGGAGAACTGGCTCTCGGTCAAAAAATCCTGTTCCATGTGGATGCCTGCATGGGAGGAATGCTTCTTCCTTTTGCACAACAACTCGGTTACCCGGTGCCTCCCTTCGATTTCCGGGTCCCCGGCGTAACATCCATATCAGCTGATATTCATAAATACGGATATTCCCCGAAAGGTGCTTCAGTTATTCTTTATGCCAGCCGGGCATTGCGGAAACATCAGTTTTTCGTACATACCGACTGGCCGGGGGGATTGTACGGCTCCCCGTCCTTCCTGGGCACAAGGGGCGGAGGACATGTGGCAGCTGCCTGGGCTGTAATCAATCATCTGGGCCGTGACGGATACCTTGTGAGGGCAAAGCATGTTATGGAGACTTCCGGTAAACTGCAGAAAGAAATAAACTCGATCCCCGGCCTGAAGGTCATAAGCAATCCCGACCTCTCTGTTTTCGCCTTCACTTCTGATACCATCGATATTTTTGAGGTTGGCGATGTCCTATCGGAACAGGGATGGTTTCTCGACAGGATCCAGTTCCCCAATGCCCTCCATGTTACAGTAGCTTATCAGAACACCGGGCAGGCAGATAATCTTCTTTCGGCGCTGAAACAGGCTGTTGCAACGGTGAAAGGGAAGAGGATCAGCAGTGCATCCTCCCATTTCCTGGTTTCTTTCGTCAAAGGTATGTCAAGAGTGCTTCCCGAAAAGTGGTTCAGGAAGATATCTTCAGTTGCCTCTGGCCTGACAACCGGGAAAGATAACGACAAACACGGCATGGGAGCTGCAATGTACGGCATAACCGCTTCTATAGACAACCGGAAAAATGTACACGATCTTGTCCTGGATGTGCTTGACAGAATGTATTGATCATTTTCTTATATTTGGGGCCTTTAAGATACCAATCCATGTTACAGTCAAGCATTACACTGAAGATAGCACTGAATTCAGGATTATTGCTGATAATACTGGCTTTCGGCCGTGTCCTACACACAACAGGAAGGCCTTATCTTACAGGGCTCTTCACAGCACACCAGGTTGCAACTGTTGCACTTGCAGGATACCTGATACTTATCCTAAGCAGTTACATGAAAAACAGCGGGACCACAATGATTCTTACAGTCTGGCTGATAACAGGCACCTTTTTTCTGCTGATCCTGCTACTTACCGGGTTATTTTTATACCGCGAGAGGCATCTCATACTCTCCCTCTGGCTGCACAGGCTGGCAACGGCAGGGTTCATCATAGCATTGGCGGGCATTCTGTGGAACATTTCGATTGCATAACCCTAACATCTTTATGAAACATACGGTATCAGGGTCATACTATCTTATCTGTCGTTTCCTGATCTTTCTTTTAATTGCCTCATCAGGGTGCAAAAAAACTTCCGATCCTCCCGGCAGTAAGCTCTATTTCCCGCCGAAAGATTCCCAGTCGTGGGAGAGTATTACTCCCGCCAGCCTCGGCTGGAGCAGTGACGGGCTTGAAAGGCTTTTAACCTTTTTATCCGATAATAATACCCGCGCCTTCATAATTCTGAAGAACGGCAGGATAATAATCGAGGAGTACCGGGGCAACAACATACTGAATACCGCTCCATTCACCTCATCTTCAATATGGTACTGGGCTTCTGCAGGTAAGGCACTTACTGCTTTTCTTGCCGGCCTTGCCCAGCAGGAGGGTCTGTTGAGCATAAACGACAAAACATCCGATTATCTGGGCTCCGGCTGGACATCCCTGCCTGCGGAAAAGGAAGACATGATCACACTGAGACACCAACTCACAATGACCACAGGTTTGGATTACAACGTGTCTGATACAGACTGCTCTTCCCCCTCATGCCTTCTTTACAAAGCCGATGCAGGGACACAATGGTTCTACCATAATGCTCCTTACACGCTTCTCGAGAACGTCATCTCCAACGCTTCAGGGGGAAGCTACAACAACTACACTGACACACGTCTTGAGAGCAAAACCGGGATGAGCGGAACATGGATCAAGACCGGTGATTATAACAACATTTACTACAGCACTGCCCGCGATGCCGCCCGCTTCGGCCTGCTTATCCTAAACTATGGCAAGTGGGGTGATGATCCGATATTGACCGATGAAGGGTATTTCGATGCTATGGTGAACACTTCCCAGAGTCTCAATTTATCATATGGATTTCTTTGGTGGCTTAACGGTAAATCTTCAATTATCTATCCCGGTCTGGCTACTACTTTAAACGTTTCACTCTCCCCGGCTGCTCCTGATGATATGATTGCTGCCATGGGCAAGAACGGGCAGTTCATAAATATCATACCTTCGCTTGGAATGGTTGTTGTAAGAATGGGGGAAGCCCCGGGTACAAATCTTGTACCGGTAACCTTCCACAATGAAATGTGGCAGAAAATTATGCAGATGATTAACTGACTATCTGTTTCAGCAAAGTCCTGCCTT
>DIKJ01000019.1:33381-33693 GCA_002424525.1 Bacteroidales bacterium UBA5621 | reverse complement strand
GGGGCCGGCTTTTAACAGGTATCACAGCGAGACAGAGATGATGCGCTATATCAAGATGCTGGAACGGAAGGATTTCTCGCTGACGCACAGTATGATATCACTTGGGTCTTGCACGATGAAGCTGAATCCTGCCACATCGATGTTTCCCCTGAGCTGGCCGGAATTTGCGAATATTCATCCCTTTGTGCCAAAAGACCAGGCTGAGGGTTACTACCAGCTCATGGATGAGCTGGGTGAGGCGCTCAAGGAAATCACAGGTTTTCCGGCGGTCTCTTTCCAACCCAACTCCGGAGCGGCGGGGGAGTATACCGG
>DIKJ01000019.1:28231-33242 GCA_002424525.1 Bacteroidales bacterium UBA5621 | reverse complement strand
TGGAAGACCTTAAAAGAAAAGCCGGGGAGAACAGGGAAAGCCTGTCATGCTTTATGATCACCTATCCTTCAACGCATGGGGTTTTTGAAGCGGAGGTGACAGAGATGTGCAAAATCATCCACGAAAACGGAGGTCTTGTTTATATGGATGGTGCCAACATGAATGCACAGGTCGGGCTCACAAATCCCGGTCACATAGGCGCTGATGTGTGCCATCTTAACCTTCACAAGACATTTGCTATTCCTCACGGAGGAGGAGGTCCCGGCATGGGACCTATACTCGTGAATGACAAGCTGTCGGAATTTCTGCCATCGCATCCTCATGTAAAAACGGGAGGAAGCCACGGGATATCAGCAGTAGCCTCTGCACCCTTCGGAAGCGGACTGATCCTGGCAATTTCACATTCCTATATAATGATGATGGGGCCTGACGGGCTGACGAGGGCTACGGAATACGCAATCCTTAATGCAAATTATATTGCCGCATCACTGAAAAAATGGTATAAAACACTTTATAGCGGCAGCACAGGATTTGTTGCGCATGAGATGATACTCGACTGCAGGAATTTCAAGGCTGAAGCCGGCATAACCGAGGCGGATATCGCCAAACGGCTCATGGACTATGGATTTCATGCCCCGACACTCTCATTCCCGGTGCATGGCACACTGATGGTTGAGCCCACGGAGTCAGAGTCGTTACAGGAACTTGACAAGTTCATTGATGCTTTAAAATCGATATGGAAGGAGATCAGGGAGATAAGTGAAGGAAAAGCGGACAGGGAGGATAACGTTCTTCACAATGCCCCTCATACCGTTAAAGTGGTAACTGCTGATGAATGGAACCACGTTTATAGCCGGCAGAGAGCAGCCTTTCCTCTTAAATGGATCGTTGAGAACAAATTCTGGCCTTCAGTCGGCCGTGTCGACGATGGGTACGGCGACAGAAACCTGATTTGCACATGCGATCCGATCGATTCGTACAGAACGGAGACATTTAATTTTATTTCCTGAAAAATAATTCACAATTTTAAGGTCGAAGCAGATTTACATTACTTATCCACAGTAATATGCGAAACTCATCATGGGATGATCTGATCAGGATGGTCAACGGAAAGGAGCTGGAATATAAACCAACAGGGTTTATTATAGACAGCCCCTGGATACCAGGCTGGTATGGTATATCCAATGTTGATTTCTACTCGTCTGACGAGATGTGGCTCAAGGCTAACCTCAAGGCAGTGAACACATTTCCCGATGTCTGGTTTATGCCCGGCTTCTGGTCGGAGTATGGTATGTGTACCGAACCGTCTGCGTTTGGTTCAAGAATGGTATTCCTGGAGAAAAGCCTACCTCATGCTGACAGGATCATTTCAGATGTCTCGGAAGGGGCTTCTCTGCCACAGCCAAACGTTAAAACCGACGGGTTACTTCCCTTCATGATAAGCAGGCTGAGGAACAACGAAAATGCTATAAGGGATGCCGGTCATCAGATAAGGTTTGCAATCGCCAGGGGCCCTCTGAACATTGCCAGTTTCCTGATGGGCACAACGGAGTTTATGATGGCATTGGCATTAGATCCCGATAGCTCTCACAGGCTTATCAGGAAGATCACGGACTTCATTTGTGACTGGATAAGCTGGCAGAAGGAGTGTTTTCCGTCGATTGACGGAGTGCTGGTCCTTGATGATATAATCGGTTTTGTCGGAGAAGATGAATTCAGGGAATTTGTAATGCCATACTTCAGTAAGATTTTCGGCACGACAGGCTCAAAGGTCCGCTTTCTTCACAACGATGCCGAGGGGCTGATCACAGCAAAATATCTGACTGAAATGGGTGTCAATATGTTTAACTTTTCATTCACACACACCATGGGTGAGGTAAGGGAGCTTGCCGGTCCGGATGTTATTCTTGTCGGAAACGTTCCTCCAAGGGATGTAATGGCCGCCGGAACGCCGGAAGATGTGAAAAGCGCAGTTGCAAAGGCTTTAAGTGAAACGAATGACTACAGTCATGTGATCTGGTCCGTCGGAGGGGGAATGCCGCCTGAAGTTAAAAGCGAAAATATCATGGCATTTGTTGAAGCAGTGAAGAGTCATTAGATCAGAGTTTCAGGGTTTCAAGGTTTCAATGTTTCAATGTTTCAGGGTTTGCCTTCGGCGAGCTCTCCCGGAAAATGCCGGGATCGGTTCAGAGTTAGAATTTTTAGAAGATAAACAGGAATAATTAAAATGATTGAGAAATGAAGAAGATCTTATTGTTAATACTCACAGCTGTAGTATTGCTGAGTTCATGCGGCTCAGGAAGCTCACAGAGAAAACCGGCAGACTCAATGAAAAATGATTATCAGGTTAAATTAATTACTGTTGATCCCGGGCATTTTCATGCCGCCCTTGTTCAGAAGATCATGTATGACCAGGTTTCTCCCGATGTTCATGTTTATGCCCCAGAAGGTCCTGATGTTCAGCAGTATCTCGACAGGATCATATCGTACAACACGAGGGATGCCGATCCAACGGCCTGGAATGAAGTTATTTACAGGGGAGATGATTTTTTTGAGAAAATGGTGTCGGAAAAATCCGGCAATGTGGTTGTTCTCTCTGGGAACAACAGAAAGAAAGCCGAATACATAGGCAGGTCAGTTGCAGGAGGCCTCAATGTCCTTGCCGACAAGCCGATGATCATCCTTCCGGAAGATTTTCCCAGGCTTGAGGAGGCATTCCGTACAGCACAGGAGAAGGGTATCCTGATCTACGATATCATGACTGAGCGTTATGAAATAACGACAATACTTCAGAAGCTTCTGTCGCAGAAGGAAGAGGTCTTTGGAACACTGGTAACCGGCAGTAAAGAGGACCCTGCAGTAACAAAGGTAAGTGTTCACCATTTCTCAAAGATTGTTTCCGGCACCCCTCTCATACGACCGGCCTGGTTTTTTGATGTTGATCAGCAGGGGGAAGGAATAGTTGATGTGACAACACACCTTGTTGATCTTATTCAGTGGGAGTGCTTCCCTGAGCAGATCCTGAGCATATCAGATGTGGAGATGATTGAAGCACGAAGATGGCCAACAGTAATGTCGAAGGAGGAGTTTACGGGAGTTACCGGTTTTGATGATTTTCCTGCTTTCCTGCAGAAGGACATGAAGGACGGAAAGCTGAATGTGTATTCCAACGGAGAGATGGTCTACCGGCTGAAAGGCGTCTGTGCGAAAGTGTCGGTGGAATGGAAATACCAGGCACCTCCGGGAGCCGGAGATACTCATTATTCAGTGATGCGCGGCACTCAATGTGACCTTGTTATCAAACAGGGTGCGGATGAAAAATATGTCCCGACCCTTTACCTCGAAAACGTGAGGGGTATTATTATGGATCTTCTTATGGAGAAGCTTAAGGCTGCCCTGGAGAGCCTGCCGTACGAGAATCTTATGGTTGAAGCTGTCAATCCAAAAACACTTAAAATCAATGTCCCGGACAGCTACAGGGTTGGGCATGAGGCTCATTTCGGACAGGTTACCGCAAAGTTCCTGGAGTACATGGAAGCTGGCAAGCTCCCTGACTGGGAAGTGCCGGGAATGATAACGAAATATTACACAACAACGAGTGCCCTTAAAAAGGCTATGGAATAATAACGGCGCTCTACGCTTTACGCTCTACGCTCCTCCTTACAGAGTCCTCCACCACCATCGAATAGAGCTCCTCAAGCGGTATTTCAGCCGCCTCTGCCTGCTTTGGCACGATGCTTTCCGGCGTCATCCCGGGGACACTGTTGATCTCAAGGAAAAATGGCCTGGTGCCGACGATAATAAAATCAACCCTGACAATCCCATTGCAGCCAAGGATGTCATAAACAGCGGAACTCATTTCCTGAATTTCATCAGTGATCTCTGCCGGCAGGTCGGCGGGAGTGATCTCATCAGATCTCCCGGGAGTGTACTTGGCTTCGTAGTCGAAAAAATCATTCTTGCTGATGATCTCGGTAACCGGCAATATCAGTGTTTTTTCCCCGGATTTTACAACTCCGCATCCGACCTCACGCCCCTCCATAAACGCTTCTACCATCACATCAGGGCTCTCATGAAAAGCTTTTTCGATGGCGGATGATAACTCTTCCTCCTTTGTGACTTTGCTTACCCCAAAGCTCGAACCGCTTGCGTTGGGTTTTACAAAACAGGGCAATCCGGTTCTGCTGATAATCTCAGAAGTGCCGGGAACTTCCCTCCTGTTTATTAAGACGGAATCAGCCATGGGAATCCCATATTCTCTGAGATATGACTTGCAAGCCTGTTTGTTGAAGGTGAGGGCTGAGCAAAAAGAGCTGCAGCTTGTATACGGAATTTCCAGCATGTCGAGATAGCCCTGTAAGAGCCCGTCCTCACCCGGAGTGCCATGTATGGCTATGAACACGGCATCAAATCTTATCCTGGCATCATCGGTCATCAGGGAAAAATCATTCTTGTCGATAGCGTGGAAGCGCCCTTTGGTATCCTCCCAGTACCAGTTGATGCCACGGATCATTATGATATATGTTATATATCTGGAAAACAATACTTTACTCACCTCATTCGCACTTTTTACAGAGATCTCGTATTCAGAAGAATTGCCTCCGGCAACTATTGCTATTGTTCTCATCCTGGTCACTATTATTGATTTCCAAATTTAGTCATTTGTAATAATCTCCTGTTTAAGTATCTTTGAATAAATATTAAATATCAGGAAAATGAAGAAAGGTTGTTTAATGTGGATAATCTTAGCCGGCTTTCTCGCGCTCATTGTGCTCGGCATGGTTCTCTGGGGTACCAGGATCTACAACAACATGGTTACAATGAGTGAAGCTGTCACCAGCCAGTGGGGCAATGTACAGACTCAATACCAGCGCAGGGCGGACCTGATCCCTAACTTCGTGGAAACGGTCAAGGGAGCTGCCGCCTTCGAGCAAACAACACTTACACAAGTAATTGAAGCAAGGGCCAGGGCTACTTCCGTTACTATTGATCCTGCGAACATGACTGCAGA
>DIKJ01000019.1:21360-28177 GCA_002424525.1 Bacteroidales bacterium UBA5621 | reverse complement strand
CCGGAACTGAGAGCCACTCAGAATTTCAGGGATCTCCAGATCGAACTGGAAGGGACCGAGAACAGGATCTCCGTTGAAAGGAGAAGATTCAACGAGGTGACATTGACCTACAATTCATTTGTTAAACAGTTTCCACAAAGAATCCTTGCCGGGATGTTCGGATTTCACGAGAAGCCTTATTTCGAAGCGGATGCCGGTACTGAAAAAGCGCCACAGGTAAAATTCTAAATATCGGGAGAAGCATGGAAATCAGAGCCTCGGATTTTTTCTCGCGGGATCAGCAGGATTATGTACTTTCTGCAATCAGGGAGGCTGAGAAGGCCACCTCGGGAGAGATACGGGTTCACATTGAGACAGCTCTCGAGGGAGATGTTATGGACCGGGCGGCATGGATCTTCAAAAAGATCGGAATGCACCGGACGGAGATGAGAAATGGGGTCCTCTTCTACATGGCTGTCAGGAGCAGGCAGTTTGCCGTTATCGGAGATTCCGGAATAAACGCCCAGGTCGCAGGGGATTTCTGGGACAGGATAAAAGAGCTTCTTCAGGAGCGCTTCAACCAGGGAAGATTTGCCGAAGGGTTAGCAGAGGCCGTTCTGCTTGCAGGGGAACAGCTTAAGGATCATTTCCCCGGAATGCCGGATGATATTAACGAACTGCCGGATGAGATATCGTATGACGATCCCTATAAGTTTTCCGATAAATGAAAACAAGATACGTTATATTGATCATATCATTTTTGCTTGCGGTCACAGGCAACATCTGCAAGGTTACGGCCCAGGGTATCCCTGATAAGCCATCCCCCCCCAGGCTTGTAAACGACTTTGCCGGGATGCTGACAACGCGGGAGATAAATCTGCTTGAGAGCAAACTTGTCGCATTCAGCGACACCACATCAACCCAGATAGCTGTTGTGACTGTTTCAGATCTCGGGGGATACGACGTGGCGGATTACGCCCACCGTCTGGCTGAAAAGTGGGGAATAGGCCAGCAGGGCCTCGATAACGGTGTTCTGATCCTTGTAAAGCCAAAAACAACCGTGTCGCCTGTTGGTGAGGTCTTTATAGCGCCGGGATACGGGCTTGAAGGGGTGATCCCTGATATTGTCTGCGGCGAAATAATCGATTATGAGATACTGCCAGAGTTCAGGGCAGACAATTATTACGATGGCCTCGACAAAGCCACTGACGTTATTATGTCGCTGGCAGTCAGGGAATTTACTGCGGATGAGTATAGCAAAGAGATGAGGGGCAACGTAAGTGATGTCATACCTTTTGTTATTTTCATAATCGTGCTGGTGACAATTTTGTTTATCCGCACAAAGGGAGGCTCGAACCAGAGGCATATAAGCAACAAGGGGCTACCTGTGTGGATGTTGCTGGCAATGATGAATTCAGGCAGCAGAAGGCACAGCGGCAGCTGGGGAGGTTTCTCGGGAGGAGGATCAAGCTCCGGCGGCGGATTCGGAGGATTCGGAGGAGGTAGTTTCGGCGGAGGTGGTGCCGGCGGCAGATGGTGAGCTAGAGTAGAGCGTAAAGCGTAGAGCGTAGAGCTTAGACACAGGGAGCCCTCAGCCCTCAGCCCTTCCGGCGATATAAGCCCTCCATCTGTCGATCAGCTGCTGCATATCAACTGGCAGGTCAGATGCGAACGAAAGCCTCTCTCCTGTAACAGGATGATCAAATGCAAGCGACCGGGCGTGAAGCGCCTGACGGGGCAATATTTCAAAGCAGTTTCTGACGAATTGCTGATACTTGCTGAAGGTGGTTCCCTTAAGTATCCTGTTACCGCCATACTCGTCATCATTGAACAGCGGGTGTTTGAACCAGCTGAAGTGGACCCTTATCTGATGAGTCCTTCCGGTCTCTAACTTGCATTCAACGACTGAAATATAACCAAGATCCTCGATGACCTTATAATGTGTTACTGCTGGTTTGCCCTGACTGCCATCAGGAAAGACCTGCATGATCTTTCTGTCTCTTATGTTCCTTCCGACGTGGCCCGTGATGGTCCCTGAGGCAGGTTCCGGCCGGCCCCAGACGATGGCAGTGTACAGACGGTCGGTAGTGCGCTCATAGAACTGACGCGACAGCCTGTTCAGGCTGAGCTCATTCTTTGCCACGACAAGTATGCCGGAGGTGTTCTTATCGATCCGGTGCACCAGTCCGGGTCTGAGCTCGCCGGTCTGAAACAGCGGAAGATCCCTGAAATGCCACATCAGCGCGTTTATCAGCGTGCCGGTATAGTTCCCGTAGGCCGGATGAACCACCATACCGGATTTCTTATTCACCACAATCACATCCTCATCTTCATAAACGATGTCTAAGGGGATGTTCTCGGGAATAAGCTCTATTTCGCGGGGTGGCGTCGGCAGTACAATCTGGATTATGTCTCCGGGTTTTACCCTGTAGCTTGCCCTGACAGGCTTGTTGTTGACCAGAATGTTGCCTGCTGTGGCAGCATTCTGGATACGTGTCCTGGATATATTCTCGATCCTGGAGAAAAGATATTTGTCCAGCCTCAGCAGGGACTGCCCGGGCTCGACATGAAACCGGAAATGTTCAAATAGTTCCTGCTGATCGGTGAGTTCTTCTTCTTCCATTACCGCGATTACCTTGCTTTGACCAGACGGTAATGACCTGCAGGTCTCCCGTTCAGCCTGGGAATTACAATGTAAATTCCTGCGGGCAGGAAGGAGACGTCGATTCGACTGGCGAGCTTTACGTTCAGCTGTTCACGTCCCTGGAGATCGATAACGGTAATGCTGGCATTGCCAGGCATGATTGATTCGTCATATTCCACATTGATGAAACCGGCAGCAGGGTTAGGCCATATCCTTATTCTGAAGATGTCTTCCCCTTCTTCCGGCACAGGGTCTATTGAAGTGGTTTTAAGGGGTTGCCCGACGACAGGCCGGATCATTACACTGCCACTGACCTGCGACTGGTTCCATGAACCGTTAAGCCAGTAAAACTGTCTGTTTCCATGCGGGGTGTTGACATCATAGCCGGCATTAAGGAAGGTCTCGGAACGCTGTCGCCATCCGACGTAAAAAACATCATCCACCATAACCCCGTCAGGTAAAAGGTATGTGTAAAAGCCATTGATCCTCGGTCCCTGTTCAACCATCACTTCCTCGAGCGAATAGATCACATTACCCGGCGATCCCAGATTATCGTTCCACACCATCAGGTCAAATGATCTTCTGTTTGAATTCATATAGGTGTCGTTAAAGCATATACGAACAGCTCTGAGAGTGTCGCGGATGAAGGATTTGAACTTGTAGGCCGCCATGGCATTTCTCGATCCCAGGCCGTTTATTCCGTATCCCCCTTCGGCTGACCCGTCATCAAAAGCAAAATAGTTGCTGAAGCGTTGTTCGTACCTTATGGTGTCGTTGGCTTTCGGGTCGAAATCATCGGTGATCAGCCAGGCTGTGATATTAAATAGCGCTGAATCGGTGCCTGTGGTATTGAATGTGTATATCAGGCTGGCTTTATAATCCACGCTGGTCTGAGGATCTATATTGGTTGCTCCCGCGGAGAATGAATGAGACTGCTGGTTTCTGTAGACGTCCCAGATCCGGAAATTACGTGTAACGTTCCTGATTATATTATCGTTATTACGGTAGCTGATCGGGATAAAAGAGCCCATTTCCTGCAGGGAGACCTGCCGGAACTGATTCCACGGCATCGCTTCGTGTGTTTTCAGAAGTGACCGCAACCCGGTGGTGAATGCAACATCCCTGAACAGAGTGTCTGCTTCATGCCTGTTTCGGTCGAGCAGTACGTAATCTATGTTCCAGTGATCGCAATTGCCTGTCATGGCAGGATCGCCAATATTTGGGGTCAGGCTGGCATAGTTGACGAAACGGAACCTGAATCCTTCCATAAGATAACGTGCATCTTCAATCCTGATTATAACCGGCTTGAAATCCGGCTGGTCCGACCCTTCCGCTTTCCAGACCGAATACCATATTCCCTCATCAGGGGCAAGGAACTGCAGTGTGAGCGAATCATTAGGTTCAGGCTTATCGCCGAGGCCGCCCGGCTGATACCAGAAACTGAGCCATATATTGTCGGATGCAGGATAAGCAAGATCAATTGGCTGGGATGTAAGCTGGTCGGCCCTGAATACTGTGGTCGCCGCTGATTCATACAGCCTTCCGTAATTGTCGATGGCATCCAGCGTTGCCACACCGGTCGTTATCTGACGGTCGGAATAGGTATTGTTTATGAACGCAAAATCATCTGACCAGTTCGACGGGTTGGGAAAGATTGAACTGCCTGAAAAATCATCAAAAAACGGAAGCGGGAGCATATCGGCTGAGATTCCCTTGGTCCTTAAGCTGCCGGCATTCTTCTCAATGATCTGAATTTGGGATGGCAATCCTGTCACTACCTCCTGGGCATGAGAACCTGGAAAAAACAGGTTGAGAATCAGCAGATATGGGACAATTTTTTTAAACATCAGATTATCAGTGCTAAAACTCAGGCAGTTCAGCTCCGGGAATGGTGTCTGGCACCATGATTTCCGGCTCGCCGGGGAGTTTGGCAGAATCAATCGTAAGCCAGAGGTAAATATCGGAACCAAGCTGAAGGGTCAGGCCCTCCCTGAACTCAGGATTTTGCCGGTAGACGAACGCCTTGATGGAGTCACTTCCCGATCTGATAGTATTGTCATAAATGAAGGTCCTGAGGTTAAGGGAGGCTCCGAGTATCCTGTTTCTGGCAGGTTCCAGGGTCATGCCGGACAGGTTGGGAACAGGAGTACGCAGATTACTCAATCCTTTTCCCAGGACAAGGTCGATCACCGAACCTTTCTGGAGTGAATCACCCGCCGTAATCTCTCTTTCGTTAAGCAACTGCCTGATAACCACATCAACAGAAAGGTCGGGTATATACCTGAGTTCCCCCATTTTGAGGCCTGAGCTCTCAATAAGGGCCAGAGCCTGTCTCTTGGGCAGGTCGACCAGGTCGGGCATTGCCACCATTTCGGGGTGAAAAGCATTAATAGTAAGAATAATATTCCTCCATTTTTTTACCTTGAATCCGGGCCGTGGATTCTGCTCGGCAATATAACCTCTTGGCACGTTTGAGGTATATACAGAATCGATTATCGCGAATTTCAGCCTGTTCTTCCTGGCGAGCATACCGACTTCGTCAAGATTCAGGCCGGTGAAATCCGGTACCGGCCGGGCCTGTCCGTGACGTGTATAGAAATTAAGCGATATAAGCAAAAGGATGACCAGCCCAATTGCGATCACAACGGCCAGTGCCAGGTTTTTCAGGAAAATCTTACTGAGGAGGAAGTTCTTCAGGCTCATACCGGTTTATTGAACATTAGATATAACGCAAATGTAATGATAAAATTATTAAGCGAAGAGTTGATCAGATCGGGTTATAAGCGGAGTCTCTCTCTACCGCCTGATAGCCTGCTTCAGAGATAAGTCTTGTTATTTCTTCGACGGAAATGACAGGGTTTTGATCTCCTGCTCCTGCCATGGAGTAAATTTTTGTAGTATCTCCGATTGTGCCATCGAGATCGTCAGCACCGAAAGAGAGTGCCAGTTGGGCGACCTCCCTGCCTGTCATCGGCCAGTATGCCTTGATATGGGGGATATTATCAAGGAAGAGTCTTGCGACTGCGTAATTTCTCAGGTCTTCGGTTACGCCAACCTCTCCCAGGTGCTCCATGCAGTTATTTGAGTTTCTGAACCTGAGTGGTATGAATGCATTGAAGCCGGAGGTCCTGTCCTGGAGTTTCCTGAGCCGTTCCATGTGGTCTATCCGGTGGCTGTACGATTCAATATGTCCGTAAAGCATTGTGGCATTAGACTTAATTCCAAGGTTATGAGCTGTTTCGTGAATTTCCAGCCATCTTCCGGAGGATGTCTTACCGGGGCATATCTTCTCCCTCAGTTCCTCATCAAATATCTCAGCGCCTCCGCCTGGTATGGAGTCAACTCCGTTACCGGCAAGCCGGCGGAGACCCTCTTCCATCGTGAGGCCTTCCCTGCTGATCATATGATCAATCTCTATTGCGGAAAAAGCTTTCACGTGCAGTGAGGGCCTGTGTTGTTTGATCATGCGGACCATCTTGCAGTAGAAGTCAAGGTCGTGGCTGGGGTGAACACCTCCCGTAATATGCACCTCGGTAACCTCTTTTTCATCAAAACGCCTTAGTGCTTCGAGTATCTCATCGTGCCCGTAATCCCAGCTCCCGGGATCGCCTGCACTCTTATGATACGAGCAGAAGAGGCAGTTATGAATGCATAAGTTTGTTGGTTCGATATGAAAATTGCGGTTAAAGAAGGCTGAATTACCGTTAAACCGTCTTCTGACTCTTCCGGCCAGCATCCCCAGAAGCGGCAGTCCTGCCCTTTCGTATAACAGCAAGCCCTCCGGGGGAGTTATCCTCCCGCCGGCAACGATCCTGGCGGATATTCCCTTCAACGCTTCATCATCGATATAATCGGCCAGTCCGTTCATTGAAACCGCATGAAATGATGGAGGCAAAGGTAGAAAAAAAAGGTGTCCGTACAGCGGACACCTTTTATGGATATAGTCTGGGTAAATATTATTTTAGCCTCATTTCACAAGAGACTGTCAGTCTCTTCCTCCCCTTTGCTCTCCGTGCTGAAAGCACTCTTCTGCCGTTAGGGGTGGACATCCTTTCCCTGAAACCATGTTTGTTCACTCTCTTTCTCCTGGATGGCTGAAATGTCCTTTTCATATTGATAATTATTTAATTGTCGCTGTTTTTTATTTGAGACCGCAAATATAGTGTTTTTTTGGAAAATTGAAGCTGAAGGAAT
>DIKJ01000019.1:11435-21308 GCA_002424525.1 Bacteroidales bacterium UBA5621 | reverse complement strand
TTGCCGTCAGCTTCAGCTGACGGAAGAAATATGATCTTTTTTGTTTCAAAAAATGGCTCTGAGAAAAAGTCCTTTATGTCCCAGATTCTGACCCTGGCCCTGAAGGGGGCCACCTCATCATCAATGGAGCCTCCCTTGAGGCAGATGATGCCATTCTGCAGGCTGTTCCTGCTGCCGGCGGAGATTTTCCCTGCCGTCAGCCTTACCAGGCCGGGGAAGTCAGTAACAGCCCTGCTGACGACGAAATCATATTTTCCTTTTTCCTCTTCAATCCTTCTCCTTGCTGTGAAAGCGTTCCTCAGACCAAGCTCGCCGATCACAGCGTCTGCGACCCTTATCTTTTTCGCGACAGAGTCGAGAAGAGTAAACTCCGAACCGGGAAAGAGTATGGCAAGGGGTATGCCGGGGAATCCCCCTCCAGTACCGACATCAAGAATGCGCGTGGATGGCAGGAAGGAAATGATCCTGGCAATCGACAGTGAATGAAGAACATGATGTACATAGAAATTTTCAAGGTCTTTTCGCGAGATAACATTGATCCTGTCGTTCCATACCCGGTAGATCTCCATCATGCGGGAAAATCTGTCGACCTGGATTCCTGAAAGTGACGGGAAATATCTGAAGATACTCTCTGGCACTACCTGTTGCCTGTTTTAACGAAAATGTTGTATAGAAGGGATTTTGCCCTGTAAAGCTGTGCTTTTACCGTTCCTATGGGGAGTTTAAGCTCCGATGAGATCTCTTCGTAGGAATATTCCTTGTAGTACCTGAGTTCAATAAGGGTTCTGTAACGGGGCTTCAGCTGGTTGACTATTCCCCTGAGGACAGCTATCTTCTGATCATTGATAAGCGATTCCTCGGGGTCGGGGAGATCAGATTGTATGTTGATGGTGAGGTTATCTATATCATCCTGCCATTGATCGATCGGTGAAGGGGAACTCTGTTTTTTTCTGATGAAATCGATGCAGTTGTTTGTTGCTATTTTAAAGAGCCAGGTGCTGAATGCGAACTCAGGGGTGAAGGAATCGAGGTTACGGAAAGCTTTTCCAAATGCCTCTATCGTGAGATCTTCGGCATCAGACGCGTTGTTCACCATTTTCAGGAGCATGAAATAGATGGAATCCCTGTAACGGTTCATCAGATTGGCGAATGCAAGCTCACTTCCGTTTTTTGCCTTCTCCACAAGCAGAAGATCATTCCTGGCCTTTTCCGATAATCCATTTGTTACTTCCATAAGTTACTGCCCGGTCTGGTCCTGAAATTGCTTATATAAACTATTCCGTTAATAAAAGGCGAAAAGATATCAAAAAATAATGAAAATGGCAGCAGTCCAGGCTCATTTAGCTTTCTCTGCGCGAGTAAAAATACAATAACCTGAATGATTAATCTTGCACCGAACCCGGCGGCTAAAAAGGGCCACAGATAAAGATCTGTCAACAGCAGAATGAGTGAGGCGTAGAAAAGGAGCCTTGAGGCGGACTCGGCCAGAAGAAGCCATTTATTCCCGGACTTATAGTAGCGTGCCGTTGTCATGTGCCTCTTTTTTTGTTTGAACCATTCACTGATTCCTGAAGAGGGAACAGACCGGGTGTGAGTCTCACTCCTGAATTCGACAGAGGTGTTTTCCTTTGTTGCTATCTTATTGACAAACAGATCGTCATCACCTGAAACAAGATGGTTGGGGGATCCAAAGCCCTTGTTCCTGAAGAAGAGCGACCTGCGATAGGCGAGGTTTCGGCCGACACCCATATATGGAATGCCGCGTATGGCCGTTCCTAAATACTGCATGGCAATGAACATGCTGTCGTACCTTATGTATCTGTTCAGCAATCCCTTCTCTTTCAAATATCCCCCAAAGCCAAGAACAAAATCTGTCTTTTCGTCAAAGTGCGAGGTCATCATGGCAAGCCATTTGTCAGAGATGGGCTGGCAATCGGCATCGGTGAACAGAAGAAGGTCGTTCTTCGCTGCCTTTATGCCGATGAACTGGGCGAATTTCTTGCTGTGGGTAAATTTAGGGTCCTTATTTACAGTTGAAACCTTAAAATGCGGGTATTCAGCCAGGTACTTTCCCAGGATATTGAAGGAATCATCTTCTGAGCAGTCGTTTACCACAATAACTTCATAATCGGGGTAATCCTGTTCAAGTATTGACGGCAGGAAACTTCTCAGGTTCTCAGCCTCGTTCCTTGCACATATAATAACTGAGACAGGTGCATCTGATCCCTGTAATTCAGGATGTTTGTAAATACCCGTTGCCAGATAAAAGTACAGATAGTAAAATAGCTGTATCGCTGTTGAGAGACTAAATATCAGAAATACAACAAAAAGGAGAATATTATCCGGCGACATCATCTGACTTCCAAATATCCAGCAATATTAATGAATAATTTTATAATGCAATAGGGATAAGCTACCTTTGTGCTTCCTGAAATCCATAACTGATGTTTAAAGTAGAGAGCAGGGATAAGGATACCATGGCGCGTGCAGGCCTTCTGCACACATCTCACGGTGAGATCCGGACACCGGTTTTCATGCCGGTTGGCACATCAGGGACGGTGAAAGGGATACTGCAAAAGGATCTTGCTGAGGATATCAGGGCCGGGATCATTCTGGGAAATACCTATCATCTTTATCTCCGTCCAGGCACCACGGTGCTGAGAGAAGCGGGCGGGCTCCACCGTTTCATGAACTGGAAGGGGCCAATACTTACCGACAGCGGCGGATATCAGGTCTTTTCGCTTTCAGAAAACCGGAAGCTCACTGAGGAAGGAGCACATTTCAGATCGCATATAGATGGTTCAAGTCATATCTTCACTCCGGAGAATACAATTGATATTCAGCGTGTTATCGGTGCTGATATTATTATGGCTTTTGATGAGTGCACCCCTTTCCCGTGCGATTACAAATATGCCGAGAAGTCGATGAGGCTGACGCATCACTGGCTCGGAAGGGCGGTGAAAAGATACCATGAGACAGAGCCTGTGTGGGGTAATGAGCAGTATCTGTTCCCCATTGTGCAGGGTAGCACATTTGACGATCTGAGACGGCACTCTGCTGAAGCAATAGCAGAGGCAGGCATGGAGGGGAACGCGATCGGCGGATTGTCGGTCGGGGAACCCGCCGGAGAGATGTACAGGATGATTGAAATTGTCAATGAGATACTTCCCGGGGATAAGCCAAGGTACCTTATGGGAGTGGGTACCCCGGCAAACATTCTTGAATCAATCGAGCGGGGAATAGACATGTTCGATTGTGTGATGCCCACGAGGAACGGCCGGAACGGGATGCTCTTTACGCACGAGGGAATAATCAATATCAAAAACAGGAAATGGACCTCCGATTTCAGTCCGATTGATCCTGAAGGGCCCTCTTCCGTAAGTCTGTATTATTCCAAAGCGTATCTGCGCCATCTGGTAATATCGGGGGAAATACTCGGGGCCCAGATAGCAAGCATCCATAACCTGGCATTTTATTTACGCCTTGTCGAAGAGGCAAGAAAAAGGATCATAGAAGGAGACTTCAAGAGATGGAAAGAATCTACGGTAAGAAGAGTTTCAGAGAGACTTTAGCAGGGTTACGGATCAGGATCATCGATCTGTACATTATCAGGAAGTTCCTTGGTACGTTTGTCTTCAGCCTGATACTGATCCTGACAATTGCCGTTGTCTTCGACTTTGCAGAGAAGATCGACAATTTCATGGAGAAAGAGGCACCGGCAAAGGCTATCATTTTTGACTATTACATGAACTTCATTCCCTTCTTCGCCACCCTTTTCGCTCCACTGTTCGTATTTATCTCTGTTATCTTCTTTACCTCTAAGATGTCGGTGAATACAGAAATAATAGCCATACTCAACAGCGGAATGAGCTTCAGGAGGATGATGTGGCCCTATTTCCTTTCAGCGCTGGTAATCGCGATCTTCATTTACCTCCTGACAAATTTCGTCATTCCGGATGCGAACATGAAGAGGATGAATTTTGAGGACAAGTATTACAGGCGTACCAGCCGCAGGGTGCAGGTGATGAATGTTCACCGGCAGGTTTACAGGAATATTTATATTTACATGGAATCGTTCAACCCTTTAAGCATGTCGGGACGGAATTTCACTATCGAGAAGTTTGATGATGACGGGATGCTCCAATCCAAACTCTCATCGATGTGGGTAAGGTGGGATACGGCGACGCATAGATGGACCGTAGGTAATTATTACATAAGGGAAATCAGCAGGGAAGGGGAGGTGATAACCAGAGGCATGCAGACCGATACGACCCTGACGATAACACCGGATGATCTGTCGAGGGATCCGGATTTTGTGCACACCATGACCTATAATGATCTCCGCCGTTATATAAGCCTTCTGAGGCTTCAGGGCTCGGATGAGATCAAGCTTTTCCTGATCGAGAAGCACCGGCGCTTCTCGAGTCCGTTCGCTGTATTTATCCTGACACTGATAGGGGTCTCGCTCTCTTCACGGAAAGTAAGGGGAGGAATAGGGATGAATATCGGGATAGGGCTCGGGCTCAGTTTTACATATATCCTGTTCATGCAGTTTTCATCGCAGTTTTCCCTGAAAGGGAACCTCGATCCGATGCTGGCCATGTGGATTCCAAATATCATTTACGCAATTGTTGCACTGGTATTATATCGATTAGCGCCAAAATAGTTTTTTTAAATCATTCTATTTCATTAAACTTACCACCTGGTTTTGCCATTTCTCAATTATTTGGTCCTGAGGAAACAAACAATTAAATAGAGAGTTATGCCACTTGAAAAGAAGATCCGCGAATTGCAGGAGAAACGTGATAAGATTTTACTCGGCGGGGGTGAACAGGCTATTGAAAAGCAGAAGGCTTTGGGGAAACGCACTGCCCGGGAGCGAATCATGGCCCTTCTCGATCACAACACCTTTAGTGAATATGATCTTTTTGTCGAGCATGATGCCCGCGATTTTGACATGGACAAGAAATCGCTTCCAAGCGACGGTGTTGTAATTGGCACCGGTACAATTTACGGTGCTCCTATCGCTGTTTACGCCCAGGATTTTACAGTTGCCGGGGGCTCACTCGGACTGATGCACTCGAGAAAGATCACCAAGATAATGGATCATGCCCTCAAGATGAAGATACCGCTTATCGGGATCAACGATTCAGGGGGAGCAAGAATCCAGGAAGGGGTCAACTCGCTGGCCGGGTATGGAGAGATATTCTTCAGGAACACCATCTCCAGCGGGGTCATTCCCCAGATCTCAGTGATACTGGGTCCATGCGCAGGGGGAGCAGTCTATTCCCCGGCTCTGACCGACTTCGTTTTTGTTGTGGACAACATCTCCAAGATGTTCATCACAGGTCCCGAAGTTATCAAAACCGTCCTGGGTGAAGAGATCTCGATGGAAGATCTCGGCGGGGCAAGGGTTCACAGCGAGGTAACCGGGAATGCTCACTTTTTTGCAGCAACCGAGGAGGAGTGCTTCGAGCAGATAAAAAGGCTTATCACCTTTATCCCGTGGAACAACAGCCGCAAAGCGAGAAGCTTTGAATCCGGAGAACCGGACCCGGAATACAATATTGAAAAAATTGTCCCGGACGACCCGACCCTTCCGTACGATGTAAGGGATGTGATTCGGGCGATAATCGACAAATCCGATTTTTTTGAGATAATGGAACACTATGCAAAGAACATGGTGATCGGTTTTGGCAGAATGGGGGGAAGGACAACGGGTTTTGTCGCCAACCAGCCGCTCGAGATGGCCGGGGTTCTTGATGTCGATTCATCTGACAAGGCCGCCAGGTTTATAAGGTACTGCGACTCGTTCAATATACCCATCATTACGCTCGTGGACCTGCCGGGATACCTCCCGGGAGTTGACCAGGAGCATGCCGGAGTGATCAGGCATGGTGCAAAAGTACTATACGCCTACAGCGAAGCCACGGTCCCGAAACTGACTGTTATTCTCAGGAAGGCATACGGCGGCGGTTACATAGCTATGGGATCGCGCCACCTGCGGGCTGATTTTGTCTTTGCCTGGCCCAGTGCTGAAATAGCCGTAATGGGACCCGAGGGGGCCGCAAACATTATCTTCAGAAAAGAGATAATGTCCTCTGACGATCCCGACGGCATGAGAAGACAGAAAGTCGAAGAATACAAGGCCAAGTTCGCCAATCCTTATGTTGCCGCTTCCAGGGGATATATCGATGCTGTGATTGTGCCGGGCGAAACAAGAAGGTTGCTGTTGCATGGGATAGAAATATCTGAAAACAAAGATGTTGCAATGCCTTATAAGAAGCACGGATTACCTCCGTTCTGATCAATTCGGGTGGTTCCATATCAAAGAACAGATTATGAAAGAGCATAAAGACCTGGGCATCCTTAATATTGATACAACCCTTTACAAAACAAGGATAAGCAAAAGTTTTGCCAGCCGCAAACCCTATAAGCCTCCTGATCCGAAAATTATTGAAAGCTTTATCCCGGGCACCATCCTCGACATCATGGTAAAGGTAGGGCAGGATGTCACTAAGGGAGAGAACCTGATGATACTCGATGCCATGAAAATGCAGAACGTCCTTATCTGCAGCGCCGATGCACGGATAAAGCGCATTGCAGTAAAAAAGGGTGATAAGGTATCGAAGGGAACCCTTTTGCTGGAGATGGAGTGAGATTATAACAATCCTTTGTAGATCACCCAGGATTTTATTTCTTCCGGCACTACCGGCTGATGTGAGTAGATGCCATAGACTGTTGAGCCACTGCCCGACATTGAGCTGTAAAGCGCTCCCGACTCGTATAATCTTCTTTTAATGTCTCCTATCAACGGATATTGCCTGAATACAATTTCTTCAAAATCGTTATAGATCAGGTTTTTCCATTCGGGGACCGGCCGGTTGTAGAGCTCGTTAAGCTTTATGCCCGAAGTCCGGGGTGTACAGCTGCCGTAAGCCTCCCTGGTGTTTACCCTGATGCCGGGGTTGACAAGAAGCAGGTGGAGGCCCTCAGCAAGAGGATCGACGGGTGTCAGCACTTCTCCTCTTCCCGTGGCATGGGAGGGTACAGGATCAATAAAAAATGGAGAGTCACTTCCGGTCTCCAGTGCATATTTCCTGAGTTCGATTACGTCAATAGAGAGTCCATAGTGCCTGTTAAGCGCAGAAAGAGTGAACGCCGAATCTGAGGAGCCCCCGCCAAGTCCGGCCCCGGCGGGAATCGCCTTGTGCAGATGGATCTTCAGGGCCGGGACAGGGTACTCCTTCCTCAGAGTCTTTATTGCCCTGATTACCAGGTTATCTTCCGGCCTGCCCCCCGGATCGAGCCCCGTAACAGTAATTCTGTCACCTGCTGAAGGTTCGCCGGCCTCAACAATTTCAAGTGCATCACAGAGAGGGACCGGATAAAATATTGTCTCAATATCATGAAATCCGTCACTGCGTTTTGCCGTTATCCGCAACCCGATATTTATCTTAGCTTTCGGAGAAACAACCATTTTAAGCCGTTTCATGCAAAAATACCTAATGGTTTCGAATAAAACCCATAATTCGGCATTTTCAGTTTTTCAACAAGTTTTAAACATTAATTTGTTTGTAATAAAAGAATACCTGTCTGATTATTGCATATGGTTATTCATACCTTTGAAGATGCTGTATAAGCAATCTGTTATCTCCTAATCATCATTAAATCAGCGATATAAGGTTAATGGCAAAACAACGAACAAGTGCAAGGCCCTTAGTTGCGGCTCTTCCTGATTTTGGCAAAGTGCCGCCTCAGGCCATTGATATGGAAGAGGCGGTTCTAGGGGCAATAATGCTGGAAAAGGAGGCGGTGATCACAATTCTGGATATTCTTCGTCCGGAGAGTTTTTACAAGGAGGCTCATCAGAGAATATTCAAGATTGTTTCAGATCTTTCTTCGCGGGAATACCCTGTTGACCTGTACACCGTTACGGAGGAGCTAAGGGCTCACAACGAGCTCGACAGCGTTGGGGGGCCGGTTTATCTGACTCAGCTCACTTCGAAAGTAGTATCGGCCGCAAACGTCGATTACCATGCGAGGATCGTTGCACAGAAATACATCCAGAGGGAGCTTATCCGGGTAGCGACTGAAATACAGAACCGCTCTTTCGATGACACATACGATGTGACCGAGTTACTCGATTATTCAGAGAATGCTCTTTTTCAGATTGCCGAGGGCAATATAAAAAGGGAGGTATCCCCGATAAATGTTGTATTGAAGGAAGCCATCAGGGAGATCGAGGAAGCGGGGAAGAGAGAGGATGCTCTTGTCGGGATCCCTTCGGGCTTTACAAAGCTCGATCGTCTTACATCGGGCTGGCAGAAATCGGAACTTATCATTATCGCCGCCCGCCCGTCGATGGGTAAAACGGCATTTGCGCTCTCCATGGCGCGTAATATGGCAATCGACCACGGGAAGAAGGTGGCCGTATTCTCGTGCGAGATGTCTTCTATTCAGTTGGTAAACAGGCTTATAATAGCTGAAACAGACATACCCGGAGATAAGATTAAGAATGGCCGTCTGTCGGAGGAAGAGTGGAAACAACTTGATTCCAGGATCAAGAAGCTGGTGCAGGCACCCATTTTCATCGATGATACACCGGCAATCTCAATCTTCGAGCTGAGAGCCAAATGCCGGCGCCTGGTTGCTCAGCATAAGCTTGACATTGTCATTGTTGACTACCTTCAGCTTATGTCGGGACCCGAGAATGCAGGCAGTCGCGAGCAGGAGGTAAGCAGCATATCGCGTTCACTGAAGAGCATCGCCAAGGAACTGAATGTTCCCATTCTCGCTCTCTCTCAGCTGAACAGATCGGTGGAGATGAGAGGCGGCACCAAGAGGCCCCTCCTTTCCGACCTCAGGGAATCAGGTGCCATCGAGCAGGATGCTGACATGGTGGTATTTATTCACCGCCAGGATAAATTCGGAATACCTGCATTTGAGGATGGCTCCTCCACAAAGGGGATAGCTGAGATCATCCTGGCAAAAAACCGTAACGGTCCCGTTGATGATGTCAGACTGAGATTCCGCGAAGAAAAGGCTCAGTTCGTGGATATTGACGATTTTGAGATTGACATGGATCCTGAGTTCAGGGAAACTGCACAGAGCATAACCCTTGGTTCAAAAATGAACCAAGATAACATGAGAAGGCTGGGCGGAGGATTCGACAATGAAAATGATCTGAGCGACGAGCCCCCGTTTGCATGATCCGTGGTTGTTTCAGAGACGCAGGATTATCTTAAATCCAAGACTCCTGTACCTGAGGTTATCAAATCCGGCCCAGATGCCCGCCTCCCCAAGCAGGAATATCTCGCTCATCGTGTAACCGATTTCCGTGTAGTGGCTGTGGTACCGCGATCCGAGCCACGACAGGGTAAGGTTCTCGCGCATCAGCGTATTGCTGAGCCCCGGGAGCAATTTAAACAACAGGTAAGGTGTGGTATATTTCAGGTGAAACTCTCCAAATAGTTCGGAGGTGCTTAAGGAGTAGTAATCCGGAAGCCTGAAAGCGTCTTCATAATTGTCTATAAGAAATGGTAACGGCTGCGTGTTGAAGTGGAAGAAATCGTACCAGGGGAGGGTTGTGTTATTGGCGAACGCTCCCGTCCTGAGCCTCCAGACAAACTCGCTGAATGCGCCGATGTTGCGCCTCTTCGACACTTCGAACCTGAACATGTCGTAATGCAGGAGATCATCTGACAGGCCGGAAAACTCGTTTACTCCGTGCTTCCAGGTCAGTCTGAAGGTGGGCCAGTCTGAACCGGCGGGTATCTTGTTTCCACCTGAGATCCTGTATCTCTGAAAAGGTGTATACTGCAAGCTTACTGCGAAATCCCCGTGTTTCTGATCCCTCAGTGAAACGTAAGG
>DIKJ01000019.1:11245-11391 GCA_002424525.1 Bacteroidales bacterium UBA5621 | reverse complement strand
GCGAAGCTGGTCGTATTTTCTAATACCCTGCGGTCCTCATAACCGGCGGTAAGTTCAATATTAAGTCCATTGGCGATCTCGCTGCTGTACCCGCCCAGAATATACCTGCTCTCATAAAGCTTGAGGTAATTCCTTTTCACGAACAG
>DIKJ01000019.1:611-11149 GCA_002424525.1 Bacteroidales bacterium UBA5621 | reverse complement strand
ACACGCCACATCAGGGCCTGGCGGCTGAAAGCCCAGCGAAAATCGGGATAGAGCGACAGTGTACCCTTCTCTTTCCAGGATTTCGAGATCCTGAAATCAGTGCCATAAACAAATCCGTCGACAGTGTTGAAAGAAAATTTTTTGAGGTCGACCAGGCCGCCAGCCATGAACCTGAATCCTTTTGAGCCTGTCCAGGTATGACCGAAGGTAATATTCTTTATCGCAGTAATTGTTTTGTTTTTCTTCCGGGACGGGGTTTCTGGTACTGTATCCGTTCCTGACCCTCCGGCTCTCCTGAGGAGGGCCCTGGTGCTGTCGGCCACTGTCAGGGTTCGTCTTTCAATATCAGACAGGGGAACCGGACGGACCCCGGCCCACCAGGCACTGTCTTTCGCGGCGGCGCCATCTTGAATAATATATGTTGTCTTCTCCCTGACCTCGAGACTATTCCTGATGCTGTCGCTAACGCTTTTTTCCGATTCCTTCTCCATCAGCCTCGAGAGCCTTGCCATGTCGCGGTTTGTAAGCTCCTCTTTCTGAAGTATCTGCTCAATCTGCTGCCTCGATCTGGATCCGATGGTGTCGGTATTAATGTTCCTCATCCTGAAATCAGTGGTCAATGCAGAGGGTCTTGCGAGCGAAGTGTTTGGAACGACCTCATTGTACTTCACCGAACTGCCATAACCTGCAACAGCCTTGAACCCTATTATGGAGATATCCACATCGAAAGTATGGCTTACCGGCATCCAGACATCCTCCTGTACAGGTATGAACAACTGTTGCAGTCTTATCTTTCCGACTATGTTCTCGTTTGTGAGATCAACGCTGTGAAGGCACCAGAGGTCTTCGATGATGAAAATTGTTCCTGAAAAGAGTTGCTGGCTTTTCCTTTTAGGTCTTACCCCGATCTTGTTTATTACGAAGTTGCCCTGAGGTGACGAACCCAGGTATCTGAAATTGTAATGCGAGAATGCATCGGGGGAGAGGGGGGAGATCGCAAGGTCCGCAATGAGAGGCTGATAGAGGCTTGCCTGAATGAAATCCATCGGTGAGATCTCATTCCCCTCGTCGGGGAAGGTGCTGTTGTAGGAGATCACTTTCTGAACATATTTATCGGGAGCCGTAAATTCTATCTCATTGAATGATTCCATAAAAAATGAGTCCCCTACTTTCATCCTGCTGCTGCTGACAGAGGATCCTCCCGAGCTGCTGCGGGCTTCCATCCTGATAGCTCTCTCCATTATTTTCGGGATCCTGCCGATTACAAGGTTGCCCTTGAGGTAAACATCTGCTTTATAATGGCTTATCTGATTCAGATAATAGGGAGCCAGACCGATGACCTTTCTCATTATAACGTAGGCAGGATCTTCACCTGAGGCGGTTATCCGCACTTCCGGTATTTCGTAATACTGTTCGGGAAGAACAAAATCCCTCGTGACATCCTTGTCAGACAGGACGATCTCTGCGAACAGAGGCTCAAAGCCAAGGCTCTGGCATATAAGCATGTATTTTCCCGGAGGCAGTCTGAACTCGTAATCACCCCTTATGTTCGCTGTTGTTCCCTGCTTCAGTTCCTGTATATATATTGTTGCATAGGGAACGGGTTCACCGGAGGTGCTGGTGACCTTCCCCCTGATCACCTGTGCATCTGCCAGGGGGGAAAAAAGGATGAAAAGGACAAGCGAAAGGATAAAAGATTTCATTTAACAATACCGGGATAAATTAACTCAAGTTGCCAGGTGCTGGTTCCTTTTTGCCCGCAACTACCAGTACTATTTCACCTTTTGGCGGTTTCCCCTTATAGTATTCTGAGATATAAGCCAGCGAGCCTCTTACAGTCTCCTCGAAGATTTTGCTCAATTCCCTCGAGACGCTTGCTTCCCTTTCGGGTCCGAAAACCAGAGCCATGTCGTCAATGGTTTTTACCAGCCTGTAAGGCGATTCGTAAAAAACCATTGTTCTTTTTTCCGTCTGCAGCGACGCAAGCCTTTTCTGTCTTCCTTTTCTTGCCGGCAGGAATCCCTCGAAGCAAAAACGATCGGTGGGGAGCCCCGAATTGACCAATGCCGGAATCAGGGCAGAGGGTCCTGGAAGTGTCTCCACAGGGATCTCTCTTTTGATGCATTCCCTGACCAGCAGGAATCCGGGATCAGAAATGCCGGGAGTGCCTGCATCGGAGACGAGCGCGACAGTAATGCCCGATGCGATCTTTGCGCACACTGATTCAACGGTCCTGTGTTCATTGAACATATGGTGAGACTGCAGAGGGGTAGAGATCCTGAAATGGGAAAGAAGTTTTCCCGCGTGCCGCGTATCTTCCGCAAGTATCAGGTCGGCGTCTGCCAGCACTTCCAGGGCCCTGTGAGTAATATCCTTCAGATTACCGATGGGAGTCGGGACCAGGATAAGCTTACCCATTGCCAGGAAATTTACGTTTTACAATATCCAGAAGCTGGGTGACGGCTTCGTTCTCATCATCATCTCCCTTGTAATTCATAATAAGGCCCCTGGCTTCAGAGAAGCTTCCGACGCTCTCGAGCCTGGTAATGGCCTGGGAATAAACATCCTTGTTGCCGTTGAATATCTCCCTGATAAACAGAAATTTATCGTTGAATCCTATTGCGTCCGAAAGATTCTTCAATGGTTTGGACTTCATCATCTCAGATACCTCATCAGGGCCCCTGCTGCTTCCCAGCTGTTCGTTGAACCGGCTGGATAGATGACTGAATTTGTCAGCAATTATGGTCGATTCAACCGGCTTTCTGGCAGGTTGCTGAATTGCCTCCCTTGCTTCAGAAACCAGCTCTGTCAATTCATTCTGAACTTCGGGAACGATCTCCGGCTTTTCAGGCATTTTGCCGGGCATGTCCGGAACAATTGCCGGCTCTTCTGTTTTTTCCGGGACAGCAGAGACTGAAACAGTTTCAGCGGTCACTCCCGACTGAATATTCTTAAGGCAGGCTATAACTTCCCCTGCACTCTTGCACCTCGATTTGGCAAGCTCTACCTGTAAAACCGGAACTCCCGGATACTTTTTCAAATCGTCAATAATCTCCTGTGCTTCCCTGAGATCTTTAATGATCAGGTCGATGGTGGCGTTGAAATCCATAGTTTCATCAGTATATAATTTTTATTTTAATGGTCTGANNAACCCACATGTCTGAAAGTTATACACATACGTGTTTAGCTTCGCTGAGCTCGCAAGCTCGGTTGTGTTTGCAATACATGTGGGTTTCATTATATTAAACAAACCATTATCTTTATTTTGCAAAAGTAACCATTTTCCTCAAGCCGGGGGAAAACAAAATAACGCTTTGCACTAAAGATATATTTTACCGGTATGGATGTTCACGGAAATTGGGCAGGAGCAGAAGGAAAAAGAGGCTCGGTGGAAGTTATCACGGGATGTATGTTCTCCGGTAAGACCGAGGAGCTTATCAGAAGGCTGAGAAGAGCACAGTTTGCCGGACTGACGGTAGCGATATTCAAGCCCTCCCTTGACAGGAGGTATTCTGAAACAAGCATAGTTTCGCATGACAACAAATCGATCGTCTCGACCCCGGTGGATAATCCTTCATCGATCCTTCTGCTGGCAGGAAATGTTGATGTGGTGGGTATCGACGAGGCCCAGTTTTTTGATGAATCGATAGTTGATGTTTGTTCAAGTCTGGCTGATAATGGAATAAGAGTACTGGTTGCAGGGCTTGATATGGATTTCATGGGCAAACCTTTCGGCCGGATGCCTGAGCTTATGTCGGTTGCTGAATTTGTGACGAAAGTGCAGGCCATCTGTATGAGGTGCGGCAATCTTGCGCACTATTCCTACAGGAAATCAGATGATCCGCAGGTTGTCCTGCTGGGCTCAGGGAATATTTACGAACCGCTCTGCCGGTCGTGTTTCAATAAAGCCACAAAAAGGTAGTCTGTGAAATTCTATTCATCAGATATTGCCGGTATAACGGGAGGGCGGATAACAGGCAGGCCGGATCTGCCGGTGACGGACATAATAACCGACAGCCGCAATTTGTATTACACCGGAGGAATTGCATTCATCGCAATACACGGTATTCATCACGATGGCCATCTCTTTATCGATTCTCTCTTTGCCAGAGGTGTAAAAGTATTTATTGTAAGCAAAATGCCGGATAATATTGACCTTTACCCCGGCTCCGCATTCATTCTTGCCTCAGATACGGTCGAAGCGCTTCACAGGCTGGCAGGCCATGTCAGGAAACTGTTCAGAGCGCCTGTGATAGGCATAACCGGCAGTGCCGGGAAGACAGTTGTAAAGGAATGGCTCGCAGATATTATCGGGCTTGCAGTGCCTGTTGTGAGAAGCCCCAGAAGCTACAACTCCCAGATCGGCGTTCCTCTCTCGTTGCTGAAACTCGACGACAGATATGAATACGGGATCTTTGAGGCGGGGATATCAATGCAAGGTGAAATGGAAAAGCTTGCCGCAATAATGGATCCGGATATTGGTGTTTTTACAAACATCGGGGATGCCCACGATGAGAATTTCCCTGACAAGGAATCCAAGGTTGCAGAGAAACTTAAGCTTTTCATAAAGAGCCCTGTGATAATATATTGCAGGGATCATGACCTTATCCGTCAGGCGATAATGGATAACGGCACCTTCAGGGCGAAAGAGATTTTCGACTGGTCCTGCAAGGATCCCGGAGCCAGGATATTTGTACGAAAACTGCCTTCAGCGAAGGGCACAGCCCGTGCTGAGATTGCGTTTGACGGATCAGCCGGTGAATTTACCATACCCTTCAGTGACCCGGCCTCTTTTGAGAATGCCACAGCAGTGATTGCGGTATGCCTCTCCCTGGGGATAGAACCGGACATCATAAGGCGAGGTGTTTCCGGACTCGTTTCAGTTGCCATGAGAATGGATTTAAAGAGCGGGATCAATAACTGCCAGCTTATTGAGGATTACTATAATTCTGATCCGGGATCGCTCAGGATGGCACTTGAATACCTTAAACTGCAAAACAGGCCTAAGACGACCCTGATACTTTCCGATTTTATGCAGAGTGGCAGGAATGAGGAGGAGCTTTATGGTGAAGTGGCAAACCTGGTTAGTCGTACAGGTATTGATAAGTTTATCGGGATAGGAGAGGCCCTGGTAAGGAACAGCATGCATTTTGACAGCAGTTCGAAATTCTACTGGTCGACGGATGAGTTCATTCAACGGTTTAACCAGTCTGATCACCGGGATGAGACCATACTGCTGAAAGGAGCGAGGATATTCGAGTTTGAAAGAATAGGATCCCTCCTGGAACAGCAGACACATTCCACTGTGCTTGAGATAAACCTCGACGCCATTTTGCATAATCTGAATGAATTCCGGAAGATACTGAACCCGGGGACGAGCATCATGGCGATGGTAAAGGCTTTTGCTTATGGTGCCGGAGCTTCGGAGATTTCCGGACTTCTCGAATACCACCGGGTGGGATATTTCGGCGTATCCTGCGCGGATGAGGGCGTGGAACTCCGGAGATCGGGGGTTACCCTGCCGGTGCTTATCATGAATCCCGACCCGTCTGCTTTCGGTCAGATGATCAGGTACAACCTTGAGCCTGAACTCTATAATTTTTCATCTCTCGGCAGGTTCATTGAGGTTGCCTCGAAGCACGGGCTTTTACATTATCCTGTGCATATAAAGATCGACAGCGGCATGCACCGCCTGGGTTTTATGCCAGAGGAGACCGTGCGACTGAGCGAAATGATCAGGGATAATGAATGCATCAGGGTAGTTTCTGTCTTTTCGCACCTGGCAGGCAGTGATGACCCTTCGCTTGATGAGTTTACGCACCGGCAGGTCAGGATATTCCTCGAATCGGTGGAAAAGATCAGGAGTATGGCCGGGTATCCGTTCCTGATACATATCCTTAATACTTCGGGAATAGTCCGTTTCCCTGAATATCAGTTTGACATGGTCCGACCGGGTATCGGGATCTATGGGATAGGAAGGTACAAGGGGGTGAACCTGAAGCCGGCCGGCACCTTTAAAACGAGGATCAGCCAGATAAAACGGATCCCGGCCGGGGACCCGGTAGGTTATAATTGTGCGGATGTGGCCGATTACGACAGGGTGATTGCAATTCTGCCGGTGGGTTATGCCGACGGGCTTAACAGAAAGCTCGGAAACAGGAGGGGAAACCTCTTCATCAGAGGAAGAAGGGTCCCTCTGATAGGAAACATCTGCATGGATATGTGCAGTGCCGATATTACCGGTATGGATCCGGCAGAGGGGGATGAGGCTGAGATATTCGGGGAGAACATCCGGATTGAGGAGATTGCAGAGATCTGCGGTACTATTCCTTACGAGATGCTTACCTCAATACCTGAAAGGGTAAAGAGGATTTTTTACAGGGAATGATCAAAGCTGAAGAGCCAGCGCCATCACCTCAGAACCTGGCCACAAGGGGCATTCTTCTTCCGGCGCCGAACGCTTTCGATGATATTCTCAGAACAGGAGGAGCCTGATACCTTTTATATTCATTGGCATTGATCCTCCACAGGATTTCCGTTATCAGTGCAGTATCTGCCCCCGGCACCGTTATGTTTTCGAGGGATTTCTGCAATTCAATATACTGATATAGAATTGAATCCAGGATGCTGTAGTCGGGAAGTGAATCAGTATCGAGCTGATCGGGGCGAAGTTCCGCCGAGGGTGGTTTTTCGAGGATATGCCGGGGTATGATTTCGCCATTTGCGTTAATATGATGAGCCAGCCTGTAAACATCGGTTTTGTAGACATCGCCGATCACGGAAAGCCCGCCCGCCATATCGCCGTACAGGGTCCCGTACCCCACGGCAGCTTCGCTCTTGTTCGAAGTATTCAGCAGTATATAGTTGAACTTGTTTGCGAAGGCCATCAGCAGAACTGCCCTTATCCTTGCCTGAATGTTCTCCTCCGTTATATCCTCCTCTCTTCCCTCAAAAAATGGAGCCAGTGTCTCCCCGAAACTCCCCAGAAGCTTCCCGATGTTGAGGATCTCGTATCTGACCCCCAGTCTGTCAGCCAGCTCAACCGAGTCGGAGACTGAATGTTCCGATGAAAAACGCGATGGCATAAGCAGAACCCTTACATGCTCTTTTCCGAGAGCTTCGGCCGCCAGGCACAGGGTTACGGCCGAGTCGAGCCCGCCGGAAAGCCCCAGGATACAATTGGCGAAATCCATCTTGCCAAAGTAATCGCGTATCCCTGTGACCAGTGCTTTATGGATCAGAGAGATGACGGGAGGCCCGGTCTCCTCGCCGGCTTTCCCCTGCAAAAGGGCATCATCAAGTGAGAAAGTGAATGTTTGCTCTTCGAAAAACGGAAGGCGGTGTACAACTTCTCCCCTGGTATTGATGACTGACGAAGCGCCGTCGAAGATGAGCTCGGTGTTGGCTCCGGTCTGGTTAACGGTAATCACAGGCAACCCGTATCTGACTGCTTTCGATTTAAAGATCTCCTCCTTTGCCTTTACCTTTGAGTATGAAAACGGCGAGGCAGAGATATTGATGATAAGATCCGGATTCTGTTTTGCCAGTTCTTCCATAGGTGAGATGGTATATAGCCTTGTCTTTTCAAACTCATTATCGAAAGGCTGTTCATCCCACAGATCTTCGCAGATGGTGAGAGCTATCTTCAAACCCTTGAATGTGAATGTTGAGAAGCTCTTCTCCGGCTCGAAATACCGGTATTCATCAAAGATGTCGTATGTTGGCAGAAGTGCCTTGTTAACCGAGAAGATTATTTTTCCTTCGGAGAGCAGAAGCGCTGAATTGAACAATTTTTTCCCCCCGGGCCTCTGGTTTATCACCGGAGCCCCCACTATTGCCGTTATGCCGACGCACTCATCAGCTATTTTCTGAACGGTACTGCTGCATTCCCGGATGAAGTCGTACCGGTCGAGCAGATCAAGCGGGGGATAACCGCTTACTGAGAGTTCGGAGAATATTACAAGATCGGATCCCTGATCTTTCGCACTTCTTATGGCCCGGCAGATAAGTTCCCTGTTCCGTGTGAAATTTCCTACATGAAAATTGAGTTGTGCAAGAGTGATCCTCATCCGCCAGGGTTTAGAAATTTATTCCGAAAATAAATTTCAGAATCTTGTGTGCGATCCTGTCATTGACCTGTGTCCCCAGATCCTTCGTGATGTCAGCGAAGTTGTTTTCGAATCCCAGTCCAAGTGCCACAGCTGTTCTGTCTCCGATAGGATATTCGATGCCGGCATGAAGGTGCCATCCAAAGTTGAACCTGTTTATCTCACCCATGCCGTTTTCCTTTTCAACATCAAGCGATGGCACATCTACTTTGCCGAGCACCACAACTTTAGGGTCGATCCCGATGTCGCCGAAAACGAATATTGATCCGAGCTGGTTTGTCCTGGCCTTGAACCCTGCCGGAATGGAGAGATAATGAATTCTGTAAACGATTGGCTCACCTGCGGCCACAATGGCTGTATAATTCTGGAACTTGAAGGGTGCAGCATCCCGCGCAACGAGCCTGCCGCCTGCGTTCACAATACTGAGGCCGGCAGTAAGGAAGAGATTGTTATTCAGTGGCTTCTCCGCATTGAAAACGTAAACCATTCCGGGCCTTGACCCCTGATTGTCTACCTCGGTGATATCTGATGAGAACCATGTTATTGACGGAGCCAGATAAACTCCATACTTGTAATTCTGGGCGGTTGAGATCCCGGTGGAGATCAGAACAAGGAGTATCACCGGAAGGATTTTCCGGAACAGGTTTATGGATGAAAAGGTTATCATGACTGAAATAATTTAGATGAAACGTTAAGTCCGGATAATTTTTTTCATATATCTACGTAAAATTAACAAATATTAAGAAAAACTGTTCCTGAAGTCAGAAATGTTGTTACATAAATTTATGTAGTTAATTTTAGGATTAAATCCATACATGATATGAGAGGGCGTATTATTTGTTTATTAATGATCTTACTGGGATTACTGCAGGCCACTTCGTGCAGGAAGAATCCATACCGTATTGACATCTCATCAATAGATCTTAAACTTGAGATAAACAGGCTGGAGAAGGACCTTTTTTCGATTGACCCGGATGAGATTGCTGAAAACGTTCCGGTTCTTAAGGAAAAATATGGCTCTTTCCTTCAGTTATTCAGTTATGTTATTAACGCGGGTGACATTGAAGATCCGGCTTTCGGGGAATATTTGACAGCTTTTTGCACCGACAGGATGAACAATGAGGTGTATGATATGACAATGACAATTTTCCCCGACATCAGGGGAATTGAAGGGGAGCTGGAGAAGGCATTTCGCCATTATATCCGGTATTTTCCGGAAAAGGATGTCCCGGCTGTTTTTACCTGCATCACCGGGTTCAATTCCAGCATTATAGCCGGTGATTCGGTTCTCGCGATCGGACTCGACCGGTATCTGGGGGCAGATTGTGAATATTATCCCCGTCTTCAGATTTACAGGTATGTTGCTGTAAGGATGACACCGGATTACATCGTGCCTGACTGTATTTACGGGTGGGCATCTTCTGAATGGGATTTCAATGAAATGAATTACGGAAAGGAGAATGTGATAGCCAGGATGATACATGAAGGCAAGCTAAGATACTTTACAAAGTGCATGCTCCCGGAATTGCCTGACGAGATAATATTCGGCTTTACCGGCGATCAGCTGAAGTTCTGTGTCAACAACGAGGGACAGATGTGGCAATATCTTGTAAGAAATGATCTTCTGTTCAGGACAGATCATCTCACTATCCGGAAGCTTACGGGAGAGGCGCCGTTCACCGGCTGGTTCACCAATGAATCACCTGGCAGGGCTGCTGTATGGACGGGATTCAGGATAGTTGAATCGTATATGATGAAAAATCCCCGGGCAAGCCTGGAGGAGCTGATGAATGAGACTGACATACAAAAAATCCTGGATCAGGCTAAATATGGCCCCCAATAAAAAAAGGCCATATTCTTCAATATAGCCCTTAAATCTACGGAGCAGGGGAACTCAGGCGGGATGAATTGCCTCGACCGGGCAAACATCAGCACATGCACCGCAATCAGTGCAGACATCAGGATCAATCACGTAAATATCACCCTCTGATATTGCCTCAACCGGACACTCATCGATACATGTTCCACAAGCTGTACAATCGTCATTAATCTGGTAAGCCATCTCTATTGTTTTTAGTTTACTGAATTACTTTAATCGCCCAAAAGTATCCTAATTTTTTTAAATGAAAAAGGATCTTTATCATTATATCAAGTTTTTCGTGTGAGCCTGTAATTTGGGTGACTGGTGCGGCAATTCTAGAAATCGAGGCTGAAGGAGAGGTAGAATATTCTGGGCAGCAGGTAGTTGTCCTCGATTCCCCAAGCCCAGTCGGCCCTGATAAAATAGCCGAAAAGCTGAGCTCTCGCGCCGGCTCCGAACCCGGCCACAATCGGGTTCCTGTTTGCATCGAGTGTAACAACCACGGGTCCGCTTCTTATCACTTCGGTATCGTAGGCGTTCTCCCCTGACCAGGGACTTCTTCCGGCCCA
>DIKJ01000019.1:0-533 GCA_002424525.1 Bacteroidales bacterium UBA5621 | reverse complement strand
TCGCTGTTGATAAGGGCGAAACTGCTTCCATTCCGTATGTTCTGGCTGAATCCCCTCATATTAGTTGCAAGCGCCTGAAAACCATAGTTCTCAGATTGGCTGACCGGAATTGAGTAGTCAAACATGGGGATACGGTTGCTGAAAAGGTATCCCATCCAGTTATCAACCCCTCCGAGATAATATACCAGTTTGGTCGGGCCGTACGAGGTGCTGGCGGCAAAACGGTTAGCCCAGATCAGCTCGCGGTGTATCCTGGTATAGTGCCTGAAATCGATGCCAAGAACGATCATGTCGGACTTGCTCTCCGAGAGCTTGCGGTAATACTCCCCGAATACTTTAAACCTGGTTCCGAAATAAATATTTACAGCCCTCTTGCGGGTATTGTCATAGATAACCTCCCCTTTAAGGCTGGCCCAGTGCCTTGAAATATTATCGCTCATGAGCGACATCATGTCGGTCGCAAGATAGACATGCCTGTCATATCTGTAGCCAAGCGTCCCTTTCAGGGCAAGGACAGGGGTAAAGGGATATGA
>DIKJ01000020.1 GCA_002424525.1 Bacteroidales bacterium UBA5621 | reverse complement strand
AGATCTTATTGCCTGTGGCAGTTACATTCGACGATTTCTTCCCGACATAGATCGCTGTAGACTGGTTCCCTTTGCCTGTAGACCTGATAATATTGTCTGTAATAATTATATCTCGCGTCTCACCACCGATCCAGAATCCCGCCGATTCCCTCCTTATGCCGTTGTTTTCAATATCGTTATTCTTAAATGTATTCCTGTGACCGCTGTTCTGCTCATTCTCGTTGCGGAAGAATACACCGTGGAGACCGTTTTCATAAACATGATTGTTCTCGAAAATATTGTCAGTATCCTTATGCCCTATCGAGAAGCCATTATCACCGTTTGCATATACCGTGTTATGCCTGAATAACCCGTTCTGAACGCGCCAGCAGAGGAAGATACCGTCGCCCTTGTTGTGATGGCTTATGCAGTTCTCGACCACTGAGTGGTCCGATCCGGTACCAGGGTGGAATCCGAGACCTCCTCCGTTTGAGGCTTCGCATCCTCTGAATGTAATGTTTTCCGTTATCTGCCAGCTGAATGAATCGCCGTTGAATTCATTAACCTTTACATTTTCCACGATACAGTTTTTCGATTTATGGATATAGACTCCTCCCCCCCTGCAACCGTTTATATAATCATTGGCAGACATGTTACCCTCAATAACAAGATCTGCGATCCTGACGTTTTCGGCATCAACTGCTTCAATAAGTGAAAAGCTGTTTGAGATCGTGCCGTTCAGTGAGGCAATGTAGTCGTTGACCGTCCTGTTGTCAAAATAGATTGTATTATCCTGAATATCAGTTATCACAGCTGTTGTTACATCCCATCCCGATTTATGGGTATCATCAAAAAGCTGTATTCCCATTCCAATCTTAAGACCGCCGGCATCTTTTACCACAGCTTTCAGCATACCCCAGTCGGCGTCGATGACAAAACTGGTTTTGAATCCGTCACACTTGCGCAGAACAGTTTTCTCACCCGATCCGATCAATGAAGTATTGTCAGAGAGACGCAGAGGCCCAATTATATCGTAAGTGCCGGGATTAAGTTTTACCGTGCCCCCGCCTCTAGTTTTAAGAGCATCCAGAGCTGTCTGGATCGCCTGTGAAGTAAAACCCGGAAGATCCGCTCCCGGTCCTCCGACGGTTATTACCCGTTCGGCGTACCTTATATCGACCAGGCCGATATTCTGGGAATAAATCCCAGGATTATATGATAACCATATAACAATGAAAATTGAAAGGTAAACAGACTTTGTTTTCATATCCGGATGCTTTTATACCTATTATGTCACTAAAATACAGTTTTTTTACATGACTGCAACCAGTAGCACCCCTTCTGCCTCGCGGGCCCGGAATCTCACATAGCTCTATACACTGGCATTAGCGGCCAGCAGTCCCATCGCCGGCATCTATTCTCTCCTTACTGATTGCTACATTTTCATTTTACAGGCAGCAGTGGAAATAATAATATTAAAATTCATCTGGTTTTCTTGACCAAATATAAAACCATATCCCTGACTTCAGATGGAGCTTTCATAACTAACCTACTCCCTCCTTTTATCCTTCGTGATTTTAGAAATTCTCCTGTCTTGGTATTAAACCATTCGACACGAAACTTGCCGGGAGCATTTTCAAGATCTATGGTAACTTCAGCCGTATCGGCAAGGTAAACCAGGTATTCCGATCCTTTGTTTGCAAGACAATATGTTGTTGATGCCAGCTCAGGCTGAGGAATCATAGAAATAAGATCTGCAGGGTCTGCGATCATACGGGTAAATCCCTGACCTTTCCGCATTGATTCAAGCCAGGTTTCATCACAGGCATTTGCCAGCACAATGCAATCATAAGGATCCATGAAAATGGGATTCATCCCGCGGAGAAAGCTTTTCCATATCCAAGCGGGATTACCTCCCAGACCCCAGAGGTGATCCGTATCGGTAATGATTACTTTTGATCCATCTGCCGCTGGCGGATTATCCCGGTATCCACCTTCCTGGTTAGGCGAGATCCAGTCTGCGGGACTATCAAACAAAACCTTGTTACTGCCTCCCCGGTATTGAAATGTCATACCAACGGGATGCTGCTTTGGAAGACTTTTCTCGTAATTCTTAATAAACAGTATCATATCGTACTGCCATTCTGTGGAAGATGGATGATTTTCGTTGGAAATCTCATACAGAACATTATCAAATTTGTTCAGAATATCGAGCACTTGCATCACATATGCTTTCTGGATCGAATTAATTCTTACATCCCTCATTGTATGTATCTCTGTTGCTGAACCATCTCCGTTGGCATCGCCATTTATCCCGTTGATGTTATTATCCGGGTGAAAAGGATGATTTTCAAATGCACCCGGAGAGAACTGAAGTCCCCAGCCTTCAAAAAGCATCACAGATACATAAATGGCTGCTTCATATGCCTGCTTAATTCTTTCTTCAAGACGCGCGAAATATCCCGGGTCAAGACGGTCCAGGTCAAATTTCAAATTTCCGTCAAGTGCCTGACCCGGACCGGACCGAATCCAGGGATGAGGTTCCACTTTTAATCTCTGAGGTTTTTTCTCCCTGTTGCCCTCAGTATCCCAGCTGACCAATTCCCATGCCCACATACGCATGAAATTGTGGTTATACCGCTTCATCCATTCCAGGTAACCCGGGTTGTAATCAAACTTTCCCTGTTTTGCTGAAGAGGTCATATCCACAAAGTTGTTCCATGTATGAGAGCCGGTAAGATAAACTGCCCTGCCGGAATTATCGGTAAAATACCGTGGATTCCTATCACTGACTTTCAATGGTCCGTTGAAACCTGCAGTCTGTCCTTGTACAGCAGCAAAAAATAGTGCCGAAACCAGGAAGGTTGCTATGAAACTTTTTTTCTGGAATGTTTTCATCAGTATATAATTTTTATTTTAATGGTCTGATGAACCCCGAAGGGCTCGCCGAAGGCAAACCCACATGTCTGAAAATTATATACATACGTGTTTAGCTTCGCTGAGCTCGCAAGCTCGGTTGTGTTTGCAATACATGTGGGTTTCATGTCCTGATATATTTATTTGTCTTATTTAAATATTATGAACGGCCTTTTCTTATAAACAACGTTTTTTAATACGTAGATACTGTTTGGCCAAATTTCCACAACAGTCCCGGTTCATCAATCATAAGATTTTGTTAAAGTTAAGAAAAGAGAGATAATTGTCAAATAATGCCTGAAGTGAGCTAAAGTTGGAGTGTCTGAAGTTGACTAAACTTAACTCTAAGTACTCTACAAAGGTTGTTGACCTCTTTACAGCATTCGGAATCAAAAACCATTACAGTGTGACCCCGTTAAACACCGTGTAACTCAGCCAGGTAATTTTCAGGTAATTTTGTCCCCTGCTGACAGCAGGTAAGGATAAACAGACAAAAGATTGCCATTAATGAAAATGGATTTTTCATAATAGTTCGATATTGGTTAAACATAGGATCCGGAATGATAATCAGCTGCCTTGCTTTCAGATAATTATAAGACCCTACACCCTCTGGCAGTTATTGTTCAGATTGTCCGGTTGCTCGTGGCTGGTTGGGGATCTGGTCGATTAACTTGAAATAACCGGCTGTCGGCAAGAAGTAACAAGTAACAAGTAACCAACAATATCTATATGCAAGTTACACTCTGAATAAACAAAAGTCAAGTTTTTTTAGGAAGTTTTTAGATTTTGCAGGATTTGAATTCGATTGGGCACGGATTACGCTTCGCTAACCGAGCGGACACCAAGGCACGGATTGCAACCGAGCGGACACCAAGGCACGGATTACGCTTCGCTTCGCTAAATCCGCGCCAGCCGGGGCACGATTACAAATCCGCGCTAGCAGGGCAGGCTCGCTGCGCTCGTCAAAATCCGCAATCCGAAATCCACAATCCGAAATCATTTGAGCCTCCCATGGGACTCGAACCCACGACCTGCTCATTACGAGTGAGCTGCTCTACCACTGAGCTAAGGAGGCTATTAAAGTAGCAAATATAGAAAAATTCATTCCAGTTTCTCCAGTCTCAGCAGCAGCGGAGGATGAGAGTAATGGAAAAAAACATAAGCCGGATGAGGCATCATATTGGAGAGGTTCTTAACGGAGAGTTTCTTAAGGGAACTCGACAGGTATTCAGCTTTGTAGTGTTCTTTCACGAACCTGTCTGCTTCAAATTCATTTTTCCTTGAAATATAGTTTGATACCAGACCTATCAGCAATGAGAGGGGACTATACAATATCCCAAAAACGATCAGTCCCAGGTGAAAGCTGGGACTTTCAGCTCCCAGTGCCACCGACAGAGAAGGATTATTCACTACCAGGGAGAAGAGGAATAGCATTAATCCCGTCAGGAGGAACGAGAAAAGCATTGTCATGAGAACATGCTTCTTCCTGTAATGGCCTATCTCATGAGCCAGCACGGCAACTATTTCATCTTCAGACATCTCCTTCAGGAGGGTGTCATAGAGGACAATTCTTTTTTTCGGACCGAATCCGGAAAAATATGCATTGGCCTTAGTGCTTCTTTTCGAACCGTCTATTACGAAAATGTTTTTGAGTTTAAATCCGGTTTTTAAGGCGAAATCCTCGATCTTTTTACGTAAACCCCCTTCTTCTAACGGGGTCTGCTTATTGAAAAGGGGAACTATCAGCTCGGAATAGAAGAGGTTCATGAAGATTGAGAAGGCGGTTATCAGCCCCCAGGCCCAGAGCCAGAAAAAGTGTCCGGTTTTATAATAGAACCAGGTAATCAGTCCCAGCACCGGAGCGCCGACCAGAAGGGCAATCAGCCATGATTTGATATGATCGGTTATAAAAGTGGAAAGGCTCATCCTGTTGAAACCGTATTTTTTTTCGATGACAAACGTGTCATACAGGCTGAAGGGGATGTTAATAAGGTCAGATGCCAGTCCAATCATCCCGAAGAATATAAGCGAAATGACAACGGCATTATCGCTGACCAAACCTGCCAGTCCGTCTACGAAAGCAAAACCACCGGCGATGATCATCCCAAGGATTATTGCCAGATTGAAAGATGATGAAACGAAAGAGAGTTTCTTGTTCTCCTTCTGGTACAGCTGGGTTTTGCGGTACTCCTCCTCATCGCATATCCCTTTCAGTTTTTCCGGGAGTCTCTCTGACCACATGCCTGAGTCAAGATACTCAAGATATCTTTCCAGGATAAACCCGGTTACCGGAATTATGAGTATCAGGAAAAATACTGTGTTATGCATCAATATGTTGATAGGTATTAAAAAAAGAAGCAGGGAGCCCGTTTAAAATAAGTGTGGAATAAATATGTCTCGCTGCATTTCCTCGTGCTAAAAGGATAGGCTCCCTGCTGTCTTACAAAGATAATAAAATATTTTTAAGTTAACATACCTCCGCACACCTGAATTGTTTGTCCGGTTATATAGGAAGAGAGGTCAGAGGCAAGAAACAAAGCCGTATCAGCCACATCATCAGGTGTTCCGCCACGTTTCAGAGGAATTTTATTTATCCACTCATTCTTTATATCAGGAGGTAATTTTTCTGTCATTTCGGTTATGATAAATCCGGGAGCAATGGCATTGCATCTGATGTTCCTTGATCCGAGCTCCTTTGCCACACTTTTCGTGAATCCGATAATACCCGCCTTGGATGCCGAGTAGTTGCTCTGGCCTGCATTGCCTGACACGCCTACAACCGAACTCATATTGATTATTGAACCGCTTTTCTGTTTAAGCATGATCTGCAGGACCGCTTTAGTAAGATTGAATACAGACTTCAGATTCACTGCAATAACGGAGTCCCACTGCTCTTCGCTCATTCTCATCAGGAGAGTATCCTTTGTTATACCTGCATTGTTGACAAGGATATCGAGCCGGCCGAAGTCATTCAGAACTTCGGTGGCTATTCTTGCGGAATCTGCGAAGCTTGCAGCGTTGGATACATATCCCTTTACTTTCACACCCAGTGCTTTGATCTCTGCAATTGCAGCTTCGAACTCCTCATCTTCTGCTATATTGGTAATAGCTATATCAGCACCGTGAAGTGCAAATTTATGTGCGATTGCCTTCCCTATTCCCCGCGATGCCCCCGTAATAAGGGCTGTTTTTCCTTCGAGTAATTTCATTTCAGTTTAGTTTTAGAAATGCTGCAAATATAAAATAATTATCTCACGACATTAAACACCGTTGCCCCTATATCAGCCGGAGACTCCACGACATGGATGCCGCACGCTTTCATTATCTCCATTTTGGCGGCCGCAGTATCGCCCCTCCCTCCTATTATCGCGCCTGCATGTCCCATCCTGCGCCCTTTCGGAGCTGTCTGCCCGGCAATAAAACCAATCACGGGTTTTTTCCCGTTCAATTTTATCCACTCAGCGGCATCCGTTTCCATATTGCCTCCTATTTCGCCGATTATCACTATTGCACCGGTCTCATTATCATCCATCATCAGCTTAACGGCATCGAGCGTAGTCGTTCCTACTATCGGATCACCTCCGATGCCGATACAGGTCGACTGGCCGAGTCCTGTTTTTGTTACCTGATCGACAGCTTCGTACGTAAGGGTACCTGACCTGGAAATTATCCCAACACTGCCTTTGCGGTGAATGAATCCCGGCATAATTCCTACTTTCGCTTCATCGGGGGTTATGATACCGGGACAGTTTGGTCCAATCAGCCTGCATTCCTTAGTCCTGAGGTATTCCTTTACTCCAACCATATCGGATACGGGGATTCCTTCCGTGATTGCCACGATGAGTGCTATTCCTGCATCTGCAGCTTCCATGATGGCGTCTGCGGCCCATGCCGGCGGGACAAATAGCACTGAAACATCAGCACCCGTCTCCCTTACAGCTTCGCGGACGGTGTTGAAGACCGGCAGGCCGAGATGCTGCTGCCCTCCTTTTCCGGGTGTGACCCCTCCTACCACTTTCGTCCCGTATGCAATCATCTGACCGGCATGGAAAGTGCCTTCACTTCCGGTAAATCCCTGAACAAGAACCCTGGAGTCTTTATTTACTAAAATGCTCATAAAGATCTGATGTATAGTATTTTACAATAAGATGCCTTTTGGTTTGCGTTTATGGCGCATGAAACCTGAAAGTCAAAAATACCTATTAATTGCCTGTTTTTAATTATATTTGAATAAATATACTCATATTTTTTCTATGGTAAACATTGATCCTGTTCTCTATATAGGAATATCCCAGTCTCTGTTTGCCGGATTGCTGATAGCTACAAAAAAGCCATTGACGACCGCCAACAGGATTATGGCGGCCTGGCTCTTCATGTTCGGGATTGAAATGATATTTGCCCTTCTTAACAGCAATGTTATCGAGATGTACTCATTCCCTTTCATTACTTTTACCTATGGTCCCCTGCTTTATTTGTACGTGAGGTTCATGACAAACCCCGACAGGAAGTTCAACTGGCTGAATCTGCTTCATTTCATCCCGTTCATAATTTTCTTCACGACCTCTGTTATCTTCAGATCGGAGCCTCTTGTCAGGGATCTCAGGGGCTTTTTCAAGCCAGACAAGCTGATTTCCCTGCGGATAGTCTATTCGACCTGCTTTTTCCTTTCAATAACTGCCTATAGTGGCCTTGCTTTTGTTGAGATCAGGCGGCATCAGCGAAATCTCAGGAACCTTGTCTCCTATACCTCCGGGAAACTGACGTTAAACTGGTTGAAAATACTTTCAATAAGTTTTTATACTGCATGTTTTGTACTCTTCATTCTGGGTGGCCTCAACATGATCGGCAGTTTTATCCCTTTTGATCCGTATTTTGTGATATTTGGATTTATTGCTGTTTTTTCGATAGCCTACAGCTTTTATGGGATAAAGCAACCGGTCATTTTCGGCGAAGTGGTAAAGGCCGCGACCGGAGGAAAGAAAGAATCAGGAAGATACCTTAAAAGCGGGCTAAAGGAACTTCAGGCTGAAAAATATCTTCAGAAAATCATCGCATATATGGAGAACCGCAAACCATATCTCGACAGTGACCTGACTATACATGACCTTTCGAAAATGACCGGGATCCAGCGTCACCACATCACGGAGGTCCTCAATGAGAAGCATAACCGGAATTTCTTCACTTTCATCAATGAGTACAGGGTAAAGGAAGTTATCTGCAGAATGTCAGACCCTCTTTACAGGAATTACACTATTCTGGCTATCGCCTTTGATTCCGGATTCAATTCAAAATCAACATTTAACACATTTTTTAAAAGTTACACCGGCAAAACACCCAGCGAATACAGAGCCGTTCTGGATGCCACTCCGGAGTAAGTACCACCCGAGCGGTCAGGACCTGTTACCGGGTGAGATATCGTCCGGATTAAGCGGGATGGTCGCACAGATTAATTCTTCATACAATCTTTGCATAATTAATGCAAGGAAGGATGAAGATTCTGAAAATAGCAGCAATGCTTTTGCTTTTTCCGGTAACCCTGAGTTCACAGGAGAAGATCTTTACCCCGGGTGGATTTATCCGCGGGGGATTATTCCTGAGTACCGGAGATTATAAGCATGATGTCAATGCTTTATTTGGTGATGCAGCACTTAATATAACTCTGGGCAACAATCTTAATTTCAGAGGTTTTACGGATGTCAGGATCAGAACGGGCCAGCAGTTTGGGGAGAATGTAACAAGCCTGGAACTGAAAGAGGCCTGGGGCATGTATTATAACAGGATAATCGGTATCTCTTTTGGCAAAAAGATAGTAAAATGGGGCAAGACCGATTTCTTCACCCCATTGTCAAAATTCAATCCGGTTGATTATTCTTTCCGCACCCCCGACCGTGAGGATTGCGACCTGGGCAATATCATATCCGAATTTGTATTCACGCCATCGCCAATACTCAAAATTACGGCTGTTGCGGCTCCTTTATGGAATCCGTCGATACTGATGACCCGCCCCCTGGAGATCCCGCAGTATATTTCGCTTGAATTACCATGGGGACTATCGTCAGAAAACGGATTTTATTCGTACGGATTGAGAGCAGATTTTTTGCTGAGGGGTTTGGATGCCGGGATACAATGGTTTCATGGACCTGATCCGATGCCCGGACTGAAGCTTGTTTCTGCGGACCTTTCCAATCCATTAAATCCTTCAGTTAATATAAAGGGAGTCCCATATATTATAAACAGCGCAGGCATCGATTTCGAAGCGGTAGTTTCGACTTCTGTTATAAGGGGTGCCTTGGCATATTCGAAGCCGCTGGAAGCAAAAACAGGAAACGAAGAGGTTCCGTTCCCCATGCTGGAGTGGGTTGCCGGGATTGACCTGACACCCGGGGATTTCCGGATAACGGCTGAATATTCGGGAAGGAGGATATTCAGTTTTTACGAGTCACCCTACCAGCCGCTAATCGGAAGAGAGATTGACCTGGCTGAGCTCGCTCAGCTTTTCATGGATCCGGCTTTTGATCCTCAGGAGTTTCTGAGGATGCAGACCGAGGCATTCAACAGGCTTTACAATAATCAGCTCAAAAGGCATTATCATTCTGCAGGATTGCGAATTGAAGCTGAAACATTGTATGGCAGGCTTCTCCCCTCTCTGTCAGGTATGTATAATTTTAATTCCCGCGATCTTCTGATTATTCCGTCGGTCAGGTACAAACCCGCTGACGGGCTGACAATTACTGCTGGTCTTGAGTATTACTCAGGAGCTGAAGGTGGACTGTACGATATTATCGATGAATTTATGAATGCTTTCTTCTTCTCTTTGAGAATAGACTTCTGATGCAATGGCAGATTTTATCATTAAATACAGATGGGTTATTATCCCGGCAGCACTTTTGCTGGGGATTGGTTTCGGGCTGATGATACCTTCAGCGGAAACGGATCCCGAGATAAGGAATTACGTGCCGGTTTCGATGCTTTCGAGGGTTACCACCGACTCGATTGAGAAAGAGTTCGGCAGCCAGGATCTTGTTATTGCACTGTTTTCTGATACATCCATGATCACCCCGGGCAATCTGCAACAGATTAGGGATGTTGACAGAGCTTTTTCGAGAATGGATGGGATCGGTACACGAAACTCACTTTTTACTGCCAGGAATATCAGGAGCGGTGACGGGATGATGATCGTGGATCCTCTTATTGGAAGGATCCCGGAGAGTGATCAGGAGATCATCAGTCTGAAACAGGATATTGCTGAAAGTAAGTTCGCCCGCGATATTGTAATCTCGTCAGACCTGACTACAGCTGCAATAACAGGCAATATCAACAAAAATGTTCCTGAACATATCACCCTTAACAGGATCGATTCGGTTATTGCATCACAGCAGGGCGACTCAGAGATGCTCACGGGAGGATTGCCATATATAAGGAGGTACATACTGGAGGATGTCAACCGCGATGCACTGGTACTGATCCCGCTGGCCCTGGTGATAATGCTCACGGTACTCAAGCTTACCCTCCGGGAATGGAAGAGCGTGCTCATGCCATTCTCCGTTGTTGTGATCTCCACCATAACAAGCATGGGGCTGATTCCGCTTCTGGGATGGAAAATATCAATTATCAGTCTTCTTCTGCCGGTCATACTAATCTCTGTTGCAAATAATTACGGAATTTATCTTGTTTCAAGGTTCAGAGAGATCCGGAATACGGTAAGCCCACTTTCCAGAAGGGAGAGCATACGATCATTGATCCGCTCCCTGAACAAGCCTGTTCTTTTCGCGGGGCTTACAACAATAGCAGGGATACTTGGTCTTCTCTCCCATTCGATAATACCGGCAAAACAGCTTGGATTGCTGGCAGCCATAGGTATAACCGTTGCACTGACGCTTAGTCTTCTGTTTATACCGGCCTTGCTTTATCTCAGAAAACCGGTCAGCATAAAACTTCAATCTGCAAAAGAGAGTCGCGATCTGATCGACCGGGCAATCACCGGGATATCGGAGGTTGTGATCAGGCGCCCCGGACGGGTACTGATAATCTCTGGAATAATAACGCTGTTCTTCTCAGCAGGTATCTTTTTTCTACGGATAAATACCAATCAGGAGAACTATTTTCCGTCAAAACATCCGGTCCGGAAGGCTTCTGAGATAATAAATACCAAATTCGGAGGGTCACAGACAATATCGGTGATGATCAGCGGCGAGATCATGGATCCTGTCCTGATGAGCCGGATTGACAATCTGACAGCACATATTAAATCGCTAAAGGGCGTGGGCAATGTTTTTTCAGTATCCGATGTTGTGAGGGAGATGAGTAAAGCCCTGTTTGATCCGGGGGATGAAGGGTATGATAAGATACCCTCATCGGGGGAGGCTATTGCCCAGATGTTTGAGCTTTACAATATGAGCGGTGATCCTGACGATTTCAGCCAGCTGATGAATTTTGAAAACACGAAGGCTCATATCCTGGTCAAACTGTCTGAGCCTGAAAACATTGTCATCCGGACAGTGAGGGATGAAATAGGAACTTATACTGCTGATTTTCCTGCTAATGTAACAATCGGAGGGTACGCCATCATAATGGCAGATTTTGCGCAGAAGATCATACAGGGACAGGTCACCTCCCTCCTTTTTGCCCTTATTACTGTATTTATCCTTCTTTCAATAATATTCAAGTCTGTCAGGGGCGGCCTTATCGGATCCATTCCCCTGTCTGCTTCAATCGTTATACAGTTTGGTTTCATGGGTGCAGCGGGAATACCGGTTGATGCCGCCACTGCCCTTCTTTCTTCCATAATGATAGGTGTGGGTGTGGATTTCACGATCCAGTATCTCTGGAGGTACAGAAGCGAGCTGAGAACAGGATTAACAAGCACCCAGGCTATCAGGAAGACCTTCCAGACCACCGGCCGCACAATAGTGATCAATGCGCTGAGTGTGATGGCCGGCTTTTCAGCCACCCTCTTTTCCGGATTCCTTTCGATAAGGTATTTCGGATATATGGTTCTGCTTTCCATCGGCTCGTGCCTCCTGTTTGCGATAATAGTGATCCCGGCCTTCATGATGCATTTCAGGCCCGCTTTTATTGAAAAGGAGATCGACCGTTGGGATTTAAAAGATTTAAAATTTAATGTAAAAAACAAAAAAGATGAAGATGAAGAGATTTTTGATAATGTTACCGTTGCTGACCCTGCCATTGTTGCAAATGTCGGCGCAGCTTCCTGATGCTAAGCAGATTATGGATAAAAGCCGGGATCTGACATTAACCGGCTCGCTAAGGGCGGATATTGAACTGACCATAACGGAAAAGAATGGAGCCATAAGGAGCAGGAAAGTAAGCATGACAAGCAAAAGCTATCCTGACGGGCTTGAGAAAAGGATGATAAAGTTCCTTGAGCCGGCTGATGTCAGGGGAACCGCCATGCTTATTTTCGACAATAAAGAATCAGGTGATGAGATGTGGATCTACCTGCCGGCACTTAAGAGGACCAGGCGCATCGTAAGCAGTGAAAAGGGCAAGAGTTTTATGAGCTCGGAATTCACAAATGCCGATATGACATCATCTCCCCTGTCAGATTTCCGGATCAGGCATCTCCCCGGTTCTGGCGAAAACAATCAATGGATCATTGAAAGTACTCCCGTTAGTGATGAAAAGGCAGATGAATACGGATACTCGCGAAAAATAAGCTATGTACGGACCAGTGATTACCAGTTTACTAAGATGGAGTTCTATAATTTTGATAATGAGCACTCCAGAACTATTGAAATAAAAAGCGTCTATCCTTTGCCTGGCGGGAAATACACTTATGAGCATATGACTGCCACGAATCACAGGAATAACCGGAAGTCAGAGATACTTTATACATCCATTTCGGCCGGTGTTACTGCAGAGGATTCATTCTTCACTGTCCAGAACCTTGAGCGGTAATTCTGCTCAGGGTCTTATGATCGTACCGTCGCTCTTTCGGACTGTCCAGTTTGACCTTGTTCCTATCGGGTATTTTGCAGCTTCCTTCTCATTTATATCAACACCGAGGCCGGGGGCTTCGTTGATATACATATATCCGTTATTGTAGGTCTGGCACCCGGGAAAGACCGCCTGCGCCTTTTCATTCCAGAAGTGTGATTCCTGGATCCCGAAGTTCCAGACGGCAAGGTCAATATGAGCATTGGCGGCATGTCCCACCGGGGAAACGTCTCCGGGTCCGTGCCATGCAGTTTTGATATTGAACCACTCTCCGAGCCGGGCAATTTTCATTGCCGGTGTTATGCCGCCTATCTGCGAAATATGTATTCGTATATAGTCGAACAGTTGTTCGACCATATAGTCCCGGAATTCATTGTAATTGTTAAAGAGTTCACCCATTGCTATCGGAACGGTTGTATGGGTTCTGAGATGCCTGAACCATTTCATATTTTCCGGTGAAAAGGGATCTTCGATAAAGTACGGGTGATACTGCTCCAGTTGTTTAATGAGGTTTATTGCATCAATCGGTTCCACCCGTTCATGGATATCGTGCAGAAGTTCAACCTCCTCACCGCATCTTTTCCTTACGACATCGAACATTACCGGTACATTTCTCAGGTAGGTTCCCTGGTTCATGAACTGATCCTGTTCCCTGCCGAAGCCTGCCTGTTTAAAGTCGGGTTGCTGCTTGACTGTTCCTACCCCGCCGTAGCCGCCCTGCTGAATCCGTACGTGACGGAAGCCCTGATCCATGAACTGCTGGACCCGATCGGCAAGTGCTTCAGGAGACGGGCCGCTTGCATGGGCATAACAGTCGACTGCTATCCTGCATTTTCCGCCGAGAAGCTGGTAGACAGGCATACCAGCCCTTTTCCCTTTAATATCCCATAAGGCCATATCGAGCCCGCTGAGAGCGTTATTCAGAACAGGACCGTTCCTCCAGTATGAGCTTACGAATGCAGACTGCCACATATCTTCAATATTATCGACATCCTTTCCTGCGCAAAAGTCGTTGAGATAGCTGTCGATTGCAGCAATTACGGCAACGGCCCTCTGGGTAAAAGTAGCACAACCGAGCCCGTAGAGTCCCGGTTCAGTAGTATCCACTTTTACCAGGACAAGGTTCGAGCCTTCAGGTGCCGTGGCTATTGCCTTAACGCTCTTTATCTTAACCGGGGGCATCCCTTTTGCGTACGAGGGTTTGGTTTGAGTAGCAGCCCTGGCGGCAGGAGCACCGAACAGGCCGATGATTCCTGCTGCAGAGCCTGCTGTTAACAGTTTCATCGCCTCCCGGCGACTGATTTCCGATGATGCTTGTTTTTCCTTCATATATAAGAATCTTTAATATATAAAAAATAGAATATGATAAAAGCAAAATATATAGATATCAAAATATAAGAACAAGTCCTTTTGCCGGTTATATCTATGAATAACACGCACCTTCAGGCTTTCGGATTCATCCAGGCACCCTGTCTCTCAAAATTCGGGGGCATTTCATATTTCCTGATATGATCTTTGAGATTCTCCCCTACTATCTCTACCCTGGCCAGATCAGCCACTCCCATGCCCATTATGGCGCAGTGGTTCAGATATCCTATTCTTGAAAAATCAATTCCCATCAATTCCACACCCACCCTGTCAGCAGCAAGCCAGTCCTGACTTGCAACACACACCCCATGCCTGACAGGAGTTCCAAGTGTCGGCCCGTTTCCCTCCATTCCTTCAAACCCGTCAATAATTGCCAGGTCAGGATGTAATTTCTGCGCAAGCATTGCCATGTTATAATTGACAGCGTGGAATCCTCCCCCGTGGATCAGCCGCTTGTAGCTGACAGCTCCCGGTTTCGATTCTTTTGCCAGTGTCGTGAACCTTAGATCCTCGTTGTAAAGAGTGAATCCCTTATCCTTTATGGGTGATCCGAATACGATATTCTTCAATGAGAGTGTGGCCCCGACTGTGTTGTGAGTCTTCATCCGGGCTACTGATACGGTATAGGAATCCGGATCCAGTATTATCTCTGAGACTCTGATCTGGCGAGGTCTGAAATCCTTTTCATCAATAACGTGCATTAATTTGTAAGGCTCATTATCGAGATCGACAAGCTTAACGGGATACCTTGACAACAAGCTGAAATATCGGTAATTATCAAAGCCCTCCATTGTCGATGCACTGGCAGAAGATTCGGCAATAATGACATTGTTAAGTTTCTTTATTGACTTCAGGAACTCCAGAATACCCTCCAGGGTATCAGCATGAGTGCATGCAAGAGGGACGTAAATCAGGACATTGTTAACCTTCAGGACCACACGACGCTTCCCTATTGCCCTCCTGATCTCCTCTGAAAAAGGCTGCAGCGCCCTGAAGACCATATCGGCCCTGTCGCCGCCTGCTGTAAGTGAGACCGTTGAGGCAGGTAATTCCGGTGCTGTTGATGCCAGGAAATCTTTTGCCGGGCTTGCCAGGGTTAAACCCACCCCACCCATCAGAGAGGCCCTGAGAAAATTCCTTCTGCTGTAATTAGTCATTTCTGTGGTGTGTTTTTTCTATCTGTTTATTGCTTTGGTTCCAACGAATAAAACTCATAACTGATCTTCCATTTGAATTGTTTGCCGGGATCGATGTCAATATCAATGAACGTCTCGGGGCACAGGGTTGCCGGAGCAGCCCAGAATACCAGCCGTGAAAGGGGTTTGTCTCCCATGATCCTCACCCCTGCTCCTGTTGTATTATTTTCGATCCTTACATCGTAATCCTCAGGAAGATTCCTGTAGCCTTTAAGTGCGCCGCAGAACACAGTTTCGCCCTGTGTGAGCTTTCGGCTAAAGCTTATTGTGTTTTCCTTTATTAAAGCTATCGTGCCGAAACCCTGACCTTCTCCGGAGATATTATATGGAAACCTGACAACAAAGCCCGGCCCTGTAGTCTGGTTGTTGATTACAAAAAAGTTGTGGTTATAAACATTTGTCTTAATCGGGTTTTTCCCCTTATTCTTCAGGATATGTGATATTTCCATTTCAGGTTTCCCCTTAACGAGCCTTACGGTCTTGGTGTATTCGTAAGAATAACCGCCATGATCAAGATTATGGACAAATTGTACCTGGTCCTTTTTTTGTCTTATCTTCCACTTTCCATGGTTGACGATCTCATAGTAACCGAACCTGTTATGGCTCTTCTCTTCGGGTTTCTTAAGGGCACCTATCCCGATCATGATAAAGTCATCTCCCGTCACTGCCTCGCGGTACCCAAGCGGGCCGAACTCCTCGACAGGACCCATTATTGCATCGTGTATAACAGGATCGTATTTGTCAAACCACTTGCCAAAGTAGTTATGACCATCGAATGTAAGTTCAGATATTTGTCCTGACCAGTCGAACCTTGCTCCCCTGTAATAGCCGTTTTGGGCATCTGGGAGGAAGAGACTGGCCCTTATCAGTCCGTTAGTGATTTCAGCGGATGGGTTAGTTTCAGGCAGAAAGGCAGTGACAAGCACTGCAGAGCAAAAAATTACCAGAATAATGAATTTTCTCATAATGATCAGATTAACAAAGAATTATTTTTTAAAGTTATGTCATCGGACTCCCGGGATTAACCTGAGAATCCCTAATTAAAAGTAGCATTTAAATCACAAGATGTCAAGATTGCACTTCAAATTAAACTATATTCGTGTATGGGACAAAGGGAAAAATACGGAGGAAAAGCGCTGGTTGCCGGTGCCTCTGAAGGAATAGGCGCCACATCGACGCCCGGTTACATCAATTCCCGTCCGGCAAAAACAAGCCTTTTTTCACCTGCAGTCCTTAGTCCGGAGCAGGTAGCAGTTGAGTGCTTCAGACGACTGGGGAAGCAACCCTCCTTTATAACCGGAAGGGGCAACAGGATCGCATCATTCTTCATGCACAGAATAATCCCGCTGAAAACAGCAGTAAACATTATGGGAGATACAACCCGTAAAATGTACGGGATTGACAATCAGATATTAGGGTAAAGCTCCTTTTCAGATCTTTTCAGTAGATATACGGGATTATCCGGTACCGGACCTTTCTGACATATTCAGCCCACAGATCCCCGTATTTCAATGCGCATCTCTTATCATCATAGTACTGGCGGGTCGACAGAAGAAGAACATAATAGAGAGGGTAGAGCCATGGCCATATCATTCCCGGATATCCGGTGCAGAGCACGATCCCGGTAGCCATTAAAACTTCGCCGGCATAGTTGATATGGCGGCTTATTCCCCAGAAACCATTCACGAGCAGTCTGTTTTTTCTATCTGTAATAACCTCAGGGACAATGCCCAGGAAGGGTTTGTCGGGGTGCCTTTTGAAGAAATACTTCTGCATATTGGCGCCGCGCGCCAGGATCCAGCCTGACAGAAAAATGGCGATATAAATTACCAGCAGCCAGACCGGTGTGCCGGGATCAGGCAAAGCTGCTGTTGACCATAAAGCAATTGCATAGAAGTATGAATAAAAAACGAGACAGCCCCAGCCAAGCTTGAAGCCAACCCGTTCCGCGAAGATATCATAAGTATAAAGGTGAACCTTTTCAAATATCAGATAGTCAACAACAAAATAAGTGATCAATGCAGCAGACAGAAGAATGCCGGGGGAAGCCAGTTCTCCGTAAGTGATCAGATGATGAGCTGTGAAACTCAAAACATTCAGCTCAAGCATGATGGCACCTGCCAGATAGAGCCACATTTTCAGATCGATCCGCCCCTTCAGTATCTGAATGTTCTCTTTTCTGCCAAGAAAAAGATCTGCAAGGAACGACTTTCTGACTTTCGGAAAGGGCAGAACGACAGCGATAGAAAAAATCATTCCGGTGATGAATGCTCCGGCAAGCCCGTACCACCGGTAATTATACAGAAAATCAAATGGAACGATACCCGAATATCCAAGAATAAACCACAACAGGACAAGCACCAGGAAAACGTAAATCCCATTTATGTGATATTTCATTCTTTCATCGGTGCCAGGTCTTTTTATGTACCCGATGACCCATTTGCCCGGCAATACCGCATTTAATAGGAGGATCAGTAAAAAGATCAGGACCGGCGCAATAAATCCAAAGATTTTATCCATGATAACACGATAAAAAATTAAAGCCGTGAATTTTAGGATTATTTTTCTAACATGCAACAGGAAAGTAGGGTTTTAAATTCTAATTTTGTGCACCAGGGATAAAAGTAAGCAATAATGCTAAGGAAGGGAGAGACTATATGTGCACCGGCAACCTCAGCCGGCGGGGCAATAGCGGTTATCAGGATGAGTGGTCCGCAAAGTTTTACCATTACTGAAAGGGTATTCTTCGCGTCTGATAAGACTCTGGATATCAACAAACAACCCGGGAACATGGTTATTCATGGGGAGATACGGGATGGATTAGAAATAATCGACGAGGTGTTATTAACAGTTTTCAGGGCCCCCCGCTCTTACACCGGCGAGGACTCTGTTGAGATCTCCTGCCATGCATCAAAGTATATTATCACCAGGGTGCTTGAGCTGCTTCTCAGGTACGGGGCAATTGCTGCACTGCCCGGCGAATTCACGCAGAGGGCATTCTTCAACGGAAAAATGGATCTCTCGCAGGCTGAAGCTGTGGCTGATCTGGTTGCCTCATCCTCAAAAGCCTCACACGATATCGCAATGAACCAGATGCGCGGAGGATTCTCGGCCAAAATCGCAAAGCTGAGATCGGTGCTGTTGAGGTTTGCCTCACTTATTGAGCTCGAGCTCGATTTCGGCGAGGAAGATGTGGAATTTGCAGACCGGCAGGAACTCATGAAGATCATAATGGAGGCAAAAGGACTGACGGATGATCTTGCTTCGTCTTTCAGTGTTGGTAATGCGATAAAGAACGGCATCCCTGTAGCAATAATAGGCAAGCCCAACTCGGGCAAATCGACACTGCTCAATGCACTGCTTAATGAAGAGAGGGCTATTGTTTCGGAGATACCCGGTACAACCAGGGATACCATTGAAGATACTATTATTATTAACGGTGTGGAATACAGGTTTACAGATACTGCCGGCTTACGAGATACTTCAGATGTGATTGAAAACCTGGGGATCCGGAAGACACACGAAAAGATCGGGCAATCATCGGTGGTACTGTTTGTAGATGACATCCTTGATGAGGCAGGGCCGATAAACCGGCGGATAAGCAATGTAAGGGATATCCTTAAGGGATCAGGAACTTCACTGATAATTCTGATCAATAAAAGTGACCTGTTATCATCAGGCGGAGTAGCCTCATTAAAGGAGCAGATCATAACTCAGGAGGATGAGCTGCTCCTTTTTATTTCGGCAAAGCAAAGAACCGGACTTGATGAACTGCGCCGGGAAGTCGATGATCTGGCAGTAAAGAAAAAATTAAAATCAGACGATGTAATTATTACTAATATAAGGCATTATGAAGCGATGATTAATGTTTCAAAAAGCCTTGGCAGGATCATTTCGGGAATTGATGAAAAGTTGCCTGAGGATCTGATCGCCATTGACCTGAGGCAGGCTATCCATTATCTGGGGGAGGTCACCGGGGAGATCACAAGCGACGAAATCTTAGATAATATCTTCAGGAATTTCTGTATCGGTAAATAGATAAATACAATAACTAAATGCCAGTTCAGCAGAAAATATGGCATTAACAGGCTGGTGTTGGACCGGCTGATTCATGAAGACCAGATTGATAGTATAATTGTTGCCGGGATGATCTTTATTGACATAAGCGGCCAGGCTAAGATCAATAATATAATTGATTCCAACAACATATAGCACTGTAATTCAGCATTTAGCAGATCGAAATCCGAAGGATTCCAGTTTTATGGTGTTCAACAGAAAGCAGATGATTTAATTTTTTATCATAAAATGCTTTACTAATATTATGATGTTATTTTTTTTTATATATTAGAACAAATTATACCTCCGTGGTACAGTAATATCCCAAAAACATTTCTTTAAATGGAATAACCTTTAATTCAATGACCGTATGAAAAAGAATCCTAAATTCCCGGTTTACCTGCTTGTGCTGGTTGCAACGGTTTCACTACTGGTAACCGGCTGTAAGAAAGATGAAGACTCCCTGACCGTTACGGATATTGACGGCAATGTCTATAAGACGGTAGTCATCGGCACCCAGACTTGGATGGCTGAAAACCTGAAAACCACAAATTTGAACAATGGTACGTCAATCCCTAATGTAGCAAATTCAAATGATTGGATTAACCTGACAACGACCGGTTATTGCTGGTATAATAATGATGTCAGCAACAGGGCAATTTATGGAGCAATGTATAATTGGAATGCTGTAAATAGTGGAAAGCTTTGCCCTGCCGGATGGCACGTTCCCTCTGATAACGAATGGAAACAGATGGAAGTTACTCTTGGAATGTCGCAGGCTGAAGCGGATGATGTCGGGTTCAGAGGAACCATTGAGGGCGGAATGTTAAAAGAGATAGGAACTGCTCATTGGACAAGTCCAAATGCGGGGGCAACGAATTCAAGCAAATTTACAGCACTCCCGGGTGGTTATCTTAACAAATCCGGTGCTTTTGTTTCTCTCGGGCAAGAATCTTATTGGTGGACATCCACACCAAAATCAGACACTCAAGGATGGGACCGAGGATTAACCTATACTGTAAGTACCATAGACAGATATGGTAGTAATAAAATTGATGGTTTTTACATACGTTGCATTAAAGATTAAGTGCGCCCAGACGCACACGAAACGACCGGGACCAAACAGCCCTGGTCAATATAAGTGAGTTTGCTGTAATCAAGATGGTGGACTGCAACTCCGTATTGGCAGAGCTCTTTAAATCATGCCTACCATTGGGTAATGTTCTCTGATAATACTTCTTTCAGCAACGGTTCCCGACAGAAAGCCAGTGGTTTTTCTATCCGTTGCGTTAAGGATTGACCGTGGGCCGAGAGCGTGCAGAGCAAAGGGCGCATACCCTTCCAGCTGTGCGTGTAACTGTTGCAATGAAGATAGATTCATTTCGCGAATCCTACAAAATTTATTTCAGGGTATCGTATACCTAGGCAAAAAAAACCTGTACCTTATTTGTACCTACCATTCATAAAAGACAGATATTCAATAGAAAATATTTTCTGTATCGGTAAATAGAGTAAGAGCGTTAATCAAAGTTCACCTTTTTAAAATCTGCAAGATCGTTCCCTTTTTTACGGTAAATCCTCTTTCCGGTTTTGTAGCCCGTAAAGTCGCTGATTCGGCTTAATCCGTAATAGGCATAGGCAGCAAACTCATTGGCATAACTGCCAATCAGTACCAGATCGCCTATCCCCTCTTCATACAGTTCGCGGGCACGGGTATAATTCCTGTATTTCTTTTCCTGGAGTATACCATTAAAAACCATCAGCTGAGCATTAAAGAATCTGTTATCTGTCTTACCGGTTGAACTAATGATCTCTTCAGCCTCGTTATATCTTTTCAGGAGAAGAAGGTTCCTGATATGATAAGCCCTGAACAAAAGGTTCTCAGGATAACGGCCGGCCAGGATCTTGCTGTATAACGCTGATTTTATAAAATCGTTTGCATATCCGTTGTATATCCAGGAAAGAATAAAATATGATTCAGCGCTCAGAAATATTGCAGATTCAGCCGCCTTTGCCAGCTCCGTCAGCCCCTTAACCTCATCGCCACGCGGAAAAGGTGCGGCCAGAGCTCTGTAAACCGGGTAAAACCGAGGATAAGCTTCGCGGTAGTAATTATACAATCCCGTGAAATAGTAAAAGTCAGCATATGCGGAGGCCAGTTCAAAAGATCTCATCACGTATTTATATGTTCCGACGGCAAGAGGTATTACACTCATGCTCATGTCGTTATCGGAATAAAACAGCAGAAGTAATCCTCTCGCGCATATATTTGCCAGTGTGATCTCGGCTTCATATTCAGGCGGATACTCTTCCCGTTCACACAACTGAATGCAATTTCGCAGATCGGCCTCAAAAGAGGTCCGGCCTTCTGAGCCCGGAACAAGAGGGTAGTTTTTCCAGTATGTCATCATGCCGTTAAAAAGCAGAATAACCGGATGTCCGGGATACATCGCCTCCAGCCTTGAATGCACCCTCTCAGCAGTCTCGAATTCGAGATTATAAATATTATCAATACCCGACTTAATCATATCCTGGGCAGCACGATTCTGCAGAACCTGCCCATGGATGACGGTTGTTCCTGCTACAAATGCAAACAGGGTTAAAGAAAGAATATAATTCAGTATCAGTGAAATTGCTGGTCCTTTCATCTCTCAGCGGTATCCCATAAAAACGAACTCTTAAGATAGCTGGTTTTTTTTAAACGACATTTAGTTTTAACTTTGAGTCAGGCAAAACATTATTAACCATAATATAAAAAGAGATCCTGATGGTGCATAAATACATTGAATTCGAAGTGGTTGAGAGATTCATGGAGTCTGTCATGGTGAAAGCAGGCATTCCTCCTGAGGATGCCGGGATTGTTGCTGACGTTCTGCTGTGGGCCGACAGGCTCGGGTTTGATTCCCACGGGGCAAACCGCCTGAAGAACATTTATCTTGACCGAATTAAAGATGGTATTCTCAATCCTGTCACAAGGTTTGAGATTGTAAGGGAGAGCCCGACAACGGCGGTTGTGGATGGGCATAACG
>DIKJ01000252.1:41085-47628 GCA_002424525.1 Bacteroidales bacterium UBA5621 | reverse complement strand
TGGTCTTCTCATTCTGAACGGAAAGTTTCAAATGTACAAAAAAACCGGGGGGTTATAACCTTTTCAAATACTCCTTAACTCTCCCGAGAGCCCTGTCAATTCCCCCGGGGTCGCTTCCTCCGGCGGTGGCGAAAAATGGCTGTCCTCCGCCGCCTCCCCTTATCTCGCCCGAGATCTCCTTTATAATACTTACGGCACTGAGGTTCCTCTCTTTCACCAGCTTATCGCTCACCATAATCAGTATATGAGCCTTGCCCCCGCTCTCTGATCCTATTGCCAGAACGGTGTTGTCGGATCTGTTCCTGACCCCGAAGGCGACATTCTTAAGCATATCGGCAGACTGGTTGTCGGCGCGGTCCGCAAGCAGGGTAATGCCATTTATCTGTACGGCATTCTCTTCGAGGCTCCTGATCATAGTTTTCACTGCCTGAGCCTCAAACTTCTCAAGGCTCTTCCTGAGTGAAGAGTTTTCTGAGATAAGTTTTTCCACACTCTCCCTGACATTTCCGGTGCTCTTCAGCAGGGAAGCGATATCGTTCAGGGCAGAGAGTCTCTCGTTGATGTATTCCTCGGCCCTGGCGCCGGTAAATGCTTCAATTCTTCTGACGCCTGCCGCGATCGCAGCTTCCGATATTATTTTCACGATACCAATGCTTCCGGTACTGCTGACATGGGTTCCGCCGCACAGCTCGACCGAGTCACCGAACTCCACAACCCTTACGGTATCCCCGTATTTCTCCCCGAAGAGCGACATTGCTCCCATGGTTTTTGCCTCTCCCATCGGCAGACCATCAGTCACCTTGCTGTCAATATCCTGCCTGACGAGGCGGTTTATCATCCCTTCGACCTTTTCAATCTCCTCCCTGGTGAGCTTGCTGAAATGGCTGAAATCAAACCGGAGCCTGTCGGGTGTAACAAGCGATCCTTTCTGCTCAACATGGTTTCCAAGAACGGCCCTTAATGCGTGATGGAGGAGATGGGTTGCAGTATGGTTTCCTGCGGTCATCTGTCGTTTTTCACGGTCGACAATAGCTTTAAAGGGACTCGCCGGATCAGAAACCATCTTTTCGGTTATGTGTATGATAAGATTATTTTCCTTTATGGTATCTTTTATCCCGATGGACTCATCCGCTGAACGGAGAATGCCCGAGTCGCCAGCCTGTCCACCAGCCTCAGCATAAAAGGGTGTTCTGTCAAAAATGATATGGTATGCCTGTTTGCCCTTCTGATTCACCTTCCTGTATCTGGTGATCAGCACATTATCTTCTGTAGTTTCGTACCCTGTGAAAACAGTGCCCTCGATATCCCGTACTGTTATCCAGTCGCCGGCTTCGACTGAAGCATCCTCTCTCGACCGCTCCTTCTGGTTCTTCATCTCATTCTCAAATCCGGGAGCATCAAGATCCATTCCCTGTTCTTTGAGTATCAGGCGGGTAAGATCGACCGGAAATCCGAAAGTGTCGTACAGCTCGAATGCTGTTTTCCCGGGCAGTAGTGCCGTGCCCTCCTTTTTGAGGTCAGATATCGTCTTTTCGATCAGTCTGAGGCCGCGCCCCAGTGTTCTGAGGAAGGCGCTCTCTTCTTCATATATTATTCTGGATATCTGATCCTTACCTGCGTCCAGCTCAGGGTAGTAACTGCCCATGGTCTCTGAGAGCACAGGAACAAGACGGTGGATGAACGGCTCTTCCATGCCAAGGTTGTTATAACCGTATCTCACCGCCCTTCGCAGTATTCTTCTGATTACATAGCCGGCTTTGTTGTTCGAAGGAAGCTGTCCGTCGGCGACCGAGAAGGCGACTGCCCTGAGGTGATCGGCAATGACCCGGAGAGCTATGTCCCAGGAGTCCCTGACTCCGTATTCCTTTCCGGTAATCTTCGAGATCTCCCTTATAACCGGCTGAAAAAGATCTGTGTCGTAATTCGATTTTACACCCTGCAGGATCATGCAAAGCCTTTCAAACCCCATGCCTGTATCGACATGCTTCGAGGGCAGTGTTTCAAGCTTCCCGTCGGACCGGCGGTTATACTGTATGAATACCAGGTTCCATATTTCTATTACCTGCGGATCTCCCTTGTTAACAAGCTGGTGGCCGGGCACTCTTCTCCGCTCCTCATCATCCCTTATGTCAACATGGATTTCCGAACAGGGTCCGCACGGCCCCGTTTCCCCCATCTCCCAGAAATTATCTTTCTTAGAGCCTTCAAGTATCCTGCCGGAGGGATCAGTCAGGCATTTCTCCCAGCGCATAAATGCTTCATCGTCGCGCGGGACATTCTCCCGGCTGTTGCCCTCAAAGATGGTCACGTAGAGCCTCTCCTCGGGTATCCCGAGCCTGTCGACCAGCAGTTCGCGGCTCCATTCAATGGCTTCCTTCTTGAAATAATCGCCGAACGACCAGTTGCCGAGCATCTCAAACATCGTGTGGTGATAGGTGTCATGCCCCACCTCCTCAAGATCGTTGTGCTTGCCTGACACCCTGAGGCATTTCTGGGAGTTCGCTATCCTTTTATCCGGAGGATGCTGATTGCCGAGAAATATGTCCTTGAACTGATTCATCCCTGCGTTGGTGAACATCAGGGAGGGATCGTGCCTGACAACCATCGGAGCAGAGGGAACAATCAGGTGTCCCTTCGACCGGAAAAATTCAAGGAAGAAATTCCTCAGCTCCTGAGCCTTCATCGTAATGATCATATAATTATGGAAATAAACCGTAAAATTGATTGTAAAATTAATTTTTTTGATTTAGATTTGTCGCTTAAGCAAGAAAAAGTTGGAATAACAGTTAACCCGGATGCGTGACCGGAATTATTTTCTCGACCTCAACGATCTGCAATTCAAGCAAGTAAGTCTTCCCTGGAGGATCAGAATAAGGCGCCTCCTTTTCTGGGCACTTGCCTCTGTTGCTGTCACGTTTCTGTATGTATCACTCTTTCACCATCTTTTCGGTTCACCCAAGGATAAAATGCTTCAGCAGGAGCTCTCCAATATGAAACTGCAGTATTCCATGCTCGGGCGACAGATGGACCAGTCGGTGGAAGCCCTCAGCCGGCTGAGGTCGTCGGATGATGTCCTTTACCGGCCGATACTCGACATGGACAGCATACCCGAATCTTTGAGGAACCCCGGGTTCGGAGGTGTCGACAGATTCATGGACCTTTACGGTTATACAAACACCGGCCTCATGATACAATACAGGGCCAGGACGGAAGAGATTAAAAGCAGGACGAACATCCAGATTGAATCGTTCAGGAGCGTTGAGGAAAGAAGGAATGAATGGAAACGGGAGATGGAATATCTTCCGTACATCAGCCCGGTAAACCCGATCTACAGGCTTGGCGACGGCGTGAAATTCAGGGAGAGGCATCCGGTACTCGGAACACCACAGTGGCATCACGGACAGGATTTCAATACTCCTTACGGAACTGAGGTTCACGCAACCGGGTCAGGCAAAGTTATCAAAGCCGGATGGAGCTCCGGAGGATTCGGGAATTTCGTCGTAATCGATCATGGTTATGGATTCCAGACAACATACGGACATCTGAGCAGTATTAAAGTATCTCTGGATATGAATGTTAAAAGGGGTGATCTGATAGGACTGAGCGGCAGTTCAGGCACATCATCGGGACCTCATCTTCATTATCAGATTGATCTGTACGGCCAGAACAGGAATCCGCTCCATTATTTCAATAATGATCTGAGCGAGGAGGAATATTTTGAGATGATACAGACCCTGTCCTCAAGATTGAAGCTCAGATAACCGGTTTCTGCAGAGTCAGATGTATCGGGTCATTTAAACTTTTGTCAGAGATTTGACCAATTTTTTTATCTTTGCTGCACAATGGCCAACACAAGATATAAGTTCAATCCCGACTCGTTAAGCTTTGACAAGGTGCGTCTTAGCTACAAAGCTGTATTGCTGAGGTTTCTGGCTTATTTTGTAGGGTCTCTGATCGTTGCGGCAATCTATGGTTTCATTTTTACCATTTTGTTTGATTCCCCTGAAGAGAAGGCTCTGAAACGCGAGATTGAACAGATGACGATCCAGTACTCTCTTATGCAGAAAGAAATGGGAACCATCGAAAAGGTTATCAGTCACCTTCAGGAGACGGATGATAACCTTTACAGGACAATTTTCGAAGCTGAACCGGTTCACTCGACATTGCGTGAGGGTGGTACCGGAGGAGTGAACAGGTACAAGGAGTTAGAAGGATTTAATAATTCAGCCATCGTTCTTGAGACCGCCAAAAGACTTGACAGGATAAGAAAACAGGTCTATATCCAGTCGAGATCGTTCGATGAGCTTATCGGCCTTGCAAGGGATAAAGAGGAGATGCTGAAGTGCATCCCCGCAATAATGCCTATCTCCAACAAGGATCTTACACGCACGGCCTCGGGATTCGGGCTCAGGATACATCCAATCTATAAGATCATAAAGTTTCATTCAGGCATGGATTTCACAGCTCCTTCCGGAACGGATATTTACGCCACGGGTAACGGAGTGGTAACAGCCGTACTCGCCTCGAAAAGGGGGCTTGGCAACCACATCATCATCGATCACGGATTCGGATATTCTTCGCTTTATGCCCATCTCGACAGATTTAATGTCAGGAAAGGACAGAAGGTACAAAGAGGCGATGTTATAGGTTTTGTGGGAAACACCGGTATGTCGGTGGCACCACACGTGCACTACGAGGTCATGCTAAATGGCATCCACGTGGATCCTGTCAATTATTACTTCAACGATCTTACCGCCGGAGAATATGAAAGAATGGTTGAGATCGCTTCCAAAACAGGCCAGTCGTTCGATTAGCCCTCCTTACCCTCACTTACAAAGGAAATATGCCATACAAGGAAAAACAGGTTGAAAAGCTTTACTACACTATTGGCGAGACAGCCCGGATGCTGGAGGTGCCGGTATCGACTGTAAGGTTCTGGGAGAACGAGTTTGACATTCTGAAGCCCATGAAGAACAAGAAGGGCAACAGGATGTTTACTGCCGGGGATATCAGGAACCTGAGGATAATCCATCATCTTCTGAAGGAGGAAGGCTTGACACTTTCGGGTGTTAAAAGGAAGATGTCCGGTAAGTGGGATGAGGCTGAATACAAGCATCAGATAGGCGAATCCCTTCAGAGGATCAGATCGATGCTTCTTGAACTGGGAGATAATGTCTGATACCTGTTTAAGGTAAGTCATATATGTATATCAGGTTGCCATTTGCTGGTTCTTTGTCAGCCTGTAATCAGTAATCAGTAATCAGTAATCAGTAATCAGTAATCAGCAACCACTCCGTCCACCGAAGCTTTAGCGTAGGCGGAGCAACCAGAAACTTACGCTTAGGTTATTTAAGCATCTTATATATATAAAAACTCAGATATCAAAATGACTTATATATGAAAGTAAAGGATATAGCATCCTGGCTCGACACTACGGTTCCGCTATCATTCCAGGAGTCCTGGGATAATTCGGGCCTCCAGGTTGGGAACCCGGAAGCAGAAATATCATCGGCCCTCCTGACCCTCGATGTCACCGAAGAAGTTGTGGATGAGGCGATTTCCGAAAACTGTCAGATGATCATCTCGCACCACCCCCTCATATTCAGCGGTATAAAGAAAATTACAGGCAGTTCTCCCACCGACAGAGTTATAATAAAGGCTCTCCGGAATGATATTGCGATCTACTCCTCGCATACCAACCTCGATGTCTTCAGGAATGGTGTAAGCAGAAGAATGGCTGAAAAACTTGGCCTCCGCAATGTCACACCCCTGTCACCCCTCAGGGAGAGATTGCTTAAGCTTGTCACCTTCGTGCCAGGGTCGCATATCGACATGGTCAGGGAAGCAGTTTTCGGAGCCGGAGCAGGACTTATCGGTAATTATGATTATTGCGGTTTTACCTTAACCGGAACAGGAAGCTTCAGGGCGGGACCGGATAGTTCTCCTTTCGTGGGTGAAAAAGGGAAGATTCACCATGAAAAGGAGATCCGTTTCGAGACAATCTTGTTCTCACATCTTAAAGAGAGTGTAATACAAGCACTAAAAAGCTCTCATCCGTATGAGGAACCAGCTTTTGATATTTATCCTCTGGCAAACGACACGACGGAGGAGGGGCTCGGATGTAAAGGTGAATTTGCAGAACCGGTGGAGGAGAAGGCTCTGCTTGAAATGGTTTCATCGGTTTTTGGTCCAAAGAGTATAAGGTATTCGGGACTGACCGGCCGGCCGGTAATAGTGACTGCCCTGTGCGGAGGTTCGGGGTCGTCACTTCTGAACGATGCAATAAGGTCAGGTGCCGGCGCTTTCATAACCGGAGACGTCAGGTACCATACATTTATGGAAGCCTGCAGCAGGATCCTCCTGATCGATGCCGGACATTTTGAGACTGAAAAATTCGCAACAGAGATCCTGTACGACCTAATTATCAAAAAATTCCCTAAATTTGCACTCCGGTTTTCAAATAAAAATAGCAATCCGATAAATTATCTTTAAGATGGAAAAAACAAAATCGTACGAAACCGAGATCTCGGTTGAGGAAAAACT
>DIKJ01000252.1:32786-41062 GCA_002424525.1 Bacteroidales bacterium UBA5621 | reverse complement strand
GGTGAGCTGCCTCTTGAGGTTCAGGACCTTGAAGATGAAATTGCCGGACTGGAGACCAGGCTTGGCAACCTGAGGGAGGAGGTCGTAAACCTTGAAAAATCAATTTCGAAGAAGAACAATGAGATCACTGAAGCCGAAGGTCTGATCAAAAAATATTCAGAACAGCAGAACAACGTCAGAAATAACCGCGAATATGATTCTCTTTCAAAAGAGATTGAATATCAGAATCTTGAAATTGAGTTATACAATAAGAAAATTAAGGAGTTCAATATTCAGGTTGATGAGAAGAGATTGGTCATAACCGATTCAGAAGCAATCCTCAATGAAAAGAAAGCTGATCTGCAGAACAAACAGAATGAGCTGGAGGAGATTATTTCAGATACCCAGAAGGAAGAGGAAGGATTGTATAATAATTCGGAGACTATTCAGCAGGTCATTGAAGAGAGACTTCTTACAGCGTATAAAAGGATCCGCTCCAATGCAAGGAACGGACTCGCTGTCGTTACTGTCCAGCGCGACGCCTGTGGCGGCTGTTTTAACCAGATTCCCCCGCAGAGACAACTTGATATTAAATCGAGGAAGAAGATCATTGTCTGCGAATATTGCGGGCGCATCCTCGTGGATGACGAAATCATCAAGGAGACTCAGATCTAGAAGAGGTTACGGAATAAGATTCCGTCCGGACATTTTTTATCTTTCCTGAATCATGAATGCCGCGGAATTTAAAAGTATGATCGCGGAAGGGATACCCGGCAATCTGCCTGAGGTCCCCCCTTTCGACCCCGATATCAGCCATGCTCCGAAAAGGAAGGATATTCTCTCCCCCGGGGAGAAAAAGCTGGCTGTGAAAAATGCACTCAGGTATTTTCCCCACAAATTTCATCGGACCCTTGCCGGCGAGTTTTTCCGGGAGCTTGAGGAGTACGGGAGGATCTACATGTACCGGTTCCGTCCAGGCTATCAGATAAAGGCTCGCCATATCGACGATTTTCCATACCGGTCACGCGACGCAGCTGCAATAATGCTGATGATCTCGAATAACCTCGATTCTTCGGTTGCTCAGCATCCGCATGAGCTTATTACCTATGGCGGGAACGGCGCGGTATTCCAGAACTGGGCCCAGTACAGGCTTACAATGATGTATCTGTCGGAAATGACCGACGAGCAGACGCTTGTCATTTATTCCGGCCATCCTGCAGGACTTTTTCCCTCGCACCCCGGTGCGCCCCGGGTGGTGGTAACCAACGGCATGGTGATCCCGAACTATTCATCCCATGACCACTGGGAAAAATTCAATGCGCTTGGTGTTTCCCAGTACGGGCAGATGACAGCAGGGTCATATATGTATATCGGCCCGCAGGGAATAGTGCATGGGACAACCATTACCATCATGAATGCCGCAAGAAAGCTGGCAGGAATCAGAACCGCTTCACAACCCATGCTTTTCGTCTCCTCCGGACTGGGCGGCATGTCGGGAGCTCAGCCCAAAGCAGCTTCGATTGCCGGCGTTACATCCATTATAGCGGAAGTCAATCCCGGGGCAACAGAGAAGCGCCATTCCCAGGGGTGGGTGGACGAAATTTTTACTGATATGGATCTCCTCATGGCAAAGGTAAGAAAAGCGAGAGCCGGCAATGAGATTGTATCGCTTGCCTTTAACGGGAACATAGTTGATCTGTGGGAGAGACTGGCTGATGAAGAGATCATGGTTGATCTGGGCTCTGACCAGACTTCCCTTCATAACCCCTGGGCCGGAGGTTACTATCCTGCCGGAGTGAGCTTTAAAGAGTCGAACAGTATAATGTCAGCCGAACCGGAGAGGTTCAGGGAACTCGTAAAGGAATCCCTCAGGAGACAGGTCAGGGCCATCAACCGCCACACTGAAAGGGGAACCAGGTTCTTTGATTACGGGAATGCCTTCCTGCTTGAGGCATCGCGGGCAGGTGCCGAGATACTGAATCCGGATGGAGAGTTCAGGTACCCTTCGTATGTTCAGGATATCATGGGGCCGATGTATTTCGATTATGGCTTTGGCCCCTTCAGATGGGTGTGCTGCTCAAACGATCCTTCGGACCTTGAAGTAACCGACAGGATCGCCTCCGAAACCCTTACCGGTATGATGAAAGAGGCTCCGGACGATATCAGGCATCAGATGGCCGATAACTTACACTGGATAAACGAGGCGGGAAGGAACAGGCTTGTTGTCGGTTCGCAGGCAAGGATCCTCTACGCTGATGCACAGGGCAGGACAGCCATTGCGGACGCTTTTAACAACGCAATAAGATCAGGGAAGATTTCAGCTCCTGTCGTTATCGGCCGCGACCATCATGACGTTTCAGGCACCGATTCTCCCTTCAGGGAGACCTCCGACATTACTGACGGCTCGAAGTACACGGCCGACATGGCTGTCCATAATGTTATCGGCGACGCTTTCAGGGGTGCAACCTGGGTATCGCTTCATAACGGGGGAGGAGTAGGCTGGGGAGAGGTGATAAACGGAGGATTCGGGATGGTGCTCGATGGGTCTGAAAATGCCGGAACAAGGTTAAGGATGATGCTCCACTGGGACGTGAACAACGGCATTGCACGGCGGAGCTGGGCCCGTAACCAGGGCGCCCTGAAGGCTATCGAAAGGGAGATGGAAAGAACTCCGGGGCTCAGGGTAACCATACCCTGGCTGGCTGACGATAAGATTATTGACGAAGCAATGCCACAGCGATAGCAACAACACCTTCTCCACGGCCTGTAAAACCCAGTTTCTCGGTTGTTGTGGCCTTTATTGAGATATCTTCCGGAGCGGTTTCAAGAATTGCAGAAATAGCCTCTCTCATCTGCGGGATAAAGGCTGAGATCTTCGGCTTCTCAAGGCATACGGTGCTGTCTGTATTCACTACTGTGAATCCTCTCTCCTTAATAAGGTCAAAGCTTCTTTTAAGAAGTATCTTGCTGTCGATATTCCTGTATGAAGCATCGCTGTCGGGGAAGTGGTATCCGATATCCCTTAATCCGGCCGCGCCCAGCAGTGCATCGCACAGAGCATGCAGAAGGACATCCCCGTCGGAGTGGGCAACGCATCCCAGTTCTGAAGGGATCTTAATACCTCCGAGCCACAGATCCGGTCCTTTTTCGAGCCGGTGGAAATCAATACCCTGCCCGATACGTATTTTCATCAGGTGGGAGAAGATACGTTCCTCATTGAATTAATGTCGAACGACAGCGAAAAACGGAGTGTCCGTGCGAGAGGATGGTTATTCGTCCTTGGCATCAGGTAGGAGAAATCGATAGTGAATCCCTTAAGCTTGAAACCGGCACCTGCAGTGAAATATTTGCGGTTGCCCTTTGTCTGATGCTCGTGGAAATAACCGGCTCTTATGGCAAACTGATTGTTGTACCAGTACTCCGTACCAAAGGAATAAGTTATCTCACGCATCTCCTCTTTGAATCCTCCGGGAGCATCGTAGAACGAACGAAATATGGCTACAGGTACCGACACATTCGGATCTTTTCCTGCCACGATCTCCATATCGGCATTATATACCGGGGGAGTTGGAACAAGGAACTTTCCCAGATCGATGGTGAGCGTCAGCTGGTTGAAATTATCGAGATCAATGGTTCCCGAGGTCCCAAGCCTCAGAGTCATCGGGATGAAATCGGAAGTCTGGGAATCGGAATAACTCATTTTTGAGCCAATATTCGCGAAATTGACACCAAATGCAAACAGTGCATCCTTGCTGAAGAGAGTCGCATCTGTCTGGTAGTATCCTGAGATGTCGGCGGCGAAGGAGATACCCGGTTTTGTTGCCTCACCTCCTGAATAGTAGCCGCCGGTAAGGTTTGAATAAATAAACCTGAAGGCTGTTCCCCCCGAAAATTTCTCCGAGAAAAGCCGCGAGTAGCCCACATCGATTGAAAACTCATTTGCTTTAAAAACCTGCATCATGTTTCCGTACTCATCAGTAAAAACCACGTCGCCAAGCGACGAATAGAGGAGGCTTCCGCTAATCACCTGCCTGCTGTCTATTCTGCTGTATCCCGAAAGATAGGCAATATCAATATCTGGCACGAGGTTCCTCAGCCAGGGAGAATACGATATCCCCACACCTCCCTTGCCGTCGATAAACGCAAATTTCGAGGGGTTCCAGTGCATGCTGAAGATATCGGGACTTGTTGCAACACCGGCATCACCCATGGCTCCCGACCTGGAATCCGGAGCAATTGTAAGGAAAGGTACCACGGTTTGTATGGCATTGAGAACATCCGGATCCTGTGATGACAACTTTGACATACCGGAAACAGAGATGAAAGCTAAAAGGAGTGCAATCGCCTTATTTTTCATACTGAATATGATCTTTTTAGGATTATGCTATATAAAACAAGTTTTTTCACCGGATATTGTGTGTCAGTTATAAAATGATCAGCCGGCCCGAAATGACTGCGGTCTCGCCCGTTCCGGCCGTCGCTGTTACCCTGTATAAATAGATGCCTTTTCCTGTCCTGCTGCCACCGCTGTCGTTTCCATCCCAGGCAACAGGCGGGAGCTGGTAGCCATTCGGCGGCAGGTTCTCTTTAAGGATCCTGATCACACCGCCTGCCATGTTGTAAATGGTTATCGTAACTGATATGGTTTCGCCTGGCCGGTTATGCCCGGCGGTTATATGAGTTTCGTTCAGGAAGGGATTCGGGTAGTTAATAAGGTTCCTTAAAATGAAGCCCGCATCAGTTTTTACGATAAAAGTGATAGTCTCTTCCGACGAATTATTATAATTGTCCCAGGCTTTCACGGTAACCGTATGGGTGCCATCGCTCAGCCCTGTAAAAGGGTATTCTATCCTGCCTCTGCTGTAACTGTCAAAATCATTTTCAAAATAACTGTTAAGATTGATTGAACCGTTCCTGTCCCCATCGAGATAAGCAGTCAGGTCATGGCCTATGCCCGCCCCCGATGTGTTTATTCCGGCCTTATCTTCGATTATGGCGAGGAGCCTGGGAGAAGCATCAGTAATGCCCCCGTCCCTGAAAAGGGTGTCATTGAAGTAGAGTTTTATCACGGGTCCTGATGTATCAGCTAAAGCCTGGCCACCGAAACCGCCAACTATGATGTCACCGAAACTGCCGTTCATATCAGTTTCGTCGTTGAAGGCATAGTAACTGATCTTTCCCGGTCCATAGGAATAATCCGGTTCACGCGGCACCATAAATGTAAATCTGAATTTTCCGTTTACGATCCTTGTTTTCCCGCTGAAGAGGATGTTGTTCCTCATCCTGAACTCCATTGCCGGACCGCCGTCGTTGGCCAGCGTCTTCATCCTGGTCTCCTTGTCAAACACGATAGTTGCCAGAGTGCCGTTGAAGGAGCTGTCCGTCTGCCCGGGGGATGACTCAATCCGGCCCGATACGGTGATAAGAGACAGGGCTTTAAGTGTGTCGGTGGCACCGGTAACAGGCATATCGTTGATGGAGTCGGTAACCACCTGTCCGTTCCATGGGAAAGCCAGACGCAAGGCAGGATCGCCGAGCAGTATGAAGTTCCTCTTGTTGGTCCCGCTTCCCGAGTTGTTCTTTGCTATCCTTATTATATCGCCAAGTCTCCTGGCTCTGCCTGCAGGATCTGTTTCAAGAGCCGCGTCATAAATATTCCTGTTAAGTGTATAGTTGGGTGCCGAGTAGGCCAGGCGCGTTGTCGACATCAAAGCGATGGCTCCGCCATCCTTTCTCAGAAGAAGTGTCTCCCCGGCCGAATTCCTGCCTGATCTGATCCCGGTCACAAAATTATAACCGGTATCGTCAAACCGGCTGAATTCGCAAGTGGCAGTTATAAAAAGGGGAAGCCTCGGGCCGTTCTGCCACGACAGAATATCTTCGGGTTTCACAACCCTCTCATGTGCCAGGCCAATCTCGTTCCCGTGGCCCGTGTAATTGAAGATCAGACAACCACTGTTCACGCGGTCGCTGATAGCCTTTGTGACGGCCGGGTATGACTGCCCGTTCACTGATGTCACCTGCGGGTAGGCATCGAGGTAAATCTTGTCTGTATTGATAGCAGGGGATTTTTCTTCAATGAGTTTCGCAAGACCTTCTGCATCAGACATATGAATATTACCGTCCTCGTCATCGGCAACAAGGCATATCACGTTTTTCCAGCTTCCCATGTCAGGATCATTAAGGTATCTGCCGATTTTGGATACCATTATTCCTGCCTGAACCGTGTCAGAGACCGGCAACCTTCCGATTCCTATATCCTCAGTGCCGTAATCCTCCCCTTCATTCTCCCCGAGCAAACCAAAGAAATCATCAGACGTGTAAGACGAAATATAGACATTTGAGTTTTTTGTCTGCCAGGTAGGGATGAAGCATGGGTTGTTGGGCGGAGGTGTTCTGTTCTCAAACGATCCGTCACCGAAAAGAAGTAGATATTTCAGGGGCCGCGTGGTTCCCTGCTGTTTCATGTATTTCATCCTCAGGAAATTTCTGATTGCAACCAGGTCGGGGATACCTCCTGAGAATTCATTGTATATCTCTGCAGGCGTAACGACCTGGGAGACCAATCCGCTGTTGTTCAGATGAATTGCAGCAAGCCTGTCGGCATATTCGCTGAAAAGGGGGTGAGTAACGATTATCATATCGGCAGGACCGGAAGCGTGGAGATCCTGGTTATTGATCATGGCAGTTATTACCACGGGAGCAGGTGCCCCGGCGGCAGTAAATGCACAGAATCTCTCAAGGCTCTCAGTGCCGGAAATGAATTTCAGGTTACCCCCGGGTCCGGAGACAGAGGAAGATACCATTTCAGGTTCTGCCGGATCGGTAACGTCCCATATAATAATATCCTGTACAGTGTTACCGATGCTGAATTCGGTGATCCTTCCCGGAGCAACCGACCGTGAATCAAAAATATGCATCGGATCACCTTTATATATATTGGTCCTTCTGGCATGCAGCCTGACATAATCCACCCAGGCCCTGGCACCTGCCTCCCCGTTATTGAAAAACCTCATCTCATATACAGGCGAAGATGAGGAGGGGATGTGCGATCCCGAGATGGAGGCAATCTGTGCATACGTCCCTGTTGATGAAGAGAGAGTGACAGGCGGGAACATCAGCGCATCATGAACCGTCTCCCCTTCACGTAACCTGAAGATGGTCTGAACCGATGCTCTTGCCACTGCCCTTATTGTGTGCCTGATCTCCTCTCCGGGCGCTAAATTGTTTAAGGAGGGATCAACAGTAATAGTTCCGTTAATCCCGACAGGCTGATACCATTCCCTTCCCGATCTGAGGATGTTCTCTGATTCATATTCATGTATGAACAGTGCATCAGAAACAGCGGTGGTGTGGTTTGCCGGCTGGTCCGGCACTCCGGCGGTTCCGATCCGTTTACCCCTGCCGTTACCTGAAGTTATGAAGTACCAGGCCGTGTCGGAATAATTATGTCTCAGGAAGTCATAATTTCCCGACTCTTCGTCATAGATCCACCTGTGGGTGCCCTGTGCGAAGAACAGAAGATAATCGCCTTGGTTGAAGATCCCGTCACTGCCAGTTTCCAGGTGGATGGCAGTCTCAGTAAGATCGTCGGCCCCGGGATCATTATTATAATAGGAAAGCTGGCCCTGGTTATTGCAGTAGATCGCCGGATCGGATGGATCCTCCAGTCCCATGGAGACCAGCCGGCTGTAATTGATCCTGTAAACGCCGTCGCCGGTAACAGCCATTTTGAACCATTTGCCGGAGGCAAGGACCGACGATTCTGCAAAGCTCTCCCTTGTCCCCTGCGCCCGCAGACCTGTTATGTCAATCAGGGAAAAAATAAATAGTATCTTCAGAAATCTGATCATTATCGGAGGTAAAGATACTGAAGTACTTCCTCTTTTTCCTTTATTTTGTACTTCATATGATTCCGGGTTAAAATAATAACGGCGTCAGAACGTTGATATTGCAACTTCTGTTTATATGATTCCGAGGATTTCAATCATGCTGGTTCTTCTCCTGGCAGCCTGCTCCCATGCCGGCGCCCAGGATACCTGGTATGGCCCCGGCTACCAGACCATAATAATGAAAAACCCTGCTTCAGCAGGAAGCGACGGGGAGGGCAGACTGAGATTGTCGTATATGAACTTCTATCCGGGCAACAGCTTTAACCTGCACTCCGTTTATCTGTCGTACGACACATATGCTGAGGCGCTTCACGGCGGCATCGGGGTCACATTGTCAAATGACTATCTGGGAGGCATTCTGAATGATATGAGAGGTGGATTCTCCTATGCATACTTTCTGCAGGC
>DIKJ01000252.1:24783-32750 GCA_002424525.1 Bacteroidales bacterium UBA5621 | reverse complement strand
CAGGTTCGGAGGAGCAATACTGCCCGATCAGATAGATCCCACAGGGGTGGTTGCATATCCTTCGGCTGAGTTGCTGGTTAACACAGGCAGGGCATTTTTCGATATCGGTACCGGATTCATTGTTATTGCAGGCAGGTTCACCGGAGGTTTTTCCATTAACCATCTCGCTCAGCCTTATCTGTCTGAATCGGAATCACCTGAGGAGCGGATTGACAGAAAACTTTTTGTCCATCTGTCGGCAGATCTGGAAATCAATGAGAGAAAAAGCTTTGTGCTGCAGCCGCTGGCGTTCGCTGAACTGCAGGGAGATTATCTTGTTGCCGGAGCCGGAGTGGTTACCGGTTTCAGGTATCTGAAGATCAATGCTGTAGTTAATGCTGGCAATAATGGCAATATTGATCTGCAAACAGGATTTTCCATCAGCACGGGAAGGCTCACCATTGGTTATAACTACCTGTTTAATGTCAGCGCCCGCAACACTTTCATGCCATTTTCGCTCCTTCACCAGACCGGGGTGTCGGTCAGGCTGGGGAATGTTGAAAAAAGTTACAACATCAAAACAATAAATTATCCTGAATTGTAGTTATATTTGATGATTGAAAAATATTGTGTCCGGAATATTTGTATATTTGAGATCTTATTAAAGTCATAAAACTAAACGCATTATGTATAGATTCAGAGCTTTGCCGGTTGTAGTATTGGCTGCATTGATTCTTTTTTCCTGCAATAGCGCCAGAAAGAGTGCAAATGTCTCTTCCACAACAGGATGGAGATACAACGACCCTGACAACGGGGGGTTTGAGGTCACTCTCGGAGCCGAACAGCAGACCGGTCCCGGCCTCGTACTGATCGAGGGCGGCCGTTTTACCATGGGCAGAGTACAGCAGGATGTAATGTTTGACTGGAACAACGAACCCAGAGCGGTCACAGTCTCGTCATTCTATATGGATGAGACGGAGGTCAGGAATGTGGATTACAGGGAGTATCTTTTCTGGCTGAGAAGAGTATATAAGGATTACCCCGAGGTGTACAGGAGATCGTTGCCTGACACACTCGTCTGGAGAAGCCCCATGGGATTCAACGATCCTTATGTGCAATATTACTTCCGCCATCCTTCATACAATAATTATCCGGTTGTGGGAGTGAGCTGGGTCAAAGCCAATGATTACTGCCTCTGGAGGACAGACAGGGTGAACGAGCAGCTTCTTATCAATGAGGGAGAGCTGAATCCCGATCCCAACCAGCTGAACGAGAAGAACTTCAATACTGAAGCATACCTGGCGGGGCAGTACGAAGGCGTGGTCAACCAGCTGAGACCAAGCCTTAATCCCAATCAGACAGAAAGACGCACCAATTTTGAAGATGGCATCCTCCTTCCGGCATACCGTCTGCCTACTGAGGCTGAGTGGGAATTTGCCGCCTATGCCCTTCGCGGAAACACCTATGATGAAAGAATATATGAAAGAAGAATATATCCGTGGGATGGCCACAATGTGAGAAACGCAGCCAAAAGGAACCGCGGCGAGATGATGGCCAACTTTGTAAGGGGCAGAGGAGATATGATGGGAGTGGCCGGAAGCCTTAACGACAACGGGAGCATAACGACGGAAGTGAAATCATACTGGCCGAACGATTACGGTCTCTATTCCATGGCAGGCAATGTAAACGAATGGGTTCAGGATGTCTACCGTCCGCTTACATTCCAGGATGTTGATGGTTTTAATCCTTTCAGAGGCAATGTTTTCACAGATCTCAGAAGGGATGCAAACGGCAGTATCGTTGCAAAGGACCGTCTGGGCCGCCTCTATATCGACACTGTTAAAGATATTGATGTGGCTGACAGATACAATTATCAGAAGGGTGATTACAGGAATTATCGCGACGGTGACCTTGGATCATCAATTTCAACATCAGCAGACTGGACAACAGAAGACAACAGACCGGGATCCCTCAGAATGTATGCCCAGGATGAAACTGACTTCGTTACACTTATCAACGATAACGCACGCGTATTTAAAGGCGGTTCATGGAAAGACAGAGCATACTGGCTCAATCCTTCTACCAGAAGGTTCCTCGATCAGGAGAGCAGCCGTGATGATATCGGCTTCAGATGTGCGATGATAAGGGTGGGCAGTCCCTCAGGTTTATGAGAAAAGTGAAGCTTATGATAACAGCCTCATTATGATCGCATAATGAGGCATTTTTTTAAGTTATGAACACAGACCATCTATACCAGATCTTCCGGCAATCCACCGGAGTTTCGACAGATTCACGGAGAGTCAGAAAGGGAGAGCTCTTTTTTGCGCTCTGGGGAGATAATTACAACGGGAATGAGTTTGCTGCAGAAGCACTTGAAAAGGGAGCCTCATGGGCGGTTATAGATGATCCGGCATACGAATCGGAGAAAACCATTCTCGTCGACGATTGCCTGTTTGAACTGCAGGCTCTGGCCACACATTACCGGAAAGAACTCAGGGTACCGGTGCTTGCCATAACAGGCACCAATGGCAAGACGACTACAAAGGAGCTGATTGCCGCCATTGCTGAAAAGAAATACAGGGTGCACAGCACAAAAGGAAATTTCAACAATACAATCGGGGTGCCTCTCACAATACTTGCCGCACCCGCCGATACAGAAATGATGGTACTTGAGCTTGGAGCCAGCCATATTGGAGAAATACGCACACTTTGCCTGATAGCCAGGCCGGACTACGGCATAATAACAAACATCGGAACCTCACACATCGAGGGATTCGGTTCATTTGAGGGAGTTGTGAAGGCTAAGACCGAATTGTATGAATACCTGCGCAAGGTAAACGGAATTGCTCTCTATAACGACAGGGATCCCATCCTTACAGAAAAGATCTTTAAACTGGTCAACAGAGCTGTTCCTCTCTCCGATCCTACGGGTACCGAACTGAAGGTAACCCTGCTCTCATCAGGGCTGAACCTGGAGATTGAAGTATATCACAATCACAAAACCTTCAGGATCAAAAGCAAACTTTTTGGGAAATATAATCTTGAGAACATCAGAACAGCCATAGCAACAGGATTGTTCCTTGATGTGGAAATGGAGGATATCGCTGACGCTGTTGAGAAATATGAACCTGTGAATAACCGGTCGCAGGTGAGGAAAACTGCGGACAACACGGTTATCTGCGATTCATACAATGCAAATCCGGCCAGCATGAGGCTGGCTGTAGGGTCGTTCGCTGAAACAGGCTCGGACAAAAAGATGGTTATTCTCGGAGATATGCTTGAACTGGGGGAGAGAAGCGATGAGGAGCATATTTCAATCCTGAAGGAACTTGGCAAAATGAGAAATACTGAAGTGTTGCTTGTCGGCCGCCTCTTTGCAAAACATGCCGCGGATTATGGTTTTAGAACATTTCCTTCCATGAATTCCCTTATGGAGCATCTGAAAGCAAATCCGGTAAAGGGATATCTGGTCCTTGTCAAAGGATCGCGGGGTATTGCGCTTGAAAAGGCGTATGAATTATTGTGATTCTACCTGCCTGCATCGTCTGTCCGGTCAGCAAACGTAATGTTTATGAGGACCACTTCCGAACGGCTTCCCGACCTGATCCGCGGACCCCACAGACCATAGCCTGAAGAGACGATATAGTGAGTGTTGCCCTTTTTCCTGTACCCATAGCTCAGTTCGTACACCATGCGTGTTATATAGTTAAGCGGCCATATCTGTCCGTTGTGAGTATGGCCCGACAGCTGAAGGTCAATACCGTTCTTCTCAGCCTCATCCAGTCCGATGGGCTGGTGATCAAGGAGGATCATCGGTTTTGAGGTGTCAGCGAGCCTGACAAGCTCCTCAAGCGGCAGGCGCTCCTTTCCGTAAAAACGGCGCGAATCCCTGTCAAGCCTGCCGATCAGCTGTATGCCACCCGGCAGTTCGGCTACCTCATCCTTCAGGATCCTTATCCCCTTGCTTTCGATGTAGGGAACAGTCCGGTCCGCGCCTCCGATAAACTCGTGATTACCGGTAATCGCATACATTCCTGCATCGCAGTGCGGACATCTGAAATGCTTCAGAAGATCGCCCCTCAGCACGGGACCTATCTCCCCGTCAATTATATCACCGAGCAGGAACACTGCATCCGGCTTAAGGCTGTCGAGCATGTCCGATAATTTCCTGATGCTCCTTTTGCGTATTATGCTCCCGAGATGAATATCGGAGACGGCCGCTATCTTCATTGATTTCACATCACCGGCCGGTTTGTCAATGGCAATCTCGTAATCCTTTACCACCGGAATCACCGCATTTATAAATCCTCCGGCTATCAGCAGAAACGTCAGTGAAACAGTGAAAATGTACGCCCACTTTCTGTAGATCATTATATTCCCGTCATTTACCACACCCGGTATACGAAGGAAGAGCCCGGCTATGTCGGAGATAACAAGAAACATGAATGTATAAAGGATAAACCCCATCCAGAATCCCCCGATAATGTTCAGGATATCTGAGAATACCGAAGAGTGCCGGCTCTCCATTATTTTCCCTGCAACAAATGTCGAGGCGAGAAGAAGGAAAATAACGAAATAGAGAATTTTGCCTGTTCTGAACCCCGATATTGCATTGTATCCCTTCAGATAGATGTATATATTTGCAGCTGAATAGATTGAGAGTACGATTGCAAGGAATATAAAAAACTGGTAGTTCTTCATCTTAAGTCGGTTTTGTTGACAGACTGCTGAACGTTTTACAGCCTCTAATATAAAACTCAAAAACGATGCTCTTGTTCAGTATAAGATCATCATTTTGCACCTTCCCCTGATTCAAGGTCTGATTTCTTTTCTCCCTGAGCTTTCCGAGGCCGCTGTAATAATCCCGATGCGCCCTTCCAACTGAAATTGCATTTCTGAACTGCCCCTTCAGCACAAAGCGGATCAAAGCCAGTCCGTCCATCAGCCTTCTGCGGAATAATATCTTATGCAATTGTTTTTCAGGGAGGTTTTTATAGAGAATGTATAGATTATTTCGAAAGTTCAGGTAAGTCTTGAATGAAGAAGAATAGGAGAGGGTCCCGCCACCGACGTGGTAAACAACAGAACCGGGTATGGAAACCACCCTGTGGCCCGCATTGTGAAACCTCCAGCAAAGGTCTATCTCTTCCATATGGGCGAAAAAATCAGCGTCCAGACCGCCGCAACCGGTGAAAGCTTCAGCACGGACCATCATGCATGCTCCGCTGGACCAGAATATGTCAGATATCGTATCATACTGGCCTGTGTCCTTTTCCATTTTTTCAAATATGCGGCCCCTGCAAAAAGTGAATCCGTATTTGTCGATGAATCCCCCTGCTGCCCCGGCATATTCGAAATGGTCGCGGCGGTCGAATGACAGGATCTTGGGCTGGCATGACGCAACATCCGGGTTAGCATCCATATAATCCAGCATTGGATTGAGCCAGCCCTGAGTGACCTGAACATCGGAGTTCAACAGTACGAAGTATCTGGCTTCAGTCTGTTGCAGGGCAAGGTTATATCCTCCTGCAAAACCGTGGTTCTTTTCAAACCTGATTAGCTTCACCCCGCTGAAATTCTCAGCAACCCATTCAGTTGAGCCGTCATTTGATCCGTTGTCTGCAACGCAGATGAGTGTATCATGGTCCGAAGAATATTCAATTACCTGAGGCAGGAAGAGCTTAAGGAAGGAGAGACCGTTCCAGTTCAGTATGACGATTGCTGTATTGATCATCCGTGTCAGTTCTTTAGTATTTCCAGCGCCGGTGGCTCCAGATCCAGTGCTCCGGCTTTTCCCTGATCAGTTCCTCGAGCCTTCTTACGTGAGTTTCGGTAATCAGATGTTCAGAAAGACCTGCCGTATTCTCAAACAGGAGCTCAAAGGTAAGATGGTAATATCCCCGCCTCACTTTCTGCATATTGAAGAAGATAACGGCCATATCATATTTCGATGCTATCTTCTCCGGCCCCAGGAATACCGGGGTATCCTGATTCAGAAAAGTTGTCCGGTACCTTATCTCACTTTTTGCAGGGGTCTGATCGGCGATCAATATATAGAGTGACCTGATATTGTTGTCTCTGTTTTTGATGATCTCTCTCACAATTTCCGGCATCGGGGCAAGGCTCATTTTGTTTCTTGCTCTGATGTTGTTTATGAACCTGTTGAATAAAGAATTTTGAAGAGGTTTGTAGACCGAGACGAACTTGTGCCCGGTCAATAACGGAAGTATCCTCAGCCATTCCCATGTATTGTAATGACTGTGTACAGCAACCAGGTCACGCCCTTCTTTGTAGAGCCTTTCGAGAAGTTCCGGATTGGATAATGTTAATCTTTTTAATAACTGCTTGTTGCTCATATGAGTAAGCTTCAGAGTCTCGATAACCAGATCTGCAAGGTGCCTGTAGAATTTCCTGGCGATTACCGACCGCTCCTTTTTAGTTTTTTCCGGAAAGGAATTTCTGAGGTTTGTAATTACTATTTTCCTCCGGTATGAGGGGAAGTAACAGAGCAGAAGGAACAGCAGGTCGGAAAACAGATACAGGACCCTGAGGGGCAGCAGGGTGATGATCCAGTTGATCCCGTAAAAAAGATAGAATCCGATATAGCCCATCCTGTTGGTATTATTCCTTCAGCATAAAATTACTCACAATTTCAACTGTTTCCGGCCAGATATTCATATTTGTTGCAATGATCTCCTCACCGGTCAGGTTATTCATATTTCCGGCAAAATCACTGACCATTCCCCCTGCTTCCCTTACAATCAGCATACCTGCCGCAATATCCCACAGGTGAAGGTCGTACTCATAAAAAGCGTCAAATATTCCGCAGGCGACATAGGCCAGGTCGACGGATGCTGAGCCGAGTCGCCTCACACCATGGGAGTGCTTAAGGAAATGTATAAGACACTCCATATAACCGGGCAGTCTTTCAAATTTACTGTACGGGAACCCTGTAGCGACGAGTGATCTGCTTAATTTATCCGTATCAGACACCTTTATGGGCGCACCGTTCAGCCATGCGCCTCCGTTTTCCCAGGCGGTGAAAATTTCGTTCCCGGAAACCTCATAGATCACGCCGGCTACTACTTCGCCATTGTCGGTAAGTCCTATGCTTATCGCATAGGGGTGCAGACCGTGCATAAAATTGGTTGTGCCGTCGAGGGGATCGATGACCCAGGACCAGCGGATCCCTCTCTTCTCCGAGGTCCCCTCCTCAGTTATGAAACCTGCTTCCGGAATGATCGTTCCCAGCTTTTCAACCAGCATCTCTTCAGCGCCCCTGTCGACATAGCTCACAAAATTATTGAGCCCTTTGCTCTCGACACTCCGTTTGTCAAATTTCTTTGATTCGCCAAGGATGAAAAGGGCTGTTTCGCGGGCGGCCTCCACCATTTCAGTGCAAATATTTTTCAGGTCCATTTTAGTTTGTTAGATTATTTCGACATTCACTTTGCCGGTCCCTGTGATCTCCTTCAGCCTTACCTGCTTTATTGAGCCTGCAAGTGTGCTTTTCCAGGGATGCCAGGCTCTTATATAGTTGGGTGTGAACCCTGAGATCATCCCGTCGCTTTTTACCTGTTCAAAGAGGACCTCTGTTGTCCGGCCAAGGTTCATCCTGTTGAATTCCAGTTGTTTTGTTTTTGAAAGGCTGATCAGCACCCTGCTTCTTCTTGTTTTTTCTGAATCGCTGACTCTTCCGGGCAGTTTTTCCGCCCTGGTGCCCGGCCTTGCAGAAAAGCTGAACACATGAAGATAGGAGAGGGGCAAATCCCTCAGAAACAGGCAGGTCTCTTCAAAATCGGGAGCTGTTTCTCCCGGGAACCCCACTATGATATCCGCACCTATGCCTGCAAAAGGCATGAGCTTTCTGATCCGTTCAACATGTCCGGCAAAATCGGCGGAACTGTATCTTCTTCCCATCAGCCCCAGTACCTTGTCGGATCCGCTCTGCAGCGGGATATGAAAATGGGGCATTATCTTTTCATTGC
>DIKJ01000252.1:12800-24731 GCA_002424525.1 Bacteroidales bacterium UBA5621 | reverse complement strand
CTCTGAAAGGAGTGACGTAAAGCTTTCTCCGGTCGATTTTCCGAAATCGCCGGTATTCACTCCGGTCAGAACAATCTCTTTCACCCCGCTGGCGGCGATCTTCCGTGCATCGGACACAAGGCTTTTTATCTCCGGATTCCTGCTTCTGCCGCGTGCCAGCGGAACAGTGCAATATGAGCACCCGTAATCGCAGCCGTCCTGCACTTTCAGGAACGATCTGGTGCGGTCGCCAATTGAGAAGGAAGGATGAAAAACGTCATTATCAGAAAGTTCACCGGAGTGGACCCTGGTTTGAAATCTTCCTGTAGTGTCCGACAGATAATCGGTCAGACTGAATTTCTCATTGGTACCCAGGACAAGATCCACGCCAGGTATTGCTGAAAGTTCCTGAGGCCGCATCTGCGTATAGCAACCCACAACGGCGATGTATGCATCGGGAGCCATGCCGATGAACTTCCTGACTGCCTGCCTGCATTTCCTTTCGGCAGAATCGGTCACGGAGCAGGTATTTATTACATAAATGTCGGCCCTGGAATTTGCCGGAACTCTTTCATACTGATCTCCGGGAAAGAGCCGTGAGATAGCTGATGTCTCGGCGAAATTCAGTTTACAGCCAAGTGTATGAAAGGCCACTTTTCGTTTACGGGTTTTCATTTTGTCTTCTGCTCACACCTGAGGCGGGGGAGCCACTTGCGGCGCTCTCCTGTTACCGGCTAAACTCCTGTTAATCCTGCAGTTTTGTCAGAAAGACGTTTCTGAATTCAATCTCTTTGCCTTCGCTCTGGAGGCAGATACTTCCTTCTGTTATTGAGACTTCTGTGCCCCTGTTCTGAAGCACCCCGTTTACAGATACCTCGATGGTATTACCTCTGCAGACAACTTCCATGGTGTTCCACTCACCGGCAGGCTTTTCCGGAGAAGGATTCTTCTTTCTTACCACTCTTGACGATTTGTCTGTTCTTTCGGCCATGTCGGCTCCTCCCATGCATACGAAATCTCCGGCATTCCCATTCGCCAGCTGACATTCGATGCATTTGATCCATATGGTGTCAGGCGGCTGTGCATGCACGAATACTCCGCTGTTTGTCGGTTCGACAGGCCAGCGCCACTCGACATGGAGTGTATAATCGGAGTATGAGTCTTTCGTCCTCATATAGCCGAAAGGATCACCTTTGATGAGGATGACACCATCTTTGACAGTGAACACCGTGGCAGGGTCAACCGACTGATCCCTCAGATAAAAGACCCAGTTGCTCAAATCTTTTCCGTTGAATAACTGAACTATTTCCGGCGCCTTACTCTTTGCACCTTCTTTTTTCTGTTTTGTCTGTCCGCAAAAACTACAGGTTATTCCCAGCAGAATGACAATGGAAGCCGTAATGACAAGTGAGGTTCTCTTTTTCATAGTTTTGAATTTAATCTGTTAATTTATAATAATAAACTCAAGTTGCCACGTGCTGCTGGCAACTTATATAATAAATCGCTTTTTAACTCTGTCATAGCAGTTTGCTTGCCAGCTCAGCAAGGAAACTCCTTTCTCCCTTAACGAGGTTTACGTGGGCAAAGATCTCCTGGTCCTTCATTTTGTCAGAAAGATAACTCAGTCCGTTTGAGGCAGTATCGAGGTAGGGTGAATCGATCTGCTCAATGTCGCCGGTAAATATCATTTTCGTGCCTTCTCCTGCCCTGGTAATGATTGTTTTTATCTCGTGGGGAGTAAGGTTCTGGGCTTCATCGACTATGAAGAAGATGCTGGAAAGACTGCGGCCTCTTATATAGGCGAGAGGAGTGATCACGAGCTTTTCCTCCTTCATCATGTCGTTGATGCGCAGGAACTCGGGGCTCTGGGTGCTGAATTTATGCTTTATGACCGTCAGGTTATCGTATAGCGGCTGCATATACGGATCCATCTTATCTTTTATGTCACCGGGGAGAAAACCCATGTCCCGGTTGGCAAGAGGTACTATCGGCCGGGCAAGGAAAATCTGCTTGTACCTTTTATGCTGATGCAGGGCAGACGCCAGCGCGAGAAGGGTTTTTCCCGTCCCGGCCTTGCCGGTAAGCGATACGAGTTGTATATCAGGATTCATGAGGGCCTCAAGAGCAAACGTCTGTTCAGCGTTCCTCGGGTCTATCCCATAGGTGGTCTGCTTGATGACTCTTGTAAGTTTATTGTTTACAGGATTAAAATGGGCAAGGGCGCTGGCTCCGTTATTTTTCATGATGAAAAACTGATGACCGGTCATCCCGGCATCAAGGCTGAAATCCTCTGCGCTGACGCCCTCAGGCATCTCATACAGCTTGTTGATAAGATCATGGTCAACCCCTTCGATAACACTGATCCCCTTGTAGAGATCGTCAATATTGGCAACCTTGTCGTTCTGATAATCCTGAGCGGTTATTCCCAGCGATTTGGCCTTCATGCGCAGGTTGATATCCTTTGTGATCAGGACCACCACCTTGTCTTTATTAGTGCTGAAGACATAATCAGCTATGGCCAGGATCCTGTGGTCGGCGGTTCGCTCGGGGAACGACTGGCTTACTTTTTCCGAGAAATCCTTACCTGTTTCGATATGCAGGTTTCCCAGATTTTCGCCAAGGGGAATATTGGCTGTCAGCAACATATCGCCGGAGAGCCTGTCGAGCTCCCTTGTGAATTCACGGGCATGGAAATTGATCAGATCATTCCCCCTTTTGAACTTATCGAGTTCCTCAAGGGCAACAATTGGTATTATAACATCATTTTCTTCAAAATTGTAAATACATTTATAGTCGTGAAGCAACACGTTGGTATCGATTATGAAAAGCTTTTTGTTGTTTTTTTTCTTCATTATTAAGAGCTTATTATCAATTGCTTATCAGAGAAACTGTTTTTTTCCCCGGATCAGCAAAAATAGCGAAAATATGGTATAAACCGGCATGTGAGGGGAAAGTTAGTAACAAGATATTGCGGATTGGCTTCGCCGGACTCGCCGGAGTTTACCCCGCAAAGCGGGGGCTCGGTTGCGAATTTCGGATTTTTTGTTCTGAGTAAAATCGGGAGTTATGAATTATGAAGAGACATTGGAATTCCTTTATGCTCAGCTACCTGCCTACCACAGGATAGGTAAGGCGGCATACAGGAACGATCTGGGCAACAGCCTGGCTCTCGATGATTACTTTGGACACCCCCACAGAAATTACCCGACGGTCCACCTGGCAGGCACCAACGGAAAAGGATCGGTATCGCACATGACAGCATCGGTACTTCAGGAAGCAGGCTGGGAAACCGGACTCTATACATCGCCTCATCTGAGGGATTTCAGGGAGCGGATAAGAATAAACGGGGAGATGATACCGAAACGGAAAGTGACGGAATTTGTCAGACGGCACCACCGGATAATTGAGTCGCTCAGGCCATCGTTCTTCGAGCTTACCGTGGCAATGGCGTTTGATCACTTTGCGAAGGAAAAGATTGATGTGGCTGTGATCGAAACCGGACTTGGAGGAAGGCTCGACTCGACCAACATTATTAAACCGGTTGTTTCGGTAATTACAAATATAGGGCACGACCATATGGATCTTCTTGGTCCGTCCATCGAAAAGATTGCTTCTGAAAAAGCAGGGATAATAAAGAGAGGTATCCCTGCAGTAATAGGTGAAAAACATCAGGAGACTTACAAAATATTCATGACAAAGGCCAGGGAGGAGGAGGCGCCCATCTGCTTCGCTGATAAAAACTTTGCCTGTTCCCTTGGGGAGTTTGATTATGAAACGGGCGAACGGAGTTACCTGATAACTGAGATAAGTAGCGGAAAGGAATATGCCGGCCTCACAACACTGGGAGGCGACTATCAGGCAAAGAACCTCGTAACTCTCCTTCAGGTCATTGAGACTCTCCGCAAGTCATTCGGAATAACAGATGAACATGTAACAGATGGTATAAGAAATGTTGTGGCGAACACCGGACTGATGGGGCGATGGCAGGTCCTTAACCGTAACCCGCTGATTGTGTGCGATACAGGTCATAACAGGGAGGGACTTGAGTATGTTACCCGTCAGATTGCAGCAACTCCCGGAGCGGGTCTCCATATAGTACTGGGATTTGTCGACGACAAGGATCTCAGTTCGGTATTGCCTCTTTTTCCCCCTGAAGCAAAGTATTACTTTACAAAAGCTTCCGTACCCAGGGCGCTTGACGAAAAGTTGCTCATGAAGGAAGCCGGGAAATACGGGCTTGAGGGAATGAGTTACCCTGACGTTAAAGGAGCTTTCAAAGCTGCGCGCTTCGCGGCATCGCCGGAAGATCTGATTTTTGTCGGAGGCAGTACCTTTGTTGTTGCTGAAGTTGTCTGAACTAAGTATATTTATTATTTAATACACTGGAAAATGAGAAAACCGGTACTGATCGCCAGCCTGTTACTGATATCAGCAACACTCTTCCCGCAATCCGAAAAGAAACTGGTCATACTTCACACCAACGATCTTCATTCGCGTCTGACCGGTTATGCGCCTGAATCGGCATATACACCACTGACAATCAACGATGACAAAACGGTTGGAGGCTTTGCCAGGATATCCTCGGTCATAAATGATGAAAAGACGAAGAATGAAGGGATCACTATCGTTGTCGATGGCGGGGATTTTCTAATGGGAACTCTATTTCACCACCTCGAGCCGTCGACGGGTTTTCAGTTACCGCTGATGAAGGAGATGGGATTTGATGCAGCATGTCTGGGCAATCATGAATTCGATTTCGGGCCCGGAAAGCTCACGGAAATAATAAACAGTTCCCTCCTCAGGGGGGAGATCCCTTCCCTCTTGCTGGGCAATGCCCTTTTTGACAGGGACGACCCGGCGGATGACACTCTTGAGGAGCTTGTAAGGCGCGGTATCATCAGGAAGACGTTGATTATTGAGAAGGAGGGTCTGAGGATCGGGTTTTTCTCTATATTAGGCAAGGTTGCCGATCATAATGCTCCATACGCGGTCCCGGTTAAATTTGAAAAACAGAAAAGCGCAGCCAGGAAGCTGGTCAGGGAACTGAAAAATGAGAATTGCGACATTATTATCTGCCTTTCACACAGCGGAATTGGAAAAAACAGGAAAGGGGAGTATGCCGGCGAGGACATCGATCTCGCCAGGTCGGTAAAGGGTATTGACGTGATAATCAGCGGTCATACTCACACCCTTCTCGAACAGCCGCTTACTGTGAACGGCGTGAAGATAGTCCAGACCGGCGATTACGGAAGATTTGTCGGAAGAATGGAACTTACAATAAGGGACAGGAACGTGATCCTCGACAATTACCGGCTTATTCCGGTCGACGACAAAACCATGGGAGATACCGGTATTCACGATCTTATAGAAGCACAGAAAATAAAGGTGGCACAGGAGGTCCTGGCCCCGCTGGGTTATGATTTTTCCTCTCCCGTTGCTGAGAATGATTTTGGTCTCGGATGCGATGAATATGGAAACGTGGGTGAAAGCAACCTCGGGCCGCTGATTGCAGATGCCATTTATTATTACGTCAACAGGCACAGCAAATCAGGAACAGACATCAGCATGGTTGCAGTGGGTGTTATACGCGACAGCATAGTAACGGGTACCCAGACGGCGCCTGATATCTTCAGGGTAATGTCGCTGGGCTCCGGAAAGGATGACGTGCCGGGATATGCCCTCTCACGGCTCTATATTACCGGCAGGGAGCTGAAGACCGTTCTTGAAATATTGCTGGTCGCATCCAGGTCAACTCCCGCCTACCACTGCTTTTATTCCGGCTTGAGGGTGAGCTATAATCCCTCGAAGGGACTTCTGCGAAAGATCAGCTCAATTGAGATCGTTATGCCTGACGGAACAGCCCGGCAGGTGTCATTCTCCAAAAAAGATACGGAATTCTACTCACTGACGGCAAATTCCTATATGCTTGAATTCATCGGAATAATAAAGAAGATGAGCTTCGGCTTTATCAATGTTGTTCCGAAGGATGCTGAGGGCATCAAAGTGATTGATATGAAGACAACAGTTATAGACATGAGCGACCATCTCGATGGAGTTCAGGAAGGGAAAGAATGGCTGGCACTCATGGAATACCTTGGTTCAATGATAGATACCAACGGAAACGGCATACCCGATATAGACAGGAAATATTCCTCAGCAGTCCGGACTTTTTTCCCGGCGGGAGACTGAGAGATTACCATTTGCTGAAGGGATTATCTACAACAATTCTGTTTTTACTGTTTGCAAGTGTAAGGCCGATATCGAATATTGTTCTGGTTATAAGCTCCATTTTCGCGTAATCCAGTTTGTCAGCCGTATCGCCGGGCGTGTGATAATCAGTATGTAAGCCTGTTGAAAAGAAGAGCACCGGAATATCTTTTCTGACGAAGTTATAGTGGTCGCTTCTCGAAAACAACTGCTGGGGGGCATTTCTTCCGCTCAGGCTGTAGTCAAAGCTTATTGGGCTTCTTTTGTCAGCCGCGTCAGCGACAGCCCTCAGTTCCCTGCTCTGGTCGCCTGTTATGACGAAAACTGAAGAGGGCCCTGTCATTGGATTATCGGCAGTTGTGTCAGCCACACCCTTCACCCTCCCGATCATGTCGATATTGATATTTGCGATTGTATTCTCCAGCGGGAACAGGGGATTATTAACATAAAACTGTGAGCCGAAAAGGCCGATCTCCTCACCTGAAACCCAGAGGAACAGAAGTGACCTAAGGGGTTTTTTTCCGATGCTCGCAAACGCCTGGGCCAGTTCCAGCAGAGCAGATGTGCCTGATGCGTTGTCGTCGGCTCCGGCATGCACCATCCCGCCGGTCTCCCCCACATGGTCGTAGTGACCCGAAAAAACGACAATCTCTTTTTTCAAAACGGGATGGCTCCCTTCAATGTATCCGGCAATGTTGTTAAGCACAACTTCGTCGGTACGTGAGACTTCAGTAATTTTTAACTGACTGCCTGTTATTTCGAAGGAGTTGGGTTTCATTTCCCTGTCAATCTTTTTCTGAAGCTCTTCGAGTGTCTGCCCCGTATCCTTAAGCAATTCATCAGCCACGCTTCTGTGAACAAATATTACAACCGGCATGCCCGGAAGGCTGGTAATAATCTCCTTCTCTCCCTTCAGCGTCTTGCTTGAACTAAGCTCCCCTGCAATTCCGGGGTATTGCCGTTCGATCGACTCAAAACCTGATTTCGGGTCAGAAACAAACAGGATTGCCTTTGCCCTGGAGAAGATAAGGGAAGTAAGTTTTAACTGTATGCTCATGAAGTTAGCCCATACGGGCTCTTCGAAGAGATATTCCTTCCCGTCCTCCGACAGCGGAGCCCTGGTCATTACCAGAATTATCTTCCCTTCAGTGTTCAATCCATCAAAATCGTTATAGTTGTATTTGTCGCTCCTGATGCCATACCCCGCGAACACAACTTCTCCTTCGACAGCAAAATCTGACGCTCCGGTGGGAAGCAGTTGAAATATAGGCTCTTTTATCACAACCGGCTCCTTCCCTTCACTGATAATTTCTATTGAAGTCTTGTCATAATCTATTGATTTTCTGATTATCGAATAGGGCTGAAAATAACTGTCGCCATTGGCCGGAGCAAGGCCGATGAGCCTTATCTGTGACCGGATATACTTCGATGCGATTTCCAGCTCAGGCGAACCGTTCATCCTGCCTTTAAGCAGTGGTGATGCCAGGAAGGAGACATGGCTCCCGAGATCTTCCGCCCTGATCTGATTTACTGCCTGTGAGGCCTTTTGTGCAATGGCCGGACAGGATAAAAAGAGTGAAAGAATTATTGCTGTAAGAAAGGCAGAAGCTTTTTTCATGGATGGATTGTATTTATCTTTTAACAGGATGCCAAAGGTAAGAAGATTTTTATTCTGTTATCAAACAGTTATGCCGGCAAGGCTGAATTGCAGAATGAAGTTTTTCATACCTGAAAATAGCATATTGATTGTTTTTGTAATTTGGCACCTTATTTCATTAAATGCAAGTAAGCTTATTCTTCTGGATCGGATTCAATCTGTTTATACTTCTTATGCTTGCACTCGACCTGTTTGTCTTTAACAGGGAAGCACACAGGATAAGCGTGAAGGAGGCCACTGTCTGGACCCTTGTCTGGATTGCACTGGCACTGCTCTTCAATCTCTTCATCCTGATCAGGTTCGGAAAGGGGATTGCACTCGAATTCCTGACCTGTTACGTGATTGAAAAATCACTGAGCGTAGACAATATCTTCGTTTTTATACTGATCTTTTCATTCTTCTCAGTGGATGACAGGTATCAGCACAGGATACTTTTCTGGGGAATTCTGGGAGCTATCATTATGAGGGCGGTATTCATCTTCGCCGGCATCGCCCTGATCAACAGGTTTCACTGGATAGTAATTTTTTTCGGGCTTTTTCTGCTGTTTACCGGGATAAGGATGATTACGCATCACGACATGAAGGTCGATCCGGAAAAGAATATTATTGTAAAGTTTTTCAAGAAGTTTCTGCCTGTTACAGAAAGCCTCCATGAGGGCAGGCTTTTTGTCAGAGAGCATGGACGGTTTTATGCAACACCTTTATTCCTGGTTCTTCTTGTGATAGAGTCTTCCGACCTTATATTTGCCGTAGACAGTATACCCGCGATCCTTGCCATAAGCAAGGACATGTTCATTGTCTATACTTCCAACATTCTGGCGATACTTGGATTGCGTTCCCTTTATTTCGCAGTAGCAGGGATAATACAGATGTTTCGGCACCTGAAGACCGGACTGGCGCTGATACTGACCTTTGTAGGCATCAAGATGCTTGTATCCTATTTTGATCTTGACATACCCGTGGTCACATCTCTTATTATTATAGTCTCAATCCTTACCATATCTGTTCTCTATTCCATCCGCCATAAAGAGGAATAGAATCATTCTTATTCCTTCCGGAAAGAATTAAGATCATATTTACGAAGGAAAATATTACTTTTACCTCATATTGTTGTGAAGGTATTGTTTCAAAGCTATTTTAACGGGAAAAAGGAATGAATTCGTACAGGCACAAACCTGCGTTACCCTGGCCGCTGATGGTTCTCTTCCTGATTATCTCCGCTACCAGCATAATCCTGGGTTTTCTCTTCTACAACAATCAGAAGAAGGGTCTTATGAGGGACCGGCAGATGGAGCTTTCGGGCATCGCCGATCTTAAAGTCCGCCAGATTGCCCAGTGGCGGCTGGAAAGGATCGGTGATGGAAATTTTATAAAGGCAAACGTCTCCCTGATCAGCCAGTTATCTGAATATCTGAGCAACAGGAACCAGGCAAACCTTCTTCCTGTAATTACCCGGAGCCTGCGCACCCTCACTGAAAATTCTGACTACAGAAGCATACTCGTTATAGACACTGCCGGGAACCTGAGATTAGCTTTTCCTGCAAAAGACACCCTCGAAAGACAGTATATAACACCTGTTATTAATGAGGTTATCCGCGGCCGTAAAGCAATACTGACGGACCTCCGCCGGACTGACCTGTCAGGGAGTGCCCGTATTGATCTTATTGTTCCTCTTATGGGCTCTGAAAGCAGTAATGCCGCTGTTGTGGCAGTTATGGCACTCAGAATTGACCCTGAGGAGGTTTTGTATCCCCTTGTCCAGCAGTGGCCCGTCCCGAGCCGCACCGCTGAATCGATACTGCTCAGGCAGGAAGAGAACGAGGTTGTTTACCTGAACAAACCCAGGTTTCACACTGAAAAAGGAGCCGGGTTGCGAAAATCGGTCTATGAGGAGAAACTGCCTGAAGCGATGGCTTTCCGCGGAATTGAATCAACTGTCGACGGTGTCGATTATCGCGGGGCATCGGTTGCGGCGGTAATGAAGAAAGTGCCCGGCTCCAACTGGTACCTTGTCGCCAAGATGGATCATAACGAGATACTCTCTGCCCTGGACGACAGGATGACGATGGTCACAATTATAATTATCCTTTTCATCCTCACCGTCGGACTCTTCCTGGGTATTATCGAGTGGAACGAAAACGTCAGATTCTACAGGAGGAAATATGAAGCAGAACTTGACCGCCTGGCGCTGATAAAACACTTCGATTATATCCTTAAATATGCAAATGACATTATCTTCCTTACTGACAGGAACAATGTCATCATTGAAGCCAACGACAAGGCTCTGGAGTCCTATCAGTACGAACGGTCCGAGTTTATCGGAATGAGCCTTAACAGGATCATCTCTCCCGGGGAGAGCCGGATAGTAAGTGAAAACAGGAAAATTCTAGACATCAAGGGATCCGGCACTTTCGAAACCATTCACTTAAGAAGGGACAGTACGGACTTTCCGGTCGAGATTAGTGCACGAATGGTTGAAATTGAAGGCGTTAAGTATTACCAGTCTATATGCCGCGATATTACTGAGCGAAAGCAGGCGGAAGAGGCTCTCAGGGAGAGCGAGGAGAGGTTCAGGAAAATCTTTGAGGAGAGCCCTCTCGGTATAGCAATGACCGGTAAGGATCTGGGCATATTGAGGGCCAACCCCTCTTTCTGCGCGATGATCGGTTATGACGAAGAGGAGCTTAAGACATTCACGTTCGTCAATTTTACACATCCCGACTATATTAATGGTGATGAGATACCGATGATGCAGCTGCTTGCCGAGGAGATCCCCATTTATCATACAGAGAAGCGCTATGTAAGAAAGGATGGAACGATGCTGTGGGGTTCGACCACAGTAAGCATTATCAGGGATAATAACGATGAGGTCCAATACTTCATGGCTATGGTTGAGGATGTAACACTCCGCAAGCAGACTGAGATTGAACTTGAAAAATCGTTCTCCCTGCTTAAGGCCACCCTTGAATCCACTGCCGACGGGATACTTGTAGTTGATTCCTGTGCGAAAATCGTACAGTTTAATCAGAAATTTGTCGAAATGTGGAAAATCCCTCCTGAAATTATTGATTCAGGAGAAGATGAGAAAGCCATAGAGTTTGTTCTCGAACAGTTAGCTTATCCCGAGAATTTTGTCAGGCAGGTCAGGCAGCTTTACACCGAGAATGAGATCTCGACATTTGACCTTCTCGAATTCAGGGATGGCAGGATATTCGAACGTTATTCACAGCCCCAGAAGATTTCGGGCCGAAGCGTGGGAAGAGTATGGAGCTTCCGCGATATTACAGAGCGGAAACGCGCTGAAGCTGAGCTTATTGCTGCCAAGGAAAAAGCAGAGGAGAGCGACAGGCTGAAAACTGCCTTCCTTCACAATGTGTCTCATGAGATCCGTACACCCATGAACGCCATCATAGGATTTTCGGCTCTTCTAAGTGAACCGGACACCACCGAGCAGGAACGAACAGAGTATATAGATATCATATTCCAGAGCGGAAGCCAGCTGCTCTCGATCATAAACGACATCGTTGACATTGCCAATGTGGAGAGCGGGCAGGTTAAGCTTAATATAAGAGAGATGGATCTGAACCTCTCCCTCAGGAGCCTGAAGGACCAGTTTAAATATAAGGTACAGCCGGGGATCGTATCCCTGAACCTGAAAACCGGTCTGCCTGATGAGAAAGCATTCATAAGTACCGACAGCATCAAACTTATCCAGATACTTTCAAACCTTGTAAATAATGCCACCAAGTTCACAACTGCAGGCGAAATTGACTTCGGTTACAGCCTTGATGACGGATTCCTTAAATTCTATGTCAGGGATACCGGGATAGGGATACCCCCGGAGTTTCACGATAAGATATTCGAAAGATTTTACCAGATCGACAACAGCGCCTCAAAAAGGTACAGCGGTACCGGACTGGGCCTCTCAATAGTGAAAGCCTATGTGGAGCTCCTTGGTGGAAAAATAAGAGTTAAATCGGCCCCGGGCAAGGGCACCGCATTCAACTTTACTATTCCCTATACCGTCCCTGATTGATCATTGATTTCCGGCAGGCTTTCTTGCCCTGCTTGAAAAAAATGACGTTTTG
>DIKJ01000252.1:7009-12782 GCA_002424525.1 Bacteroidales bacterium UBA5621 | reverse complement strand
TATTTAATCCTTATGAGTCAGCCATTTGTCAAAATTGTAATCCATCTCAAAGATTGAGTCTAATGCCGGCTCGTCCGCCTTATTGTAAAGATATTCAATGGGTTATGTAAGCTGATATGCCTTCCGGCTCTCATCCCGAAGGTTTTTCCGGTAAATTTCGATCTTTTTTTGACGAATAACGGTTCCGGATATATCAATCACCTTCCAGGGTAATCATACACCCTTAACTTTTAGACCAACGTTCCTCCGTTTAAGCCTGATTTGTCCATCTGGTGACGGAAGGCGCTTGACTGGATTTGTATTAACCTATAAATTTACCTTAAAGATCAAACGGTGAATTTATGGAAAGCACCATTTATTCTTAAGCTATGAGAAAAGTATTTCTGACATTGATCTTCACTTGTATCGCCTTAATAAGCACGGCGCCGACGATAGATTTCAGGATATGGTCTGAAAGGTATTTATCCCTGGACGAAAAGGTAAAGATGCTGACAGCGGAGTGGGAGTTCTCCAGATTTATTGAGGACCTTGGTTACAGGGAATCACTTAACAACTGGTTAAGCATTAACCGCATCGGCTGCTTTGGTGAATGGCAGTTCGCTGAATCAACTCTAAGGTACCTGGGATACCGCAATATAACATTGAAGAAATTCAGGGCAGATCCCGGAATTTTTCCCAGGGAACTGCAGATGGAGGCACTGACACGGCTGATAAAACTTAACACTGCTCTCCTGAGGAATTACGAGCGGTTCATCGGGGATACAATTCATGGTACCGTCATCACCAGGTCGGGAATGCTGGCCGCCGCGCATCTGGGCGGTGCAGGATCAGTAAGGAAATTTCTCGAATCAGAAGGAAAAGTAAACAGGAAAGATGTTCTCGGAACATCAATATATGATTACATGAAACGATTCAGCAATTACAGTATTGAATAATATATTAATATCATCGGCAATGAAAGCAATTTACATGGTAAGATCAGAAGAAACCGGGACAGTCTATCTTAAAAGAAGAAAGATTGCCAGGGCTCTGAGATGGTGGTTGCGTGAAAACGGACTTACTTTCCAGTACAGATATTTCTTCCAGTAATTCAGGTAATCTCTCACATCTGAAAACAAAAATCCTTCAGCGGGTTTATTTTAAGTCTCTCCGCTCCTGTAATTAAAATTCCTTACTTTTGGGGTTTCTTCGCAGTTGAACGCTAACTCAAGGGTATGAGGGTATCATTCCTGATATCAATTTTCGTTTTTATTGTTTCGGAGTATAATACCGATGCACAGACTCACGGTTGCACTGACCGGATGGCAGTAAACTATAACCGGGATGCGAACCTTAACGATGGCAGCTGTATCTACGAACCTGTTTCCGTTTCACCAATATCATCCTTTAGTCTTCCTGACTATCTTAATGAAACATCAGGGCTGATAAGCTGGAATGGTCTGATCTGGACTCACAACGACAACGATGATATTCAAGTCTATTCTCTCGATACATTGAATGGGAGCGTTATCCGCTCCTATGAAATAACAGGTGCAGTGAATATTGACTGGGAGGAGATTTCACAGGATGACGAATATGTTTATATAGGTGATTTCGGGAATAATTCTGACGGGAACAGGCAAGATTTAAGGATCTTAAGAATAGGAAAGAATTCTCTTCTGTCTGATTCGCCGGTGACAGAGACTATAGCCTTTTCATATCCTGACCAGGCAGATTTCTCTCAGGCAGGGCCAAATAATACTGATTTTGATTGCGAGGCCTTTATTGTATCAGCAGATTCGATTTATCTGTTTACCAAGCAATGGATCAGTAACAAAACAAGTATCTATTCCCTGCCAAAAACACCTGGTACCTACGTGGCAAAGCTGTTGAACACTTATGATGCAGGCGGGCTGATAACTGGTGCTGTTTGGCTTGAGAATAGAAAACTTATTGCATTGTGCGGTTACAGTAGTCTGCTCGAACCGTTTGTCTGGTTGCTTTATGACTTCACAGCTCCCCACTTCTTCGGCGGAAACAAGAGAAAAATTTCTTTGTCACTGCCTTTCCACCAGGTTGAAGGAATTACTACAACCAATGGTCTTAAATATTATATTTCAAATGAAAGTTTCATTCAACCCCCCTTTATCAATACTCCTCAAAAACTTCATATCCTTGATTTAAGCCCTTTTCTGGAACATTATCCTGACATTCCGACAGGAGTAACACTAATTGAGTTCCCTGATTATTCAATCTTCCCTGTACCAGCCACGGAATTCATAACAATTAATGATACCGGCAACATTTTACCAGCCCGGTATTTTCTGATAAACCAAACGGGACAGGTTGTTTCATCAGGAAGGCTGACAAAGGATAGTTCAATTATCAGTATTTCTCATCTTTCTGCCGGGTTATACATACTAAGGATTGGCATGGGAAGAAGAAACTCGGTTAAAGTAATAAAGAAATAAAAGGCAAAAGGATTTAAACTGGTTATGATTATTTCATTCCTGAAAAAAGTGTGTGCCGGCAGGCTCTTTCTGAAAACAATTGATGAACAGACGTAATAGTTGATAACCGTATTCCAGTTTTTGACTAAATGTTTTAAGCTTTGGCTGATTACCGGTATATTTGGTACATATATGAGCGGTAAACAGATCTTAATCATTTAAACTTTTAAAAGACCTGCGATGAACCAGTTAACAACTCTGAGAATTGAGCAAACCTATAAGACTCCAAGGATCGAACTGAATCCCATGATTGGAGACCTGTTCTTTTACGGAAAATCAATGCCCGAGAATGCCAGCAAAATCTATGAACCGGTACTGGAATGGGTGAATGAGTATATTCTTCAGCCACGACCGGTCACCAATCTGAAGATCAACCTGGAGTACTTCAATACTTCATCTTCGTTATGGATCTCGAAAATACTCAAAGCGCTTACCAATATCCAGAATCCCGACTATCTTTTAATGGTCCATCTGTATATCTCTGAAGAGGATTTTGAGGATGTGCAGGAATTCGATGATCTGAAAGATTCATTCAGCCCGGTAATCGATATTTTTCTCAATTCGACCGTCAGTGTCGGATTGAGACTCTACGCCACAAACGAAAAGTCCGAAATAGTAAAGGATACCCTCGTGCTGTTATAATCAGCAACACATATTGCTGCCGGCCGCAAAAGCCGGCCACATTTTGATTAATTGCCTGCTGATCCTGCAAACAATTGCCGGCATCTTTTGTTTTAACTATAAACCGGAAAAACTTTCAATCATGGGTAAATTATCAGTTATAAGCAGTCCGATTTTCAACGATGACAAGATCTTTGAGAATCTTACCAACTGGGGAATACTTGCCCGCAATACTGCCGCCACCGCCCCTGTCAGCTACAGCCTGGCAGAGGTGGGAGGGAGGGATTTCTTTGCGTATATGGAAAAGTTCAACCTTCCTGTTGAAAGCAATTTACTGATACTTGATCCTAACCAGCATTATTTTTACGATAAGAGAGACCTGAAAAGTGTCGGGTTACTGGTGAACGTCAAAAAACTCAACCTTGTAAAGGACCTCAACATACTGCTTCGCACCCTCTGCCGTGTTATGCCGCTGAATGCAGGTTTGATGGGATGCTTCTCCGACAACAGTGCCGGTGCCGATGCCGGCGTTCTTCCGGTCATGTTTGGCAGACTTAAAAGATTTATCGATCCCTGGTCGGGGCACAGCCTCGACAGGAAATTTGTTTCTCAGCTTCTCGAAAAATCAGGCTTCAGGATAACCGATTTTACAGAAATCAACGGTCTGACATATTTTCATGCATTTAAGACCTGCCAGCCATTCTGAACCGGGACCGGTATAATCTGTATTTTTATTATTTTTATCCTTAAATTGTATTCATCAAGGAGGATCGGATAATGTCTGATAAGACCAATACTTCTTTCGGATATCCCGAACCATTCGCGCGGTTTTACGACCTGATCTATCACTCGATGAGGGATAGTGTTGATCATGAGTATTTTCAGAATGAGATCAGCCAGGCCGGAGGAAAGGTTCTGGAGATTGGTGTCGGTACCGGCAGGCTCTTCACCGATGCATTGAACCGGGGCGCCGATATTTACGGCATTGATGTCAGCAGACACATGATTGACGTTCTGCTCGGGAAACTGGATAAAGATCAGCATCACAGGATAACTCTGCAAAATATCATTGACTTCAGTTTCGATTTCGGCTTTGACCTTATAGTTGCGCCTTTCAGGGTAATAATGCACCTTGCCGGGAAGGAAGATCAGCTTAATGCGCTCAATAATGTCTGCAGACATTTAAACAGCAACGGACGGTTTATCTTCGATGTTTTTGTCCCGGATCTGAAACAGCTTATTTCAGGCTTGAATAACTTCACCGACTTCGAGGGAGAGTATGAGCCGGGGAAGAAGGTAAGACGTATCGTGACCACACAACCTGATCTGATAAATCAGACCATAACCGTCAATTTCCACCTGGAGTGGGATGAGGATAATAGTGTTAACATCCATAACTGGGAAGTACCCCTTAGGTTCTTTTTCAGGTACGAGCTTGAACATCTTCTTGAAAGGTCGGATTTCAGCAAATATAAAATTCTAGGCGATTACCATGGCAAAGAATTGAGCAATGACTCAAGGGAGTTTATCGTCGTTTGCCGGAAATAAAGGCGACTCATTATCGGAACCGGCCACAACCCGGCTCTTCGGGATGTTATCGTATAGGTCTGACCGATACCTCTTTAAACCAGGCAGTGGAAAGAGCATCGTGATTCTGTAATCCGATATAACCTGATTCCGGCCGTGGTCCTCTGTTTGGCTCAAAATCCCGGGTCTTCTCCGGAACAGGATCCCCTTCTGTAAAATCAGTTACCATCTCTCCGTTAACATGAACAATGGTACGGGGACCGTCCAGAGTAATCTCCATCGTGTTCCATTCCCCTGGAGCTTTCTGAGGATGAGCCATCGCCTTTGTCAGTGAATACAATACACCGGTGCAGTGATAATCGCCTCCTACATGCCTGGTCCCGTTATCTATCTGTACCTCATACCCGGTATTTACGGCGACCCATTCATCCGCTGGTTTTTCCGGCAATCGTATAAATACACCAGAATTGCAGTCATTATCCTTCACCTTGTAAACAACCCGTATCGTCACATCTCCGAATTTCTCACCGGGATAAAGGATCATACCCATACCGCCGACGGTTTTTAAAAGTCCATCCTCAACCACGAATTCACCAGGACCCACCTGCTCCCAGCCTGACAGATCACTGCCGTTGAAAAGCTGTCGCCATTTATCCTCCTGATTTGAACAGGAAATCATGATAATAGCTAAAAAGAACAACAATAAATTTCTCTTCATTTGTATAAATATTGATTCCCGGTAATTTACGAAATTATTTTGAAAGTTAAAGTTCCGGAGATTTGGTATAAAGAATAAAGACCAGGCTCCTATTGCCTTTTAAAAGGTTTAATGACGGGTCCGGGGTTACTTTTATCACAATATTTTTCTATTTTTATGGAATTAAAGTTTAATTCCGGAAGAACCATAATGGTATTCCCCGATATTCAATAACAAAAACAGAAGTCTTAAAGGTATACTAACACGATAGTAATTATATGAGCTTATCACTCAGTACTTTAGACTGGATTGTAGTAGCAGTCGTAATTACCGGCAGTCTTTCCTTTGGTCTTTATATGGCCTTCAGGCGTAAAGCAGGCAGGAACAGTTCAAATTTCTTCCTTGGGGGCCGTTCAATCAAATGGCCGGTAATAGGCGC
>DIKJ01000252.1:0-6951 GCA_002424525.1 Bacteroidales bacterium UBA5621 | reverse complement strand
GAACTGACGACGGCAATAACCCTGGGTTTCGCCTGCGCCATTCTTTTTCCGTACTACATGAAGAACAGGATATTTACTATTCCAGAGTTTCTTGAATTGCGGTATAACAGGCATGCCAGGACTTTCTTCTCAGGGCTGATGCTGATCATAAGCGTGATGACAAAGCTGGCTTTCACCCTTTTTGCCGGGGCTCTTGTTTTAAACAGTATTCTTGGATGGGATATCATGACGACAATATTCTATATAGGAATTGTGGTCGCCATTTTTACCATAATCGGAGGATTTACTGCTGTTGCTTATACTGATACTATCCAGGTGATCATAATGCTGGCAGGTACGACGATAATGCTGATCTTCGGTCTTGACAAAGCCGGAGGGTGGGGAGGCCTGATGGAAAAAGTGCCTGATATGATGTCTATTGCCGGGCCGTATGACGATCCTGTCTATCCCTTCTGGGGGATCCTGGCTACTGCATTCTATGCCGGGATATTCTACTGGGGCATGGATCAGGTGAATGTCCAGAGGGTGCTGGCAGCACCCGATCTTAAAAATGCCAGGTGGGGAGCGATGTTTGCCACTTTCCTGAAGCTGTTCCCTGTGTTCCTTTTTGCCCTGCCGGGCGTTATTGCATTTGCCCTTTACCCCGATGAGCTGACCGGCGATGCAACCAGACAGACCTTTGTGCTGCTCCTTAATAACCTTTTGCCTGCGGGATTGAGAGGGTTGCTCCTGGCATCACTGGTGGCCGCCCTCATAACATCGCTTATAGCGGTACTGAATTCCGTATCCACTTTGGTAGTACGCGATTTTATCGTGGAATTCCGTCCCGGTGTCACTGAAAAAAATCAGGTATTATACGGACGTTTTATCATCATACTGATAACTCTGCTTGGAATAGGAGCTGCTTATATGGTCTATAAGAATGAAGAGGGCCTTTACAAGTACCTTCAGACTATTTCAGCTTACCTTGTAATACCTGTTTTCCCGGCAATCTTCTTCGGGATAATAAGCAAAAAGGTCACTCTTAAAGGCGCAGCAGTCTCTGTATTTGTAGGAATAATCCTGGCAACGGTTTTTGTTATTGATCAATTGCTCGGACCAGAAACAGGCAAGGCAGTTTTCCCTTTCCTTCACCATAAGCTGACACTGAATTTCGGATATCGCGGACTCTGGGCAGAGATAATAATTACGGGTGTATTGTTCGCCGTATCCGCATTCACACCAAAGACGGCTTCAGAAAAACTCGTCAATACAACTATCAATTATTCCAAACGAATTGCCCGCTTCGAGGGACTCTCTGACTGGAGACTGCATCTGGGAATCCTTTCGGTGGTTACGGTGATATTGTATGTCTGGTTAAGGTAAATTGTATCACATCTGGTCATTCGCAGATTTTATTGTCGATCACAGCCAGACGGGGATTCTCATCGGTTCTAAAGATATTTTTTGAATTTATCCCCGATCTTGAAATATGTGTAGAGAACTGCATCTTCGCCGGCAGCACGAAGTGATTCCCCGTCGACCTCGAAAGTGCTGTGCTCGCCGGCTATCTGTGAGAAATAGACAACGAAACTCTTTCCCTCTTCATCTTTCATCAGCACCAGGGCAAGGTTCTTGTGAATGTCCGATATAAGCGATTTGCTGCAAAGCGGACAGTAAAAGTCCATAAGTTCCCCTCGCCTGTACTTAAAGGATGGATGCTTCACGCTTGTATAATTGCCTATCTGGGGGCTTAAAAGTATCAGGCCGTTCTCTTTGTTGTCATTCTTAACCTTGAAGATTATATTATCTCCCACACGCAGATGCCCTTTGCATTTCGGGCATATAAAATCATTCATTTTCACCTCCTTTTTTAACCTGTTTAATTTATAAAATCAGCTGATGATTTTGCATTTTGAAAGTTACGAAATTTCAAAGTATAAGCCAGTATCACCAGGGTGGTTTTTTCTGTTGTCACTTCCGGTATTACGCCCCATACCTCTATAAAGCCAAAGTCAGATAATTTTCCCGTGATGTCATACAATTGATCATTCCTTCACCGGTAAAAATTAATTTGACTTCATTTTTTTGATGTATTTTTGAAGTAAATTCAGGAAGCCTGAAAAATAATATTGGTAATGAAAGAACTTAAGCAGATATTCTTCGCTGACCGTGAATCCTTCAGGAACTGGCTCGGGAAAAATCATGATAAGAGTCCTGGTATCTGGATGCTTTTCTATAAAAAGCACACAAATATTGAAACAATCAAATATAAAGAAGCCCTGGAGGAGGCTCTCTGTTTCGGTTGGATAGACAGTATTATCAAAAGGATAGACGATGCGGGGTATGTGAGAAAATTCACCCCCAGGATAAATCTGGGAAAATGGTCGGATATAAACATAAAGATAGCAAATGAGATGATCAGTGAAGGCCGGATGACTGAAGCAGGGATCAGGAAGTTTGCTGTTAATAGCAGGACAGGTGAGGTTTCCCGTCAGGAAAATAAATCAGAGGAGAGGGTAGTAAAAGAAATTGATATTCCCGGTTTTATCCTGAATGAATTTGCTCTGAATGAGCCGGCACTTAAAAACTTCAACAATCTCCCAAAAACACACAAACGACACTACATCCTTTGGATAACCAGCGCCAGGAGGGAGGAAACCATTCAAAAAAGGTTGAAGGAATCAATTACTTTATTAAAGGATAACAATAAGCTTGGACTGAAATAACTCAAACCAGCCACCAGCCACAAGCAACCAGCAACCAGTAATCACTAATCGGTAAGTCACTACTAACCAGCAACCAGCATCCAGATGAGCAAAATAATCGATAAATCCACCGACCAGAGATTCTCCTCGAGGCTGGGCCTGCTCTTAAGTGCCCTCGGCGTGGCCGTGGGGACCGGCAATATCTGGAGGTTTCCCAGGATAGCGGCCCAGAGCGGGGGCGAGACAGGCGCAGGCGCTTTCCTGATAGCCTGGGTTTGCTTTCTGTTCCTCTGGAGCATCCCGCTTATCATCGCCGAATATGCATCCGGAAGGAAATTCCGGTCGGGGGTTGTGGGAGTTTTCATAAAAGGCATGGGAAAGCGTTTTGCCTGGATAGGCTCGTTCGTCGCATTCGTGCCGCTGGCAATTACATTCTTCTATTCGGTTGTGGTCGGATGGTGCATTTATTATTTTGTCTATATGGCATTGCACCCACTGCCCGATAACTTTGAGTCAGCCATGCTCATCTGGGACAATTACCAGTCCGGCATGTGGCCCATTCTGACTCATGCAGCTGCTGTACTTTTCGGAGCCCTGGTTATATGGAAAGGCATCAGTTCCATCGAGAAAGTTAACAGGATACTTATACCCTCACTGCTTTTAATCGTGATCATATGTGTTATCAGGGCTGTCACACTGCCCGGAGCCGGAGAGGGACTCGCTTATCTTTTCACCCCTGATCTACGACAGCTCGGAGAGCCCAGGATATGGCTCGACGCTCTCACCCAGAATGCATGGGATACCGGTGCGGGATGGGGACTCTTCCTGACTTTTGCCGCATACATGAAGAAGGAGCATGGTACCGTGGGAAATGCTTTCCTGACAGGTATCGGGAACAATACAGTCTCACTTTTGGCGGGAATAATGGTGTTTGGTACAGTGTTCGCGGTACTTAAGCATGAAATGGGAATGAGCGATCCGCAGGTCCTCGAAATAATGAAATCAAGCGGTCCTGCGTCAACCGGACTTACATTTATATGGATGCCCCAGCTGTTTAATAAGATGTTCGGAGGAGGCATTTTATCCGTTCTCTTCTTCCTCGGACTTACATTCGCGGGATTCTCTTCACTTATCGCACAGCTGGAACTTCCGTCAAGGGTACTGGTCGATACCGGTCTTAAAAGAAACAGATCAATTGCCGTCATCGTGGTTCTGGTGTTCATCTTCGGAATTCCTTCTGCAAGGAACCTGAACTTCCTCAGTAACCAGGATTTTGTATGGGGCGTTGCATTGATGATCTCCGGTGCGCTTATAGCCGCAATGATCATCAAACAGGGGGCAGATCAGGTAAGGGACGGGATCAACTCTGTTACCAACGACAGTAAACTGGGAAGATGGTGGGTATATGTCATTACCTGGTTCATCCCTCTCGCCGCAGGCATTTTGCTCGTGTGGTGGCTGGCCCAGTCATTCGTGCCTGGTGAATGGTACAACCCGTTCAGACAGTTCTCCTTTATGTCGTGCATATTCCAGTGGAGCATAGTTTTACTGATCCTGCTCATCTTCAACAGGCGGATCGCAAAACTGTTTATATGATAAATGCAATACTCCGACGGCTACAAAAATCCCTCCTTTTTCATATCTTTACCATGTTGTTGGAAACAGGACTTTTTACTATTATTTCACTGTTAACTGAGGATCATTAACTGATGCAGTAAATAGATCATTTATTGCCGGATTAAAAACAGAAGAGATGAAAACAGTTTGGTCAATAGCAATGGTAGTTTTATTTCTGTCAGCCGCAGTAAGCGAAGCCGGGGCACAGAGAATGACAGAAGCCGAAAAGCTTAACTACTTTCTAAGGGTGCAGGACCCCGTTAATTCGCTTACAGTGGCACGGAATATTGATAATGTTAATTATATCGACATTTACGACCGGAGCCTGCTGATGTATGCCTCAGTTAACGGGTATACAAATATTTGCAGGATATTGCTCAGAAAAGGGGCAGATCCTGATCTTCAGGCAATTGACGGTGTAACTGCCGCCATGTATGCCGCTTATAACGGTCATTACCGGATCCTTAAACTGTTGATGGACCGTGGGGCGAACCCCGATCTGCAGGCTATTGACGGAATTACCGCACTGATGATGGCCTCCCAGAACGGACACACGGATTTGGCAAAGCTGTTGCTGGATAAGGGATCAAACGTCAATATGCAGTCAATTGACGGATATACATCCCTTATGCTTGCATCACAATATGGATTTACTCCGGTCGTCAGGATGCTGCTTGACAAGGGGGCGAAGGCGGATCTTCATGAATTATCAGGGAGATCCACCGCACTTATGCTGGCCTCCCTGGGCGGATTCACCGATATTGCAAGGTTATTGCTGGATTATGGCGCAAATCCCGATCTGCAGAGCAGGGAAGGGACAACGGCTCTCATGACCGCCTCACTTTTCGGACACACCGATTTTGCGAAATTATTGCTCGACAGAAGAGCGGATATAAAATTAAATTGTACCGACGGAACGAATGCCCTTTTCCTGGCTTCCATGAACGGGTATACCGATATCGTGAGTATGCTGCTGGCAAAAGGGGCCAGGCCTGATTCCCGCGAGGATGATGGCGCCAATGCCCTGATAATTACTGCAGATGATCAGATCGCAGAGATGATAACAAATAAGCTTTACAGGAGGTCGGATCAGGAATCGGGATATTCGGAACAGCTGACAGCAATGGTTGCCACTTCGCTGACCGGTCAGTTGCAGGCCGTAAAACTATCCTCGGAAAGTAATGCTGATCCTGCCATGCTGGCTAAGGCAGAGAAAACCACCGCCTTCATACGTGCATCCGGGAGCGGCCGGATAGCCATAGTTAAGCTTATGCTTAAAAAGGATGCCCGTTTCAACATACAGAACAAGGCCAGATTCACTGACCTTATGGTGGCTTCGATGAACGGACATACTGAGGTGGTGAAGACATTGCTTGAAAATGGCGCAAACCCCGGACTGAGAGACAATGAGAACAAAACAGCACTGGATCATGCAGGAAATCCTGACATACGAAGGTTACTTGCCAGATAGAAAACTGTTGACAGCTCAGTCAGTAATTTTTCGGAGAATTTAACTACAGAACCCTCAAGCTGGACGGACGAGTACAGGCGGATATTCAGGTTATTTGAAACTCACCTGAATATACAGATGAAATGATCCTGCGTATAATTAATTGAAATTTAATTAGCTTTACCTTAGATCTGCCATTAATTCATCTATTACAATCATGAAAATTAAAAGAACAGTCAGGCGGGGGTTGGCATGCCTTTTTGCTTCCCTCGCTTTAGCGATGCTGTTGCCCGGTACTGTTGCTGCCCAGGGCGGGTACAGCGATCCGGCCGGGGTAAACAGGAGGATCGACCAGATACGCCAGAAATCAGGCGGACTGGCAAGAGTTCATAAACTTACTGTAAGTCACGGCGGTACGGATATTTTACTTCTGGAAATTGGGAAAAAGAGTGATGTCCCTAACCCTGCTGTTCTGGTTGTCGGTAATCTTTCAGGCATCAGCCCGGTAACAACCGAAGCCGCTTTATCGCTTGCCGGAAGGATAGCCTCAGATGCCAGCCTCTGTTCTCAACTGACATGGTATGTGGTTCCGATGGGCAATCCCGACGCATATTCCCGGTATTTTTCCACTCCCCTTTATATGGACCCGGGCAATCTTACACCCCATAATGACGATATGGATGACCAGGTCGATGAGGATGGATTCAACGATCTCGACGGGAACGGCATAATAACCATGATGAGAGTGAAATCACCCGACGGGATATGGGTCCCTGTGGCATCCGAGCCACGGCTGATGCGCAGGGCCGACGCATCCAAAGGGGAGAAAGGCATCTATAAGATCTACACGGAAGGGATTGATGATGACGGCGACGGACAATATAATGAAGACGGAACAGGCGGGACAGACGTAAATGCGAATTTCCCGCATCTTTTTAAATATTTTGATCCTAAGAGCGGACTCTTCCCGGGATCAGCAAGGGAGGCCGGAGAACTGGTGAAGTTCGCCTTTGCCCATCCTGAAATTGCCATGACAATCTCTTTCGGCCGGACAAATTTCCTGCTGGTCCCTCCAAAAGGAGGCAGAAAAGGATCGGTGGATTTTGACAATATTACCATACCCGAAGAGATTGGAAAAGCCATGGGATTCGACGTCTCACGGACATATACCATGCAGGAGATCATGGAAGCCGTTCA
>DIKJ01000223.1 GCA_002424525.1 Bacteroidales bacterium UBA5621 | reverse complement strand
CAATCAGTTTTGGTGTAAACGGACAGAAGAAGATCATTAACGTGCCGGACCTTCCGGGATATGTTACCCTTAAATGTGACTTCCATCTTCATACCGTCTTCTCCGATGGCAATGTATGGCCGACCGTAAGGGTTGGAGAAGCTTTCCGCGACGGACTCGATGCAATAGCTATAACTGATCACCTGGAATACCTGCCCCATAAGGATTATATGCCGACCGATCATAATGCATCATGGAAAATTGCTGAGAATACCGCCAGAGACTATAACATCATACTGGTGAAGGGCACTGAGATAACAAGGCCGATGCCTCCGGGGCACTTCAATGCTCTCTTTATCAAAGATGCATCCCTGATTGCACTGGATTCGGTGTGGGATGCGTTTGCCGCTGCGATTGAACAGGGCGCTTTCATCCACTGGAACCACCCGGGATGGAGATCACAGGAGCCCGACGGAATACCAAAACTATACGAAATGCATCACAGGCTCATAAAGAACGGATGGCTCCACGGGATCGAATTCTTTAACTCCACCGAGTATTATCCCCTGGTAATGACATTCTGCAAAGAGCATAACCTGGCTGTTCTGGCCAACAGCGACAACCATGGAGTGATAAGTGAGTCCTACAGGGAACCAGAATATACTAACAGGCCTATGACTCTTGTATTTTCCAAAGCAAGAACCCACGACGCTCTCAGGGAAGCCATGTTTGCAGGAAGGACACTTGCGTATTTCAGGGATATTATTGCAGGGAAGGAGGAGTATGCAAAACCTTTTTTCAACCAGTGCATATCTGTTAGCAAACCCTTTTATCAGACCGATAAAAGCATCTACTTCGAAGTGACTAACAAGTCGGACATACCATTCTCCCTTGTCAACGGAGTTGAGAACGCTCCTGCATCGATAACGCTGGCAGCAAATTCAGTTACCAGGGTGGTCCTGAGCACCAAGGCCAAGGGACCATTCACATACGATGTTAAAAATATTATTACTGGTGAGGACTCTGTTCTGAAGGTGGAGCTGAACTTAAAGTAGGATTGTGTTCCGTCAGAAATGCATCCAGCCCCTGACAATCCAGTATGTTCTGAGCACCCTCCCAACTGAAAAAATCGCGTTTCTTCAGAGCCTCAAGGATCCGTATTATTGACAATGGCACCTCCGCAGTCTGTCCGGGATTATTTCCGGATACATAGTCGATGGAATCATAGAGTACAGCATTCACCTCTCCGAAGGTCAGGTTTCTGAATACACCATGCCTGTCAGTCCAGTGCCGGCCCGAAATCGTGTCATTCACATGACTCATGATCAGATATGTTGCCCGGCCGATCAGCTTCAGGTTGCTGGGATTGACAGTGGTCATCGTATTACCGATCACCCTTCCCAGCTTTGCCATCACACCTGTTGAATGGGTATTTAACAGCATTTTAAGTGCAATCTGCTTCCTCAGTCCAATCGGATCAGGGAAAACAGGCAGATCAATGTTTACTGCACCTTCATCTGCCATGGGCTTTTCAGACAGAGCCCCCTTGCTACCATTCACAGTTATTACCGTTACTTTTGCTCCCTTCTTCTTAAAGTACTCAGCAAACTTCCTGAATCCCGAACCGGGACCCTCCGGTTGAGCATGTTCATCATCCACACACACAATCACTCCTATATCGTCAGGGTGAATAGTGTACCTTGTTATATTCGATTCAGAAAACGAGAGGTCGTAGAATCTTTCCTGATCGTTGCCAGCATTGGCCAGGCTTTTCAGGGCTACGTTTTTCAGGTAAGGATCATCGATCTCCTCTTCAAAAAAGGGTTTATAGAACGGCTCTTCCAGTCCCCGGAAACCTCTGCCAAGCAACGCCTGCCATGCATCTTTTATGTCGCGGCTCTCTGTCCAGACCTGTATCCACGACCGTCTTGCGTCAGCATTTACGGTATCCAGGGGATAGAGCCTGAAGGTTGGACTCCTTTCAGTGCTGTCAGTGAAAACCGTTATCAGCGCATCTCCGGCAAAATAGATTGAAAACCGCTTCTTAACATAGGTCTCCGTTTCTGAATCTGTGAACTCTCTCAGGGAGTCGATGGTGTCATCAACAGATATCTTCACATCCTTAAAGGATGTCAGTCTTTTGTAAAGATCTGTCCCCGGTTCAAATCCTGTCTGCGACAGCTCCTCAGCGGACAGGTATTCCCTCATCACCCTGTAAAGTGCTTCTTCCAGGATTGAACCCAGAACGAATATTTCACTGGTTGTTGCCTGCATTCTGGTTGAACCGGTTATTGCCTGGGGACCCGTAGTTAAATTCAGCTTTGTTATTCCCGGATTCTGAAGAACGATCCTGCTTCTTTCAAAAGGGAGAAGAAGACTGTCAGGGTTATTATAAACGAAGAACAGATTCCCGGATGCTTCGGCTGCACTTTTCTCATCCTGTTTTCCGTACTGGTCAAGGGCTGTCAGGATCGTGCCGATGACAGAAGAGGTTTCTCCTCCCTCCGTTACACAAAACACCACATCTCCCCTTTCAATTCCCCGGTCATTAAGCTGAAGCCTTCCGATCAGCTGAAGGTCCTCAAATCCTTCCAGTGAGCTTATCAGTGCCCTGTCAGCCCCCGTCATTTCTCCTATCAGCCGCTCCTCGATGTCATCAGGGATATTTACAGAGAGCTTTCCCCAGAATGCTGATCTTTTCATTTTCCTCCAGAATGGTCTCCAGAGAGTACTCTCCATCATCTTCGCAAGCCTTCCTGTTGAGCCGCAACCGTAAAAATAGATCTTCCTTTTCTCTTTTATCGCCCGGTGTATCGCATTAACAGCTTTTTCGGCATGCATAAGATCTCCCGAAAATTTGTCAATCATATCCGAAATATCCTCATCAACGGCGAGCAGCATTCTCAATCCTTCCCTTGTGTCCTCCCTTATTACTGAACTCAAAGTCCAGGTTTTCGGGTGCCTCTGCTCAGTGAGAAGTGTATAAAGGTGGAATTGCTTCTTATTCTCCACATAATCTATCGACTGCGGCGAAGGTTTTATCTTCAGGTAATCAAGTATTGAATCCATTTATTGGTTTTCATTAAATTTGATGTTCTCATCTTTCCCGCAGCACCGCATTTATCAGAGGCAACTCAGAGCCCTCTGCGAATTCTTTGTGTGTCTCAGTGAAAGTTATTAAGAAACTTCCTTTGGGGTTACACAGAGGGACACAGAACAGACACAGAGGACACGGAGGATTATAAAACTTAAAACCTTTCTTTCGCTAATTTCAGGACATCATCCTCCTTAACGATCGGACGCAATCTGAAGCTGTACTCATAATTCCTTTCCAGGAGGCGGTATTGCGGATGGATCATGGCACCCCACGAATCGTCTCCTCCAACTCCCATTTGTCCGTAATCAACGTTCAGTTTCACGAAATCACCTGGTTTAACGTCGGTAGTATGAGTGTTGGCGCTCTTTGCATCCTTCCGGAATTGTGCCAGGTTTCCCGGCGATTCAAAATCCTCATGTGTATTTCTGAGGGCTGAAAAACAGATGAGCGGATTGCCTGTTATCAGTAAGCCTGTCCCATTTTCATTCGTAAGGGTCAGCCACCGCGTATCAGTTTTATATCCATTCTCCTGTGGTCTGATATAAGGGATGTACTGATCATCGGCCGTACTCTCATAGAGTCCCACCTCAGCAGAGGTTTTGCGGTCGAAGTAGTTCTCATGGGGACCGCGGCCGAACCATTTCAGGTTAACAAATTCTTCAGGAAGCCTCATCTGCATTCCCATCCTGGGTAATTCCGGAACTGTGCCTGACACCTTTGAGAACTGATTCTTGACAACAACATCGGCTGAACCGAAAATGGTATATGAAGTAACCAGACCCGCAATTTTTCTTCCCTCCGTATCGGGTATATCATACTCAATTGTAACAACCACCCTGCCAAGTTCCGGCCTTAGAATATTCACTCTTCTTACGTTTGTACGTTCGCCTGCTTTCCTCCAGACTCCCAGTCTCCTGTCCATCCTGTTCCCGTAATCATTATCGGTTGGCGCTCTCCAGAAATCAGGTTCGGGAGCTTTGCTGATCAGCTCCTTGTTCCTGAACAGGAATGATTCCATTCTCCCCTTTTCAAGATCAAATACTATTTTCATTTCGTTACCACTTACCTCAAGCTTATTATCAACCGTATTGGTCTGAAGCACAGCCATTTCATCGCGTATGGCTGATACTATCCTCCCTTCCGTCGGCAGTTTGAACTGCGCTGTTGCATAAATATGGTCCTCAGGGACATAATTCCACTCGTCACTTCTTGATACCCTGATATTAAGAAAATATTCAGCTCCCGGAGCCGGGTCAATTTTGCTTATCGGGATATCCACAAGCTTCTCTTCCTTAGGCCTGAAATCGGGAAAGGTCAGCTTACCAGACTGAATTGCTGATCCGTCTGATACTATTTCATAGTCGAAACTGAAGACCGAAAGATTTGTGAAATCATACTTGTTTGTGATCTTTATCAGTCCCCTGGCAAGGTCGACTGGTTCAAAACCGACATACTGATAGACTTTTTTTACTTCGTGCAGGCTCGGATGACCCTCCCTGTCGGGCCAGACAAGACCGTTAATGCAGAAAATTCCATCGCTTGGCATGCCCTCCTCTCCCCAGTCGCCTCCATATGTCCAGTATTTCTCACCGTTTTCATTCGTTTTCAGAAGACCCTGGTCAACCCAGTCCCAGATAAACCCGCCCTGAAGCTTCGGGTATTTCTCAATCACATCCCAATAGTCCTGGAGGTTCCCTACGGAATTCCCCATTGCATGGGCATATTCACACAGGATTAGGGGGCGGTCGTTCTGTTCATCCTTCGCGTATGCTTCAATCTGACCTATTCTGGCGTACATCGGACACCAGATATCGGTATGGCGCTCCGTTGTGTTGGTGCTCTGTTCAGCCCTTTCATACTGAACAGGACGTGTTGCATCACGACCTTTGATCCATTTATATCCGTTGAGGAAATTATGGCCGTCACCTGCTTCATTGCCCATTGACCATATTATCACTGAAGGGTGATTCTTGTCTCTCTCGACCATGCTCTGCATCCTTTTCAAATGGGCTTCGGCCCACTCCGGTTTGTCAGCCAGCGTAACATCCTTGTTATACCCTATCCCGTGAGATTCGATGTTAGCTTCATCAACAACGTAAAGGCCATATTTATCGCACAGCTCGTACCAACGTTCCTGCTGGGGATAGTGCGATGTCCTTACAGCATTTATATTGTTGCTTTTCATCACCCGGATGTCCTTCAGTAATGTGGCTTCGTCAACTACATGGCCTGTGATATCGTGGTGTTCATGCAGGTTAGTTCCTTTAAGATAAACGGCAACTCCGTTTACAAGCAACTGTGAATTGACTATTTCCACTTTTCTGAAGCCTATCCTGGAGCTGACACTCTCAAGATGGTTTCCGTAATTATCCTTAAGATTGATTACCAGGGAATAGAGGTCGGGCGTTTCTGCCGACCATCTCTTAATATCAGGGAAGCCCTGAGAGAAGTTCACATCACCTTTTTTTTCTGTCAGTCTTACGTCCTTTGATTCGGACCAGATCTTCAGATCGTTATCGAAAAGAGAGGCTTCCACAACAAGATGATCCGTCTCACCGGTTGTACTGCTCAGAGATACATCAAGGCTTAGGGTTCCATCCCTGTAATCGTTCTGAAGGTCACCGACGGCAAAAAAATCACGGATAAAGCTCTTCGGACGTGCATGAAGGAACACACTTCTCTCTATTCCGCTAAGCCTCCAGAAATCCTGATCTTCCAGATAACTCCCGTCACTCCACCTGTAAACCTCCACGGCAATAGAATTATCGCCTCTCCGGAGGTATTTCGTTATGTTGAATTCCGCAGGTGTTTTGCTGTCCTGGCTGTAACCGGCCAGTTCTGCATTTATCCAGACATAAAAGGCAGAGCCTGCTGCTCCGAAATGAAGAAAAATTTCCTTGTTCTTCCATTCCTTAGGCACGGTAAAGCTCCTCTTATATGAGCCTACGGGGTTCCAGGCATGAGGTATTCTGGGCGGATCAATTTTAAATCCGTAACCTATGTTTACATAAATGGGGACATCATAGCCTTTCATCTGCCAGTTCGACGGCACTTCCGTGTCATCCCAGTCGCGGGTATCATAATCATCCTTAAAGAACCAGTAAGGACGTTCAGCGGGTGTATTAACCCAGTGAAATTTCCAGATTCCGTCAAGAGATAATACATTCGGCGAGTTTGCTCTTATTGCTTCGAGGGCTGCGATCTCGCTATTGTAACTTGTGAGCGTTGCGTGTGGGGCTTCCTTGTTCTGACTAAGCATTGCGGGATTCTCCCAGTCGCGTGGTTCTTTTTCGGTAAAAGCGACACCTTCATATTTGCTATATCTCTTGCAGGATACCACGACCAAGGCGAACATCAAAATAAGCAAGGAGATCTTCTTCATGTTATTTCAGGTTTAATATGTGCTAATAAAGATAACCAAAGGCATCAATTTCTCAAATAAAATCGTTCTGCGTACTGTCGGGCCGATTTTTTCAGAACAATCCTGTTATCCGGCCATTTGCATCTATGTCGATTATTTCCGCAGATGGTGTGGCAGGCAAACCGGGCATTCTCATTATGGTGCCGGCGATGGGAACGATGAACCCTGCACCGGAAGAGAGTTCCACTTCTCTTATCTTAACAATGAACCCTTTTGGCCTGCCGCGTTTGAGAGGATCGTCCGAAAGTGATTTCTGTGTTTTTGCAATACATACAGCCAGGTTTCCGAACCCAAGCTGATTGATCTTGTCAATCTGATTCTTGGCCTTTATTGTGTATTCAACATGATCAGCGCCATACATCTTCTTGCAGATCGTTTCAATCTTCTTTTCAAAGGGCCATTCCAGATCATATAAAGGCTTGAAGCAATCGGGGCAATCTTTTACCGAATCGAGTACCTTGTTTGCAAGATCGACTGCTCCTTCACCGCCTCTGGCCCACGATTCGTTCAATGCCACTTTGACATTCCTTGCTTCACAGTGTTTTACAAGGAGTGAGAGTTCAGCATCCGTATCTGAATTGAACCTGTTGACTGCCACTACAGGACTGAACCCGAAATATTTCATGTTTTCGATATGCTTGTCGAGATTATCGAAACCGTTTTGAAGAGCACCCAGGTCCTCATTCTGCAGAGCGGAAAGCTTAAGACCGCCATGGTATTTAAGCGCCTTAACAGTGGCGACGATAACAACTGCATTGGTCTTAAGATTGCCATACTGGCACTTGATATCAAAAAATTTCTCAGCGCCCAGTTCACTTGCAAAACCGGCCTCGGTTACGACATAATCACTAAGTGATAATCCTGTTCTCGTGGCAATTATTGAGTTGGTTCCCTGTGCAATGTTTGCAAAGGGCCCTCCATGGATAATGGCAGGAGTTCCCTCCAGGGTCTGCACCAGGTTGGGTTTAATGGCCTCCTTCAGAAGCGCTGCCATAGCTCCGTGTGCCTTAAGGTCGCGGGCAAATACCGGTTTGTCTCTGAAAGTATACCCGACAAAAATATTTCCCAGCCTCGCCTTAAGATCCTGAAGATCGCTGGCAACACATAATGTTGCCATAACTTCTGAAGCGGCGGTGATATTGAATCCCGACTGCCGGGGCACCCCCTCGGTAGTTCCGCCAAGACCTATTACAATATCCCTTAGCGATCTCTCATTCATGTCCATTACCCTCTTCCATTCAATAGTTCTGGGATCAATGCCAAGATTGCCCTCCTTAAGCTGAATATTGTTATCGATGAGGGCGGCAAGAAGGTTATGCGCTTTCTCCACCGCTGAGAGGTCCCCGGTAAAATGCAGGTTGATATCCTCCATCGGTATCACCTGTGAGTAACCACCTCCGGCAGCGCCTCCCTTTATCCCGAAAACCGGACCCAGCGACGGCTCGCGAATGACAACCGTGGCTTTCTTTCCCAGACGGTTGAGTGCCTGGGCAAGACCGATTGATGTGGTTGTTTTTCCCTCTCCGGCCGGTGTCGGAGTGATGGCAGTAACAAGGATAAGCTTTGAATTTTTCATACGCTCCTCACTGATGAAATCGAGCGGTATTTTTGCCTTGAACTTTCCATATTGTTCAAGCTCGTCCGCATGAATACCCAGCATTTCGGCTATTTCTACTATAGGCTTTATGTTGGCCTCCTGCGCAATTTCAATATCCTGTTTCATAATGGAGTTTGTTTGGTTCAGTATCATCCGGCAATTTACTAATTTTTGGTTTTAAAAGTTTTTTGTATCTTACATGATTATTACGAAAAAATGCACCAACATGGACAAAAAATTAACTGAATTGTACAATGACTATCGTGACGGCAGGAGTGACCGGCGTTCATTTATTAAAAAAGTGGCTCTGCTCACAGGAAGTGTAGCTGCTGCGAGAGCCCTGTTTCCTGCACTCAGGGAAAATGAATTAAGAGCTGCAACTGCGGACCAGACCGACCCGGACCTGATAACTGAATTTATTAAATATCCTGCAGCTACAGGCGATATGAGGGCCTTTATGGCCAGGCCAAAAACCGGAGCTAAATTTGCGTCGGTTATTGTTATCCACGAGAACAGGGGCCTGGTTCCCCACATTCAGGATGTTACAAGAAAGATGGCGAAAGAGGGATTCCTGGCTCTGGCACCCGATGCACTCTCCCCGGTAGGTGGAACACCGGATGATATATCCAATGTCGGCGAGCTTTTTAAAAAACTTAATGGCGAGGAAACGACAAAGAATTTTGTCGCCGCGGTAAAATATCTCAAGACACATCCCAATTCGACGGGGAAAGTGGGTTGCACGGGTTTTTGCTGGGGTGGCGCAATGACCAACCAGGTAGCCGTCAATTCGCCCGACCTCGATGCCGCTGTCCCTTATTACGGCAGACAGCCCGCTGAGGAGGACGTAGCTAAAATAAAGGCACCGGTAATGGCTCACTATGCCGAGAACGACGCAGGGATAAACGCCGGAATACAGGCTTTTGAGGAGGCCCTGAAGAAAAATAAAAAAGAATATCAGATATTCACATACCCGGGAACAGGCCACGGATTTAATAATGACACAAATCCTGGCAGGTTCCATGAAGAAGCTGCGAAGCTTGCATGGGGAAGAACTGTCGGATTTTTTAAGGAAAAACTGAAGTAGAGACTCTATTTCCCGGTAACGTTTGAGCCAGGCTGTACTAACGCTTGTCAACTCATCGTCCGGCACTTCTCCAGGCAGAAGCTATGGCCTCCACGAAGGGGCGGCAATGGTTAAAGAATTTTTTATACCCCTTACAAAGGTAATTTAATCCGGGCTCACCTTCAGGGGTGGTGATAAACCTGTTTTTGGGACACTCCCCGTTGCACATGTTTCTGACTTCACATTCGAGGCAGTATTGGGGCAAAGTCTGAGACTTTATCCTTCCGAATGCCTTTTGCTGATCACTGTCGAGGAAACCGGCCAGTGTACCATTGGAAATATTACCGATAAGATGCCCTGAATCAACATAATGATCGCAGGAATAGAAATCTCCGTTATGTTCCAGAACAGGAACGCCTCCGCAATCTACCCTGAAGATACATAGAGTATGCTCCTGGTTAAAAGCGCTCCTGGCGGCCTCCTCAATTATCTGGATCTTTATCTCTCCAATATCATGCTCAACCCATTCGTCGAACACGCTGATAAGAAAATCTCCAAAATCGTCGGCGGCCACAGATTCAGTGCTGACTCCTGAACTGGTACCATCACGTCTTTCCACAAGAGGCAGGAAAGTCAGATATTTTGTCCCAAGTTGTTTGAAAAAATCATAAACGATAAAGGGGTGTTTGACATTATCAGAATTTACTACACACAGAATTTCGCTGACAATGCCATACTTCCGGAGAATTTCATAACCTTCAAGCGCTTTTTGAAGAGCCGGCTTATTATCCGGAGTCCTTCTGAATCTGTTGTGAAGATCACCCGGCCCGTCGATACTGATCCCTGCAATAAAATTCTCCTCTGCAAGAAACCTGCCCCATTCTTCATCGATAAGCGTTCCGTTTGTCTGGATACCATTAATGATCGTTCTTCCTGAAGGTTTGTATTTCTTCTGTATCTCAACTGCCTTCCTGAAGAAATCCAGTCCGGCCAGTAAGGGTTCGCCGCCGTGCCATGAGAAATTAATAATCTCATCCGTTGAAGCTTCGATATTCTGAACAATATATCTTTCAAGTATCTCATCATTCATCACGAAAGATCTCCTCCCCGGGTAAAGGTCCTTCTTATCAAGGTAATAGCAATACCTGCACCTTAGGTTGCAGAGGGCTCCTGCAGGCTTTGC
>DIKJ01000231.1 GCA_002424525.1 Bacteroidales bacterium UBA5621 | reverse complement strand
CAAGAATCGCTGGCTGGGATGGAGGGTAATACTATGCTAATTAGGATTGTGACTAAGCGGGCTATACTTTCTTGATTTTTTTACCTGTGGCACTGATCGTTAGATCATACTTGAATTCATAAACCTGCGGCACCTTAAACAGAGCAAGGTGTTGCGAGCAGTGCTGAACGAGTTTTTCCTTCGTAAGGGTTCCTATGCCGTCTTTTCGGACCGTTACGGTAGCTTTCAGCATTTCGCCTTCAATCTCATCTTCCACTCCTTCTATTGTGCAATCTATTACCTCCGGGAGAGCCAGAATCACTGCTTCTATCTCCTTGGGGCTGATGCGTTTCCCACGGACCTTGATGATCTCTTTTGACCGGGCGGTGAGGTAGATGTATCCGTCTTCATCAATGGTACCAAGATCCCCTGTGTAAAGCCATCCGCTGCGGATGGCATTTTTTGTGCCCTCTTCATCTGCAAAATAGCCCATCATAATATTATCTCCTCTGGCTATTACCTCTCCGGTTTCACCGGGTTTGATGGGTTCTCCTTTTTCATTCACTACTTTCAACTCTACCCCGGGAATACCTTTCCCCATTGATCCTCTCCTGCTCTCATAAACCTCCGGCGGCAGCCAGGAGAGTCTTGCTGTGGCTTCTGTTTGTCCGTACATAACGATAAACCTGACTTCGGGGTGAGCCTCCCGGAACTCATCAATGAAGATTGGCGCAAGTTTCCCTCCTGCCTGGGTTACATACCTCAAATCCGGGAATTTCGTCTGCTTGAAGGAGTCTGACTTTCTAAGCAGGATTTGGAAGTGACTCGGAACACCTGCAAACCCCGTGCACTTGTAATCGATCAGGCTTTTCAGCACACCTCCAAGGAAAATGAATGAATTATTGAAAACAATGGAACCTCCAACCCTCAGATGGGTATGAAGCAGCGAGAGCCCGTAACAGTAATAGAACGGCAGGACTACCAGCATACGGTCATCAGGTGTCAATTGGAGATACTCTACGATTGATGATGTATTGGCTATGAGGTTCTTGTGGGAGATCATAACTCCCTTTGGCTTTCCTGTAGAGCCGGAAGTGAATATAATTTCAGCACAACGTTCTCTGTCAAAGTCTTTTTCAGGTCGGTCCTCTGCGATGAGGTTAACAGTAAGGGCTTCAGAATCAGGAAGAACATTGATTGATGACGAACCAAGCTCCAGCTTTCTTTCTACATCCGGCGTCAAGAATACCAATTTGGGATGGGTTAGGTCATATATATACCTGAAGTTTTCCTTTTCAATACCAGGGTCAAGTGGGATACATATATTTCCGGATTTAATTATAGCCAGGTAAGATTTCAGGAAAAACACATTGTTGGCTGATAACAGGAAGATATGCTGACCAATTCCTGCTTTCCCCTTTATCCACTCAGCGAGGCTGATGGAGGACCCGTAGAGCTCTTTGTAGGTGATTTCCTCCTTTCCGACAAGGAATGGCTTATCCAGACCGGCAGTATGTTCAAAGAAATAGTCAAATGCATTCATGGCCTCAGTTTTATCCGTGATAATAATCCCTTACCGGGGGCAGACGCAAGTATTCCGTTGTATTCCGTTTACGTTCAAAATTGCGGAATAGTGCTTCGACCCGCTCGGGAGTCTCTCCCATAACTGCTGCAACTTCCGACGGCGGATAGCCGTTTTCAAACCCGTACCAGAACCTGTCCATCAGGTGGAAAGGCAACTGGTAGAAGAACTCTTCCTGGGTCTGCTCGGCAGAGTAAGTGTCGGTTGTTGGTGTCCGTTCTATGATTCCCTTCGGCACTCCCAGGTATTCGGCTAGCTGGTATACCTGCGTTTTGTAAAGATTGCCAATCGGCATAACATCCCCGGCGCCGTCACCGTACTTGACGAAAAATCCCTGTTCCTGTTCATGCTTGTTGGGCGTGCCTATAACGGCATAGTGCAGTGCCTCGGCATGGTAGTAGAGCATTGACATCCTGGTCCGCTGCTTGAAGTTTGATGCAGCAACAATCTGCAGGTAATCCCTGGCAGGCAGCATCTTATCCTTGACATTGCCATCTGAATCAATTATTGTAAGGTAGAAGATGGGAGGGAGGTTACTGAAGAGCCCGCTCTGCCTTACCCCGATTTTCATCTTCCATGAAGCGGGATCGTACTCGGGGAAAACCCTCTTCACGGCCTCATCGCGTCGCTCATAACATCCGAATCCCGAAAGTGCGCCGGTAATTTCCTCCTTTATTGCCATTATTCCGAACTTCGCAGCCAGCTCCCTGGCAAGCATCTCGCTGTCAGGACTTGAGTCCTTCTCGGGAAGCATTACCCCCAGAACCTTCTCAGGACCGAAGGCCTTAGCTGCAAGAGCGAAACAGACGGAGGAGTCAATCCCGCCGCTGATCCCGACCACGGCACCGTTTCGCTTGAACCGCTGAAGGACATCCCCGCGCATCTGTCCAATGATGTTTTCCACAACAGCTGCAACGTTCTCAAGAAGAATAATGTCTTTTGTAAATGGTTTCAGGGTGCTCATATTTCGTTTATTACTTTCAGGTTATTCAAAGGTTCATTCAGGAGGTCCTGGTTCTGATTATCAATGAACTGGTGATAAAGAAGATGTGTTGAGATCACAGAAGTTAACACCATATTATCCATCTCCGATGCCGCGGCGCTCTTCCTGACCTTTTCAAGAATTCCGGTAACTGATTCAGCGCTGAAAACGCCGGCTTTTCTGATCATCCTTTCCGAGAGCATCTCATTTACATAATCAGGCTTGTCATCTGCCAGGAAAACGCTGCTGATAGGCGCTCTGTAAGGTTGTTTCGGCCTCTTTACTATACTCTCCGGAATCCGGCCGGTCATCAGTTTCTTGAGGAGGTATTTCTCATTCGTCCCGTTCAGCTTGAGCCGGTCGGGCAGGGAGGAGCAAAATTCAATTACCCGGTAGTCCAAAAAGGGATACCTTCCTTCAACCGAATTGGCCATAGCCATGCGGTCGCCCTGCGATGAGAGGAGATAGCCCGACATGAACACAGTAGTCTCCAGCCATTGTGCTTTTGCCAGGGTTGTCCAGTTATCGAAATCTGGCAGTAATTTACCTGACAGCTCTTCAAGTGGGTCGTATCCGCTGACTGATGCTCTAACGGAGTCCGAAAAATGTTTCTTTATGTGATTAGAATTATTCCATCTCAGGAGATGGGAGTAGAGAGGATTGGATGTATCCTCAAGCTTGTATCCGAAGAACATCTTCAAAATATTCGGACTTGCGTTCCTGAGGTGAGGGATATCAGGATAGATTCTCTTGAGAAGCATCGGTCTGAGTGATGATCCCGGCTGCTTTGCCCAGAACTGTCTGATAACTGCCTCCCTGAAAATGTCATACCCGGCGAGAATCTCGTCAGATCCCTCTCCTGTGATGACCACTTTAATATTGTTATCCCTTACAAGTTTTGACAGGATAAGCATCGGGGTGGGAGCGGTACGGGTCAGGGGTGTCTCTGAATGCCATACAACTTTCGGAAATGCTTCTGCGATCTCCTTTGAGGAGCAGGTAATTGCCCGGTGGTTGGTGTTGAGGTACCTGACAGCCTCCTCCTGGTACTTGCTCTCATCGAAATCCTTGTCCTCGAATCCGATTGAAAAGGTGTTCAGGACACCGGGCTCAATATCCCTGATATAGGCTACGGTTGTTGTTGAATCCAATCCGCCGCTGAGATAAGCAGCAACCTCAACATCTGCCCTGAGCCTTATTCGGACTGCGCTGGTGAACAGCTCATTAAACCTCTCAATTGCCTCCGGAAGGGATAAGTCAGTACGGTTCGGCCCAATACTCAGTTCCCAGAATCTTTCAGTCCTGAGTCCATTCCGGCCGAAAGTCATAAAGTGACCGGGGGAGAGCTCGAAAATGCCTTTGAAGGCTGTCCCGGGAGTCAGGGCAGTCCAGAAGGTATAGATCTGAGACAGGCTTCGCGGGTCAAGTTCCCTTGTCACTTCACTGTTGCGAAAGATGGCCTTGATCTCCGAGCCGAAGTATAGTACCCCGTTGGTGACAGTATAAAACAAAGGCCTGATCCCCACCCTGTCTCTTGCAAGAAAGAGTTCCTCCTTCTGCTTGTCCCATATTGCGAAGGCAAACTGGCNNCATACTGAGGCAACTCTTGCCGTACAGGGCATAGAGATTTACAAGTACCTCGGTGTCAGACCGTGTCCTGAGCCTGACGTCTTTTTTTTCAAGCTCCTCGCGGAGCTCGATGTAATTGAATATTTCACCGTTAAAGACAATCCAGTACCTGCCGGAGATATCAGAAAGGGGTTGCTGACCGGTCTGCAGGTCGATAATGCTTAGTCTTACATTACCGATTGTAGCCATTGGAGAATGGTAGATACCGCTCTCGTCAGGGCCCCTGTGGCTGAAGGCGCGGAGCATCGTCCCAACGGCAGTGACTGTGTTGGTTTTGCCGCGGTAATCGATTATCCCGGCTACTCCGCACATTGCTAACCCTGACTTTTTCTCTGAATAAACTCGGATATTGCGTTGATTGACTCGAAGTTCT
>DIKJ01000218.1:679-3109 GCA_002424525.1 Bacteroidales bacterium UBA5621 | reverse complement strand
CACGAACGCATGATCAGGTCAAAGGATTTCCTTTATATCCTGAATTCAAGGCCTCAGTTCCCTCAACCAGGGCCTGCCGATGCAATAGGGAGCCCGTCTTATATTGAACTTGACAGCCTGTACGGACTTGGCAGACTTACTTCTGAACAAGCTGATATCTTCACTGCGCCAAGAGCTTCAGAAGAACTTTACGACTGCAGAAAAGATCCTGACCAGTTCAATAATATAGCTGAACACAGGGAGTACTCAAAGAGAAAAGGCCTGATGGCAGATCTTCTGAAAGAATGGATGAATGATACAGGCGACAACATCCCCGATAACCTTACAAAGGACTGGTATGTGCGGGTTCCGGAATACGTGAAAACACCCCATATCAATATCAGGGGTGAACCGGTCGACCGAAAATACAATGCGACAAGAAACAATAATAAAGGAAGGTTTTAATATGAAATCACTTACAGGATTTATTCCGCTTCTGTTATTATGCGGAAGCGGTTATTCGCAGGAAAAACCCAATATTGTATTCATCCTTACCGACGACATGGGCTGGAAAGACCTGGGCTGCTATGGAAATAAGTTCACTGAGACTCCAAATATCGATGCTCTCGCACAAAGCGGGATAAAATTCACACAGGCATATGCCGCTTGTCCGGTAAGCTCGCCAACCCGGGCATCAATTATGACAGGAAAATATCCTGCCAGGCTTCATCTAACCAATTTTATTGCCGGCAACAGAACTGACCCCCTGTCTCCCGTTCTCCCCGCACCATGGAAACCATACCTTGAAGCAAGAGAGGTAACAATTGCAGAAATACTGAATGATGCAGGCTATTCAACAGGAATGGTTGGGAAATGGCATCTCGGAGGCCACGATTCAATCGCCCCATGGTCTCAGGGCTTCGATTATACACGAATGATCGGCAAAAACGGACTCGATTATTATAACTATTCAATTTATGAAGACTCTTTTCAGAATGAGTTCTTTGACAAAGGAACAGAGTATCTTACCGACAAGCTGACTGATTATGGCGAGGAGTTTATAAGTGTTAACAAGGATAAGCCTTTCTTTCTTTACCTTTCATATTCATCGCCTCATGTAGTAATTGTTCCACGACCGGATAAACTGATGAAGTACTTCCGCAAATACGGGCAATCGGATGAGAAATTCAACCCCTATTATTCTGCGATGGTCGAAAGCATCGACGACGGCGTTGGACGAATAATTGAAAGGCTGAAGGAAGAGGGACTCCTCGAAAACACACTTATAATATTTACCTCCGACAACGGGGGACTCGGAATGGATGAGCTGGGGCCCACTCCAACATCAATTCTGCCTTTGAGAAAATGGAAAGGGCATGTTTATGAGGGTGGTATAAGAGTCCCGGCAATAGTGAGCTGGACGGGCAAGGTTCCTGCAGGTATTTCTTCTGATGCTTATTTCAGTTCAATAGATTATTTCCCTACCTTTTGTGAACTTACAGGGATCAGTAAGCTGCCGGGGAATATTGACGGTCAGAGTGTTCTGTCGTTATTCCTGGATCCTGATGCCCGTAAAGAGAATGAGAGGCATCTGTTCTGGCACTATCCGCATTTCTCGAACCAGATGGGAAGACCGGCCGGAGCAGTGAGGGTGGGCGATTTTAAACTTGTGGAAAGCTATGAAACTGGCGAACTGGAGCTGTATGATCTTGAAAATGATATTTCTGAATCGAAAAACCTTTCAATGACTATGAAGCAAAAGACACAGGAATTATATAAATTGCTGTCTGATTGGCGGAAGAATGTAAATGCTCAGATGCCGCTACCGAATCCTGAATATAAAACAATAAAGCAAAAATAAATCATAAACAGGTCGCTCCTATGGAGCTCAAATACAAGGGATGACTCTATGTTGCTACAAACAGTTCGCACCAACGGTGCTCAGTTGGGATGCTGGCATCATCTTCAAACATTTGCGACCAAGACAATCAGAGAAGTAGCTGCAGAGCAGCGACCTGTTTGTAGCAAAGTGACATGATTGAGAATTTTTTGAGCCGCGTAGCGGCGGCCTGTTGCATATTCAAGTATTAACCATATGATTGATAAAAAGAGTATTATTCCAATTCTATTATCAGGTGCAGCTGCATCTCTCGTTGCCTGCAGCGGTCCGTCACCCATAGCGAAGCCAAACATTGTAATTATCCTGGCCGATGATATGGGCTGGGGAGATATTAATGCCAATGGTAACGACTTTATCTCAACACCGGTTCTGAACAGGCTTATGTCGGAAAGCCTAAGCTTTGACAGATTTTATGTTTGTCCCCTGAGCGCCCCGACCAGGGCAGAAATGCTGACAGGCAGATATTTTCTCAGAACAGGTGTCTCTTCTGTTACGCGCGGCTATGAAAATATGAGAAGCGATGAGGTTACCATTGCCGAAGTACTGAAAGA
>DIKJ01000218.1:0-553 GCA_002424525.1 Bacteroidales bacterium UBA5621 | reverse complement strand
TCCATAACGATGAAGAAAAACAATCTTCGGGCTACACAACTGATTATTTTACCGGCCAGGCTCTTGAATTCATAGAGCGCAACAGGGAGAAGCCTTTCTTATGTTACGTATCACATAACGTTCCTCATTCACCCTTTCAGGTGCCCGAAAAATATTTCAGTAAATACAGGCAGGCAGGCCTCGATTCAACGCTTTCCTGTATATATGGGATGGTGGAGAATATGGACGAGAATATTGGACTTATCCTTCAAAAGCTAGAGGAACTGGATATTGCTGATAACACGATTGTGATATTCTTCTCTGATAACGGGCCCAATACCGACCGCTACAATGGCGGCATGAAGGGAAGAAAGGGGTCTGTTGATGAGGGAGGAGTAAGGGTGCCTTTTTATATCAAATGGCCGCGAAACATAAAACCCGGAACAACTGAACAGCTGGCACAGGACATCGATATAATGCCCACTCTTTTAGGTTTGTGCGGGTTGGAGTACGACCCGGAGAAACCATTTGACGGCATCGACCTTTCAGGGATCATAAAAGGTAAACAGAAAAT
>DIKJ01000144.1 GCA_002424525.1 Bacteroidales bacterium UBA5621 | reverse complement strand
GTTTGATAGACTGTCTGAGAAATGGATTGCCGCTGGATCAGGATGTTTATGATGCTGCACTTTGGAGCGCTATTGGTCCTTTGAGCCAATGGTCGGTTGCTAACCGGTCAAATTCTATTGATATTCCGGACTTCACAGGTGGTTCATGGGTCAGTAACAGGCCAGTAGATATACTTCTGGAGCAAGGAGGAAATACAAAATTAATCGGGCCTGGTGCCAGTACCCGGAGAAAACTTCAGCCTGCATTAGAAGGAATTGCATAATCCATGAGTAACTTATAAGAATCCAGGAGCTTGGGTAAATAAAAATTTTTCATAACTTTTCGATCTAAATCAGAACCTGATGCTATGAAGAAATCATTATTGCTATTTGTTGCCATTTCTGCTGTTTCAGCAGGGCTGAATGTTACAGCCCAGCAGGATCCCAGCGCTTTTCCTTTCAGGGACCACACTCTGTCTCCTGAAGTGAGGGTCAACGATCTTGTTTCGAGGATGACCCTTAAGGAGAAGGCGGACCAGCTTCTTTATACTGCACCAGCTGTACCGCGTCTGGGCATACCATCATACAACTGGTGGAACGAAGCCCTGCATGGAGTTGCAAGAGCCGGTTATGCAACCGTTTTTCCGCAGTCGATCACAATAGCCAACTCGTGGGACGAAGGCCTGATGTATAATGTGGCCAATGCCATCTCCGATGAGGCCAGAGCTAAATACCATGAGTTTCAGCGCAGAGGCAAGACAGGTATTTACCAGGGACTTACATTCTGGTCGCCGAACATAAATATCTTCCGCGATCCGAGATGGGGAAGGGGACATGAGACCTACGGCGAGGATCCCTTCCTGACAGGCAGAATGGGCCTTCAGTTTGTAAAGGGGATGCAGGGTGACGACCCAAAATACCTGAAAACTGTTGCCACTGCAAAACACTATGCAGTGCACTCGGGCCCTGAGCCATTAAGGCATTCATTCAATGCAAACGTAAGTGAGGTAGATCTGTGGGAGACGTATCTGCCGGCATTCCGGACCCTGATAGTTGACGCAGGAGCATACTCTGTAATGGGTGCATATAACATGTTCCGGGATTTCCCTTGCTGTGCAAACCCGATCCTCTACAGCATCCTCCGCGATGACTGGGGTTTCAAGGGGTATATAGTGTCTGACTGCTGGGCCATAACAGATTTCTATAAATACCAGGGTTTTGCCAAAGATGCCGCTGAGGCAGCTGCCCATGCCGTTAAGGCAGGCACCGACCTTGAATGCGGCTCAGATTACAGAAACCTGATGACGGCCGTGGAAAGGGGTATCCTGACCGAAGCTGATATAGACTTAGCTGCTAAAAGGATCTTTACAGCGAGATTCAAACTTGGAATGTTCGATCCGGATCCTGTTGTACCCTATGCACAGATACCCTTTTTCGTCAACTGCTCCGATTACAACAATTCCCTGGCACGCGAAGCGGCTCAGAAATCAGTTGTACTTCTGAAAAATTCTGACAATACACTTCCGCTAAGCAAGGATATTAAAACGATTGCTGTGATTGGTCCCAATGCCGATAATTTTGAATCGCTGATAGGCAATTACAACGGGATACCGAAAGATCCTGTGACTGTACTTGCAGGTATCCGCAACAAGCTAAAACCTGCAACGAAAATTATATATGCTGAAGGCAGTGACCTTGCAGATGGGATACATAACCTGACTGTCATACCCTCAAGATACCTTCAGGCACCTGATGGCAGGCAGGGCGCTCTCGGAGAGTATTTTAACAACAGGGATATGAAGGGTGAGCCGGTTTTTACCAGGATCGATGACAATATCAACTTCTACTGGGAACATCTTTCACCCCGCCTTGACATGCCTGATGATGATTTCGGAGTGAAATGGACCACGTGGCTGATTCCTCCTGAGACCGGAACATATGCGCTCGGAGGATGGGGATCATCAGCATATGAGATTCATCTCGACGGGAAGAGGATCATTAATTTCAGGGATGAACACCATGCATTTCACAGGGAGTTCTCTGCTGAGCTGGAAGCCGGGAAAAAATACAAGATCGAGGTAATGTACAGGAATTTCGCCGGCGATGCTGACATGAAATTATTATGGGCCGGGCCACGGACGGATATCACCCGTCAGGCTGTTCAGGCAGCCCGCGAGTCTGACGCTGTTGTCCTTGTACTTGGTCTTTCTCAACGTCTTGAGGGTGAGGAAATGAGGATACAGATAGACGGATTCCTGGGAGGTGACCGTACAAATCTTAATCTGCCGGCAATGCAGGAACAGCTCTTTGATGCAGTTGCTGGAACAGGAAAACCCGTGATTGTGGTGCTGATGAACGGTGGAGCGCTCTCCATCAATAAATTACAGGAGAAAGCTGCGGCAATAATACTTGCGGGCTATCCCGGACAACAAGGTGGAAATGCTGTGGCTGATGTCCTGTTCGGGGATTTCAACCCGGCCGGAAGATTGCCTGTAACATATTATAAATCAATTGACCAGATCCCTGCATTTGAGGATTACGACATGAAAGGGAAAACTTACAGGTTCTTTACGCAGGAACCTCTTTATCCCTTCGGATATGGATTAAGCTATACCACTTTTACCTACAGCAATCTGTCACTGCCTCAGAAAGCAGTAGCCGGTGAGAAGGTAAAGGTTAAGGTAACTGTCACCAATTCAGGAAAAACTGCCGGGGATGAAGTGGTGCAGCTCTACCTTACGGATGAAAAAGCTTCCACGACCCGACCGGTCAGGCAGCTTGAAGGTTTTGATAGGATCACACTGAATCCGGGCGAAAGCAAAGAGGTCGAATTCACTCTTGAACCAAGACAATTCTCTATTATTAACAACAGGGATAAAAGAGTGATCGAGCCCGGGTATTTTACTATCTCAGTCGGCGGCAAACAACCGGGTTTCAAAGGGTATCTCGATCCGGGATTTACGCAGGTCCTCACGGGTAGGATCAGACTGACGGGGAGGGAGGTCCCTTTTAGCAATTGATAAACAGAGTCTTTAAATCCAAACACTTGGACCGATTCATTTGTTAGTTAGTAAAAAGCAAATGTGACCCCGACCGATAAATTTGAACGGAAGACACGATGGGTGGTCCTGCTTACTGCTGTGGCAATGGTTGTGGAGATTGTGGCCGGAATGGTCACCGGATCGATGGCATTGCTGGCAGACGGCATCCATATGGGATCGCATGTACTGGCGATCGGTCTGAGCTGGATTGCCTATATTGTTGTCAGAAGATTATCAGAAAATTCGAAGTATAATAACAGTTCCGTCAAGATTTTGTCACTGGCAGGTTATACCAGCGGTTTGATCCTGTTGATCTTCGCCCTGCTGATAATTGTTCAGGCTGTCAGAAGATTTGTGACACCTGTTGATATCATTTACAGGGAAGCGATTATTGTTGCCATTGCCGGACTGGCTGTCAATCTGGTGAGCGCTTTTCTGCTTCATCACGACCGCAGGGAATCGGATCATAACATAAGGGCGGCATATTTACACGTCCTGGCTGATTCATTAACAAGTATCGCGGCCATTACCGGACTGACGGCTGCAATGATCTGGAATATAACCTATATCGACACCATTGCAGCCCTCGTAAGCTCCCTGGTGATCATCAGATGGGCGGCAGGGTTACTGAAAGACTCAGGGAGGACTCTTATTGATTTGTGACCGAAGACCGACCTTGCTGATGCCAATGAGAAAAGGAACTGGCGCATCGAAATGGCAACAGTATATCGGCGAGTCTACAATCGCAATTATGAACAGGTTGTCAGGAAATGCTCAGCGTATAGAATTTAAAAGAGAATCTTTAAGAAAGAAGAACAACTTTGAAAAGAATGATTAAATTTATAAAGTTCTTTAAACATTTAACAACTTAAAAACCAATATTATGAAAGGAAAATTTCAATTTACTTTCGGACCCTGGAATATTCATGAAGGAGCGGATCCATTTGGTCCTGCGGTGCGCAGATCCGTCAAATTCAGCAACAAGCTCACGTTGTACAAGAAGCTCGGTTTTGATGGTGTTCAGTTTCATGATGACGATGCAGTCCCTGACATGAATGATCTGACACCCCAACAAATCGTTAACAGTGCAAAAGATATTAAGAAAGTACTGGATGATCATGGACTGGCAGCTGAATTTGTAGCACCCAGGTTATGGGAAGACGAACGGACAATTGATGGCGGATATACATCAAATGATCCAGATTGTAGAAAATATGCGATTGACCGCAGTAAGCGGGCAATAGATATCGCAAACACACTCGGAACCGACTTGCTGATCTTATGGCTTGCACGGGAAGGATCATATATCCGTGAGTCGAAAGACAGCAAGACCGCGACAGAAAGGATCATCTACGCAATTAATCAAATGCTTGATTATGATCCCAAAGTAAGGGTATGTGTAGAACCCAAACCAAACGAACCGATGGATCATGCTTATATACCCACAACAGGGCATGCAATAGCGTTATCCATGCTTTGCAGTGATCCAAAACGTGTTGGAGTGAATATTGAGAGTGCACATGCTATTCTTGCAGGTCTCGACCCTTCGGATGAAATGGGGTTTGCATTATCCTTTGGCAAACTCTGGACAGTCCATCTTAATGATCAGAACGGCTTGAAATTCGATCAGGACAAAGCCTTTGGCTCTGTCGATCTGCGGAGAGCATTCAACCAGGTAAGGATACTTGACAAGCATGGCTACGGGAATAAAGGTGAATGGGTTGGTCTTGATGTCAAAGCCATGCGAACTCAAAAGGAGGAAGTCGCAACCAAGCATTTAAACAACAGCAGGATAATCTTTTTGAGGCTTTTAGAATTATCAAGAAGTCTTGATGAGACAAAAGTTGAAGCTTTAATCGCAGAAAGAGACTACGAAGAGCTTGATCTATTAATATTAAGGCATTTATTAGGGAAATAAATTGGCTCATATTGTTAGTATCTTTGAAATGAAGAGAAAGCTGACCATCACCGGTGTCGGATGCGCACTGGCAGATTTTATCTATACCGGCATCGGGTTTGAAACCCCTCAGTTTAAGAAATATCTTTCAAGAAAGACCGGAGATGGCGGTCTCAGTCCTGGCAGACTGGTTTTTACCGACGAGCTGGAAAGGTTTTCAGGCGTAACGTATCCTGAAATCCTGAAAGAACTTTCAGGAACAAGTTCTCCCGATGCTGTTAATCTGGGCGGCCCCGGACTGGTCTCTTTTATACATGCATCACAGATGCTCCCGGGAGACACTTTTGACGTCAGATTTTACGGCAGTCTTGGGGATGATGATACTGCGGAAAAAATACTGGCTCTTGCAGGCAGAACACCCCTCAATGTTTCAGGTTATATCAGAAGAAGCAGTAAACCAACTCCTTTTACTCATGTCTTGTCTGACCCGCATTTTGCTGACGGTCACGGTGAACGGACCTTTGTCAATAACATTGGTGCGGCATGGGATTTAACTCCGGCGATGCTGGATGATGATTTTTTTGACGCCCGGATCATCTGTTTCGGAGGGACCGCCCTTGTTCCGGGGATACACGATAATCTGACGGATCTCCTAAAAAGATCGAAAAAGAGCAATGCCATAACCCTGGTCAATACGGTCTTTGATTTCAGAAATGAGAAGAGCGATCCGGAAAAACCCTGGCCGCTGGCAGGGGAAAATGAAGAATACAGCCTGATAGATGTTCTCATTATGGACAGGGAAGAGGCTTTAAGGATCAGCGGGAAGCGCGATGAGAATGATGCGGCAGAGTTTTTCGCAGAGAAAGATGTATCATCATTCTTTATAACCAACGGCGCCAGTGATATTCTGGCATTTTCCAATGGCAGGCTCTTCAGCCGGATGGATATATCTGCCTTCCCGGTTTCCCGGATGGTCACACCCGGGCTACGGTCGAAAGGAGATACCACAGGATGCGGTGATAATTTTGCCGGAGGTATCATTTCATCTCTCGCCCTGCAGGCAAAGAATGCTGAAAGAGGCAGTTATGACCTGATCGATGCCCTCTCATGGGCAGTGGCATCAGGAGGCTTCACCTGTTCCTATGTCGGAGGCACGTATTTCGAAAAGCATCCTGGAGAGAAGCTGGAGAAGATACGTGAATTCAGGAATGATTACCTGCATCAGACAGGCTATCAGTTTAAACAGGAATTATGAGGAAGCTGGTTCTTTTTGGCGCCGGGAAAATAGGAAGGTCCTTTATAGGCCAGCTGTTCAGCAGGAGTGGCTATGAAGTCGTTTTTATTGATATTAACGAACCTTTGGTCAGGGAGCTGAACCGGCGGCAACAGTATAACGTTATTATAAAAGCTGAAAAAGAAGAAAAGCTGGTTGTCAGGAATGTCAGGGCTGTCAATGCTTTTGACAGAAAGGCAGTTGCAGAAGAGATCACGAATACACCGATTATTGCCGTGAGTGTCGGTCTGAGGGGTCTGCCGGATCTTATTCCTGTCCTTGCAGAAAGCCTGCTGGCAAGATATGACTCAGGTAACATCTCTCCTGTCGATATCATCCTTGCCGAAAACATGAGGAGTGCAGGATCGTATTTCCGCAGGGAACT
>DIKJ01000200.1 GCA_002424525.1 Bacteroidales bacterium UBA5621 | reverse complement strand
CCGGTCAAGATAAAGGCTTACCATATCAAGGACAAAGCGGTTCTTTGCCTCGAGTGAAACAGATTCTTTCTCGAGTAGTTTTTCAAAGGATTTTACCAGACAGAAGAAGCAACGATAATCCGATATCATTTTATATCTTAATTTATGATTTTAACTGTTTCTGTATTCTGAAGCGATAGTTCCGACTATTGCAAGAAGTTGTTTCGCAAAAAATTCATCGGTCTCTGCAACGAGTTTCCCTACGGAGTACAATTCAGCAATCTCCTTTTTAAAAGGGATCTCGAGTAATTGAGGAATGGCTTCCCGGGTCAGGTACTCCTGTACCCCGTTGTTTCCCAGTCCTGCCCGGTTAATAATTACCCCGCAGGGTTTATCTATTTTTTTCAGGGTCTCCACGCTCTGCCTTAGATCGCTGAGCCCGAAAGGTGTCGGTTCTGTTACCAGTATCACATAATCAGCTGTTGCAACTGTATGAATGAACGGGCAGGAGGTTCCGGGGGGAGAATCGAGAATAACAATTTCAGACCTGCCATCAATTTGTTTAACGGCCTCTTTAATGACAGGAACGGGGGACATTACGCCGACATTCATTCGTGCCTCGAGAAGTGAGGGCTTGCCATTGTTTGAATATGTATTCACTCTGCCCAGTGAGACAGGTTTTTCTGTGATGGCGTCAAACCGGCAGGCAACACTGCAGGCTCCGCAACCGTGACAGAGATCTTCGATCACACTGATTATTTTTGCCGGGGGCAGAATAAAAATGGCATTATAATTACAATATTCATGGCATTTTCCGCAAAAAGTACATAAACTGGTATTTATGACGGGTACCAGCTGGGTAACTTCAATAGAATCTAATTCCCTTGTTTTAAAGAAGGCAACAGCATTTGGCGCTTCAGCATCACAATCGACCAGCATGGCCATGCAATTATTCTTCAGCAGGGCATGAAAAATATTTGTTGCAACAAAGGTCTTACCTGTTCCCCCCTTTCCACTGGCGACCGCAATTTTAATCATCACATTTTCCTGTTGAAAGATTTCTTGTGATTAAATATGGTAATCACAAATTTGACTGATCAATGGTCGCAGTAATTTGCTCCGGCTGCAAGTGAGTCATTTATAAGGTCGGTGGCCAGCTCTTTGGAGCTCTTTTGAGGTGCTCCGACAAAAACATTGATTTTTGCGTGGTTGAAGAGATCAATCGCCCGCTGACCCATACCTCCGGCGATAACATCGGTAACTCCCTTTTCTGCCAGCCACGCAGGAAGTATTCCCGGCTCATGCGGCGGCGGAGTGACCAGAGTTTCACCTGAAATTGATTCATTTTCAGAATCTATGATCGCAAATTGCTAACAATGGCCAAAATGCGCACATAATCTCCCGTTCTCGAGGGGGATTGCAATACGTTTTTTCCGGCGGCTGCCCTGTCCCCTCCCGGGTTGTGATAAATCTTCCTTCCCTGGCTCTTTTTTGCAGCGGCCCATTCCTCTGCCTGATTTTGGACCCTTCCCTTCAGGTCCTGTTCCGTTCATGCGTGGCATAATATTGTTTTTATTTGTTTAACATATTTATGATTTCCTGAATACTTTTTTCAGGTTCTTTTAAGACGATCATCTGAATTTTTAAACTGTCGAGTAATGGCTTGATCTTGATCCCGAATTCACCGGATATTATTTTCCCGACATTACGCGATGCTACCAGCTGAACAGATGCAGGTCCTGCACCTTCCTGAACATCTTTGTTGGGGTTGGGTATGAATTCCAGTCCTTTTGTCTCAGTATCATACACCGTAAAGAATGCACAACGCCCGAAACGTTGATCCAGTTTGCTCTCCAGAGTGTTCCCTGTACTTGTTATAGCTACTTTCATATTTTTATTTATTAAATTTTAATATTGCTCTGGTTCATTGTCCTGCACGTAATTTGAGATGTTCATGCTTTTACATAGCGGACACTCTTTTATTTCTTCCGGTTTGTCAGGATTGTTGAAATTGCATCCGCATGCTTTGCAGGAGAACCATTCACTGTCAAAATAGACCTTACCACCCTCAATAATGATCTGTTTCCCCAGAACAAGTGCCTCTGCCACCTTTTGTCTGGCCCTTGAATAAATACGGGTAAGGGTTGGCCTCGACACCGCCATATAAACTGATGCCTGCTTATGGTTCAGCATCTTAAAGTCGCATAAGCGCAATGCTTCATACTCCTCCAGATGGAGGAATATGCTGTCGCTCCTGCCTGAATCTTTTTTATGACCATACGGTTTGAATCCGGAGACCACCGGAGGATTGCTGATTTTTCTTAATCTGAAGGGTCGTGGCGACATAAATATGAGCAATGGTTCACCACAAAGATAGTGATCATATGTTCATAATCCAAATCTATTTATGTTTATGATCACAGGAACTTCCTGGTGGAAGCAGATTTTAAGATTTTGCAGTAAAAGCAACAGTCCTGAACGTACAGGGAAATCAGATATTCCGGGTAGTTACTTTATAATGTATATTCCTGGCCTGTAGGTAGTTGCTAATGAATTCAAAGCATGCCGGATTTTTTCCGGCAAGTTCGGGTGAGAAGACTCCCTTTTCGGAAAAAATGCCAGTCATGATCATCTCAGCTGTCGCTGTGGCCGTAAAGCCTGTGGTTCTGGCCATGGAGGAGAGCTTTTCAACCGGATCATACTCATCATAAAGATCATAAGTAACCTCTTTCCTGACACCTTCTTCCGTACCTTTTATAATGACCCGCATTACCGTGAATTCAGGTTCATCCGCGGAGAGTTTCCAGGCATTGATAAGGATCCTGGAAGTGACGTCGAACGGGATTATTTCCGTATTATTGATAACCACCGGGTTTTTATCAAAAAATCCCGCCTCTTTCAAAATCCTGATAAGGCCGATATGACCCGGGTACCTGAGAGTCTTCTCAATCATGAAGGGTATGTGCCTCATTGTTGTAATAAGTGTTCTCAATCCGTCGGTATTAAATGCCTCCAGCGTACCTATTCCTCCGAATTCAACCAGTTCAGCATCACTCAGTGCCGGTCTTACCACAAGCTTCCCGTATTCCACAAACCTGGCTGGCCGGGTATACTCTTCAAGTACATCGACCGGAGAAAAAGGTGCCTTGTATTCAAAGGGGAGAGTCCTGACTTTTGGCAGTCCGCCGACCATGATCTTCACCTCCTCAATTTTCATTCTTTCGCTGATGTAGCCAACGATATAATTAGTCAGCCCGGGAGCGATTCCACAATCCATAATAACTGTTACACCTTTTGCTTTTGCCAGCGGGATAAGATGGAAAACATCTTCAGGCAGGAAGGTTATATCAACCAGGTCCTTTTTCTGATCAATTACCTCGCGCATTGTCTGGAGGCCAAGGAAACCGGGGATGGCTGATATCACAAGATCGAATCCCCTCAAAACCGTGGCGAGCGCTGCAGTATCGGTTACGTCCATGAAGGTTGTATGTATGTTATGCCTGCCCGGGAGCATTTCCAGGGCATTCCGGTCACTGTCGACCGCGGTGACCTTATGTTTTTTCGACAGATCGACAGCCATGGCCCTTCCAACCATTCCGGCTCCCAGTATGATAACGTTCTTCATTGCTGACAGGTTTGAATGGGATAAGATACAAAATAAAACCATCGGGCGTAAGACATATGCTCAATTTTTATATATTGCCATTGCAAAGCCAGAAAAACAGGCCCGGCAAATCTTATTTAAACAACGTATAAACTTCAGCGGTCATGAGATTCAAATCTATATTTTTTGTTGCAGTATTTTCTTTCCTGATCATCGTGATACAATATGAATCAGGACTTTTAGCTCAGGCAGACCTTAAAGTAAAGGGTATTGTTTACCACGACCGGAACAGTGACGGCATATACGACCATCAAAAGGACAAGCCCCTTAAGGATGTGGCCGTTTCCAATGGACGGGAAGTCGTTAAAACGGACAAGGCCGGCAGGTATGAGCTTCCCCTGAGGAAGAATTCGGTGATCTTCGTTGTCAAGCCCCGCAACTGGATGGTACCTGTTGATGAGAATCAGGTGCCCCGCTTTTATTATCTGTACAGCCCCGGCGGCACATCGGGCAATAATTTTAAGGGATTGCCTCCAACCGGTTCATTGCCTGAATCTGTTGATTTCCCGCTTTATCCGGTAAAAGAGCCCGACAAATTTGATGTTCTCGTACTTGGAGATACACAGCCCCGCGACGACAGGGAGATCTATTATATGTCATATGATGTTATGCCCGAGCTGGCCGGGATTAATGCATCTTTCGGAGTAACACTGGGCGATATCGTCTTTGATGATCTCAACCTTTATGGTCATCTCACAGGTTCTCTTTCGACAACAGGAATACCGATGAGGTATGTTGCCGGTAATCACGACAACGATTATTCGGGGAACAATCTTACCGAAGCCAGGGGCGCCTGGTTCAGGACATTTGGCCCGGCATATTATTCCTTCACTCATGGCCCGGTCCATTTTATCATACTCGACAATATAAGGTGGATAGTGGAGGAAACAAGGCGCTATTACAGAACAGGCCTGGGGGAGGACCAGATGGAATTTCTGCGGAATGAAATTAAACGCCTGGGCCGTGACCAGCTGCTTGTGCTCTGCTCGCATATACCTTACGAGAAATCAACCGAATGGGAGAGTGCTGAGGAGAAAAAAGCTTTCTATGAGCTTATTGCCAGTCATCCCAATACCATTTCGCTGGCTGCACATACACACCGGCACTATCACCAGTTCATAGGAAGTGAGGAAGGATTTCCCGGATCCGGGCCACATCACATGGTTAGCGTCGGGACAGTGTGCGGGGCATGGTGGGCAGGCGCCCCCGACGAGTACGGAATACCTCACGCCCTGATGTCTGACGGGACACCCAACTGCTATACCATACTTCACATAGAAGGCAACAAGTGGAAAATGAGCTGGAAAGCGCCAAGGAGACCGGCAGATTTCCAGATGCATATTTATGCTCCTGATGCAATTAGTTCCGACACTGTTGAGATGGTTCAGGTGACCGCCAATATTTTCAATGCATTGCCCTCAGCCGAAGTGATGATGAAGATAGGCGATGAAGGAGAATGGATAAAAATGGAAAGAAACCTGCAGAACGATCCTTCAAGGATGGTTGTAACGGCAAGGGAAAAACAGCTTGGAGAGGTCCCGTGGAGAACCCTGGGAAATCCTGCCCCCGCGGAACATATCTGGTCGGCCGGATACAAATTGAACCTTGCTCCCGGGGTACATATTATTTACGTTAAAGCCGCTGATCAATGGTGGAGCTACGAAGGCAAGCGGCTTTTACATATTAAATGAATTCAAACTTAATGCTTGCGATCTTAAAAACAGGTTAAACTTAAAAAATGAGAATTATGTTCAGAAAAATATTGTTGGCAGTTTCACTGATTATTTCTTGTACTGCCGTTCTAAAGAGCCAGACTACCGGCAATTGCGTTATAGATGTTATAATGTCGGGCTATTCGCCCAGAATGTTTACGGCAGATCCGGTGTCGGATCAGCATCTGGACCTGATCCTCAAATGCGGCATCAAGGCTCCGAGTGCAAGCAACAGACAACCATGGAAGTTTACGGTGGTGAAGGATACTACCCTTATGGGTGAGGCTATTAAAGGGACTGTTCCGGGAAACATACTGATTTTCGTTTCAAGACCAGAAGAAAACCAGCGGGCAGATATTGATTGTGCCCTGACAACGCAGAGCATGTTTGTGGCGGCTCAGGGGCTGGGTCTTGGAGCACGTATTTATACCGGCCCTGTGAGCAATGTTAATACAAACCTGAAGGAAAAACTTGGAATACCCGAAGGCTACCAGGTTGCAACAATTCTCAGGATCGGCCACATGGACAAGAGTGTAGATGCCATATCAGCTGCAACACCAAGAAAACCGATTGAAGAGGTTGTAAATTATAAGTAACTAGCAACTTAGATTAAGCAATCTTCTCCGGAGTAATTTTACCTTCATAGTTACCCTGGCAGGTCAGGTTATTCTTTTACTGCAACTGCAA
>DIKJ01000072.1 GCA_002424525.1 Bacteroidales bacterium UBA5621 | reverse complement strand
GGTTATTCTTTTACTGCAACTGCAATTTTGGAGTCGGCTGTTCCGTAATAGAGAAACCACTTGTCTTTGAACCAGACCAGGCCTTCAACAAAACAGACATTGTTAACTTCTCCCGTTATCTCAAAAGGTTTGTCGGGATATATGAAATAATGGTCCAGTCTGTCAATCAGTTTATAGGGAGCCTCCCTGTCGAAAAGGGCCTGTCCGGCAGCATAAGTATATGCAGGAAGACCGGGGTCATTATTGTTCAGGGCGTTGGAGCTATTGTAAATCAGCAAGATACCTTTCTCCATTAATAAAGCGTAAGGCCCCGGCTCGACAAGGCGGCTGTCGAAATAGCCCGGCCTGGGGTGAAGGACAGAGATCAGCTTTTTGTTTTCCTGATTTTCAACCGGCTCCCAATGTATAAGATCGTCAGAAGTGGACATAAAAAGATCGGTATCACCAAAATACATCCAGTATTTCCCATTGATTTTTGTAGCAACAACCTTCCCATTCTTTAGCTCCGACACAATTGCACCCGATTTTGACCACATATCTCTGTATTTATCGTCATCAAGCACCGGTCCATGTTTGATCCAGTTTCTCAGATCCACAGAGCTGGCCAGACAAAGCCTTGCTGTCGTGCCGTCATAGGCAGTGTAGGTTAGCAAATATCTGCCGTCATCCGTTTCGACGATACGGGGATCTTCCACGCCCCCCTTCCATTCATACAGGTTCATGGAGTCGTTATCGGGATAGAAGACAGGTGAGGGTTCTTTTGTAAAATGCAATCCGTCATTGCTTATGGCAAGCCCCAGCCTTGAAGTCATTTCGTTATCCTGAGCCCTGTAAATCAGCCACACCTTACCGTCTTTCACTACGGCTGATGGATTAAGGACATTCCTCTCTTCCCATCTGACTACCTTCCGGCTTACCGGACATTCAAAAACCTGGTCCGGTGAGGGGCTTAGAATCGGGTTTATACTGTCTGCCTTTATGAAACCTGTTAATGCCCAATCTTTTGATTTTTCTGTTCCTGACTCTTTAGGTGTGGCGTAACCGCATCCTGTTAAAATCAAGCAGAATATCAGCAACCTGATATTCATAACTCTGTTTTTAGGATTATTAACTTGTTTAATCATGCTAAACTCTAATGTTTTCATTACCTGAAATAATTATTAATTTTATATCCGGCTCAGTTCATTATTTATTTAAATATAGAAGAAAAAACTATGAATCGTCGCACATTTCTGGAAAGATCCGGAGCAGCCACAGGAGCGGCCCTGCTCGGAACAGTCGTTCCGGAGCACAGGGAGGCTCAGCTGCTGATGGTGCGTGAGACGGCCCGCCTTGCCGCCGACCTTGGCTTGAACGCTGGAAATTCGTGAGGGATTGCCTGAAAGAAACAGCCAGAATGGGAGAGGAGTTCGGGGTGGTAATGGCGCTTCAGAATCACAAACCGCTTATCAGGCACTGGAAGGATATGTATGACCTTATAAAAGAAGTTGACTCACCATGGCTAAAGGCATGCCTCGATCTGCCTATCATGACAAGGTATGATCACCCCTGGGTCGAAGAGGCTGTCAGAACGGTGGGCAAACTGCAGGTCCATTCCCACTTCGGAGGTGAATATTATCGCGATTCATCAGGCAAGGTCATGCAGAAAGTGATACCCGTAAAATTTGGCCAGCCACTGCCTGACTATGCGCATTTCATTAAAATGATGAGGGAGATCGGGTATGAAGGTCATATTACTTTCGAACTGTGCCATCCCGTAATTAATGAAAAGCATGAACAACTCGGCCTCGATTATGTGCACGAACAGGTCCAGTTGGCCCGGGAGTATATGGGCGATATAATAAATGCATGATTTATTACCTAACCCCCTTTTTCCTGTTTTTTTGCCTGTATCTTCTCTTAAAGTCGCCTTTTTCAGATTTCACCGGAGAGGGGCGGTGACCATAACTCCTGTCATTTTGCCCGGCTATAAAGGAGGGAAGCGGGGCATTAAAAACCCTGTAACCAATCAGTTTCTCAATCCTCTGCATCTTGGGCTGATCCAGCTTGTTAACGAGCGTTACAGCAACACCGGTTGTTTCGGCTCGTGCAGTACGGCCTACACGGTGCACATAATCCTCGGCATCTGAAGGGGCATCATAATTTATTATCAGATTGATATCCTTAACATCGATCCCGCGGCTGAGTACATCGGTAGCAACCAGTACACGTATTCTTCTGGATTTGAACTTCATCAGCGTCTCTTCCCTCTCTTTCTGGCCAAGGTCTGAGGAAATGCCTTCAACCACATAATCTTTTGAGCGCAGTCCGCGCACAATCTCACCGACATTTTTCTTCGTTGAACTGAATATCAGGATGCTGTGGTATTCCGGATTATCGGAAATAAGACTTTTGATCAGCGGCAGTTTCTGATGGTCACCAAGCATGTATACAGCCTGAATCACACCATCGGCAGGCTTCGACATCTCAAGTGCAATCTCCACAGGGTTTTTCATTATATGCTTCGACATCGACCTTATCTTAGGGGGCATCGTGGCGCTGAACATCAGGGTCTGCCGGTTTTTGGGCAGATAGGAGATTATCCGCATGATATCCTCATAAAATCCGATATCGAGCATGCGGTCGGCTTCGTCGAGGACCAGCACCTCAATCTGTTTAAAATTTACATAGCCCTGATTAAGATGCGATATCAGCCTGCCGGGCGTAGCCACAATAATATCGGCACCTCCCGAGAGGGCGATCCTTTCCTGGTCCCAGCCACTGCCGTCTCCGCCCCCATATACAGGAATGGATGTTATGTTTAATGTGTAGGCCAATCCCTGGACCTGCTGGTCGATCTGCAGGGCAAGCTCACGTGTCGGCACAAGAATGAGTGTGTGGGTATGTTCGGGACGATGTCCGTAAATACTGTTCATGATGGGCAGGAGAAAGGCAGCTGTCTTTCCTGTACCGGTCTGGGCACAACCAATCAGATCCCTGCCCGACAGGATGACCGGAATAGCCTTTTCCTGTATTGGTGTGGTTTCCCTGAAGCCCATATAATCAATTGATTCCAGCAATTCCGGAATCAGTTCCAAATCATCAAATATCATGAATGTTCCGTGATTATTTTTTATTATAAGAAGTGCAAAGATAATGAAAAAAAAATTACCGGAATGGCCGTGTTTAAAGACAGGTTAACCAAATATCCTTTTTGTTGTTCCCATGCTTACAGTTCGCAATAAATACCATCATCTGAAAGATTTTTACATGGATATCGCCAGGTCATTTCTTTGTCTTCAATAAGATCATCGGCATTCTCTGGTCCCCAGGTACCTGCCGGATATCCGTAAATTGTCTGTGCAGGATCGTTCATCCACACCTCCTGTATCGGGGCAACAAATCTCCAGGCAGCCTCTACTGCATCTGCCCGGGCAAAAAGAGTTGAGTCACCGGTCATGGCATCATTTAGCAACCGCTCGTATGCAGTCGGAAGGTGAATATCAGATAGTTCGGAATAATGAAAATCCATATTTACGGTATTAACCACAAAGCCGGCACCGGGCTGCTTCATTGCAAAATTCAGCAAGATGCCCTCATCAGGTTGAATACGGATAACTAACTGGTTGCATTTCTTACAAGACTCATTTTTCTGAAATAATCCGTGAGGCGTAGGTTTAAAATGGACCCCAATCTCAGTAACTCTTGTTGGAAGCCTTTTGCCGGTACGGATATAAAAGGGCACACCACCCCATCTCCAGTTGTCAATAAAGAATTTCATCGCCACATAGGTCTCAGTCCGGGACTCAGGGTTGACTCCTTTTTCTTCACGGTAACCGGGAATAAATTCTCCACGTACATTTGAAGCCATATACTGTCCCCTGATAACCTGCAGGGGGACATCTTCCTTATTAATTGGTTTAAGTGATTCCAGCACTTTCATGATTTCATTCCTTATTGAATCTGCCGCCATTGATGACGGAGGTTCCATAGCAGTCAGACCAACCATCTGTAGAAGATGGTTCTGTAGCATATCGCGAAGCGCGCCTGCACCATCGTAATAACCACCACGACCTTCAACACCTATACTCTCTGCAGAAGTGATCTCAACATGATGGATATAGTTCCTGTTCCACAAAGGCTCAAAAATACCATTGGCAAACCTCATTACCAGAAGGTTTTGAACAGTCTCTTTGCCCAGATAATGGTCAATGCGGTATATCTGACTCTCTGTGAATGATTCGTGCAGCTGTTGGTTAAGTGCATGACAGGACTCAAGATCGTATCCAAACGGTTTTTCAATGATGATCCGCCTGTACCCGTTTGAAGTAGCCCCAAATCCCACTTTACCAAGATTACCGGATACTGTACCAAACATACCGGGAGGAGTGGAGAGGTAAAACAAACAATTATTATCAGCACCTTCTTTCATTTTTTTATCCTTTAGCTCCACTTGTAGCCTGGAGTATTCTTCAGGCAGACTCATGTCCATCTGAAAATAGGACAAATTGGATGTAAATTCCACAATTTGCTGTTCATTCAGGTGGATGTTTTCTGAAAAATTCCGGATTCCTTCAGTCATTTTTTTGCGAAATGACTCGTCAGAAAAGGATGTTCGGCTTACGCCCATTATATGGAACTTTTCAGGAAGCATTTGCTGGTTAAAGAGAGCATATAGCGCAGGGATCAATTTACGATATGTGAGGTCGCCGGAGGCTCCGAATATGACCATTGTAAGGTTTTTTGGTTTTGTCATTCTAATCTTCTGATTGTTGGGTGTCCCTCCTTACGCTTTTCCGCCGGAAACTTATCTGGTGTAAAAGCATAAGTAAAAATAAAGAAATATTTTATTTCAACCTGATCGCATATATATTAATGGATCTGCTGACTGTGTTTTTGACCGGATTGAAGAACAAAAGAGGTATATGATTTGTTACAATTAGGATAAACAACCAGAAGTATGGAAAACTCATTACTAAAGTCAGCAGCACCGGTAATTGGTGTTGGTCTCCTATTTTTTTTGTTGTTAACAGTTTAACCTTAAAAACAATTGATTTCATTAATGCATATATTTGTGAATAGTAATAAATAATCCCGATATGAAAACACTGATCTTAGCATTTACAGTATTTGTTATTAGCGTATTAGCAGCATCTGGTCAACAGGAACTTTCCGTGGGGGATAAAGCACCTCTTTTTAAAGCACTTGCCGATGACGGGTCAACCTGGGAGGTCGGGAAGTTCCTGGGTGAAAAATTCATTGTGGTTTACTTTTATCCGGCTGCAATGACCGGAGGATGCACCAGACAGGCCTGTGCCTACCGTGACCACAGGGAGGATCTTCAGCTGGCAGGTGTTGAGGTGGTCGGAGTAAGCGGGGATAAGATCGATAATCTCAGGATCTTCAAACAGGCTGAGAACCTCAATTTCACTCTTTTGTCTGATGAGAAGGGCGATATCGCAAGAGCGTTCGGTGTTCCTCTCGGTGATGGCGGAGCCATTAAACGCACGGTTGGAGAGATTGAACATGAACTTGTGCGCGGGGTGACAGCAAGGAGGTGGACGTTTATTATAGGGAAAGATGGTAAAATCATTTACAGGAACGATTCAGTCAATGCAGAAAAAGATACGGAAGAGGTCCTGAGTTTTATTAAGCTTCAGGCTTCAGAATGAAAAGTCGTGCCTCAAAGTAAAATGTAAACCATTTGCCTTAGCCGGACATATTAATCACCACCGGCAGGAAAGAATAAGACTTTTTTAATCTTTTAATTATGGCAATCCGTAACCGGCGAAGGATTATTAATTTGCTGAAGGTATAATTGCTCAGGTCTGGTTGCTATCCGGATCTGCAGGCAGAAGGAGTAGTACTATTTAAACGAAACAAGATATGAGTGAGATAATCAGTAATTCAGGATTGAGGAAGAAGAAGCTTAAAGAGCTTATACTTAAACTGCACAATGGCGAAAACCCGAAACAGGTACGCGAAGAACTGAAAAGCACTCTTCATATGATACCGTATGGAGAGGTGGTGGAGGTGGAACAGGAATTGATCAGGGAGGGGTTGCCTGAATCAGAAGTTTTAAAACTTTGTGATATTCATGGCGAGGTGCTTGAAGGGCATATTGATCAAAGAGGGGCAAAGGAGATCCCGGAAGGACATCCGGTTGATGTTTTCAGACAGGAGAACAAGGAACTTCTTAAGGTTATTGAAAAAGCCAGGATGTTGTCAGGGACTTTAAATACCTCAGATGATAAGAGTTTCGGTGACTTGTCACTTCAGATCCTTTCATGCTTCAACGAACTTATGGATGTTGACAAACACTATAAGCGCAAAGAGTATCTGGTGTTTCCATATCTCGAAAAGAAGGATATTACCGGACCACCAAAGGTAATGTGGGGAAAGCACGATGAAATACGCGACCAGCTGAAGGGTTGTATAGAAATACTGCGGACAGAGGGACTGAAAAAGAGCGACCTGGAGGATGCAATGGAAATATTGTTCACCCCTGTTTTAAAGGCTCTCGCGGATATGACTAAAAAAGAAGAGGAAATACTGTTCCCGATGTGCATGGATGTACTCACTACAGAAGACTGGTGGCAGATCCACAAACAGACCCTCGATTTTGGTTTTACTCTTTATGACCCGCAGGTCGACTGGAAGCCGGAAGGTATTTCTTCGGAGGGTGATGAAAATGAAGGGATTATAAACCAAGATGGGGCAATACATTTACCTTCGGGCAGTTTCACGGCAGAAGAGATAAAAGCAATATTAAACACGGTACCCTTCGATATGACATTCGTTGATAAGGACGACAAAGTAAAATACTTCACCCAGGGAACAGAGAGGATTTTTGCCCGCAGCCGTTCAATTATAAACCGCGATGTAAGGTTGTGCCACCCTCCGGGAAGCGTCCATATAATTGAAAAAATACTGGAGGATTTTAAATCGGGCAGGGCATCGCACGCCCCTTTCTGGATACAGATGCAGGGCAGGTTCATCCATATAGAGTATTTCGCTCTTCGCGGCAGTGAAGGTGAATATCTGGGCACTCTTGAAGTATCACAGGATTTAACGAATGCCAGGAGCCTCTCAGGAGAACAAAGGATTTTATCGTACACCGGCAAAAAGGATTAACAGATGGAGAAATTAATCATTACCCCCAAAACAAAAATTTATGATCTCCTTGAAGCTTATCCCGAACTGGAGGATACACTAATACTCTCGGCACCGGAATTCAGGAGACTTAAAAATCCTGTTTTGAGAAGAACCATTGCACGTATTACCAATATTAGCCAGGCAGCTGTTATCGGAGGTCTTGATGTGGAAGAGCTTGTGAACAGACTGCGCGAAAAAGCAGGACAAAGCAGGATTGAACAGCTCGACGACTCAGGTTCTAAATTTGTTACTACACGCCCTGAATGGTTTAGACAAGGAGCAGTTGCAAACACTATTGATATCAGTGAAATGCTTAACCGGGGAGAACAACCGGTTCATGAGGTATTAGCTGCAATAAAGAAATTAGGCAGGGATGAAATTCTTGAAATAATTGCCCCGTTCATTCCTGCGCCGCTGCTTGATAAAACGATAAGTCTGCAGTACAGACACTGGCTGGATAAGAAATCGGAAAGGGAATACAGAGTCTATTTTATGAAATAGGATGAGAATCCCGCGATACCCGATATCACTCTCTGCTATTCTGAACACCTTATAGCCAGGCAATACCGGTCCAGAAAAACAGCAGAAACAATTAATTAACTAAGTTGAGTTAATTAATAAGCCCGACATGAAAACACTGATCTTCGCATTTGCATCATTGAGTGAGCCTCCTCACGCTCACCCCCCTGCTCTTAGCATGCTCAATGTTATCCGCGGTCACCAATGAGATCTCATAAATATACAGCTCCCCGTTTGTAACAGTTCTGTCAAGGTATTCCCCGGAGTCTTTACCCACTGTTGCAATTACTGAGGGCTTACCATCCGGTTGCGAACGGTAGAGCTTAACAGAGGTAACATTTTCATCTGTAATTTGCCCCCAGATTATAAGGATCCCCTCTTCCGTACTGACGGCTCTCAGGATTTCCGGCGGGGTGAGAGATGCATCTTCTGCAATATATGACACAGAAACACTCCCGGCACTCTCGTTTCCGTAGAAATCGATGGCCGAAACAGTATACGAATATGTTTTTCCAGCCACAAGGGTAGTATCCCTGTACCAGTTACGGTCGTTTCTGAGGGTATCACCGGGCAATAATGTATAAGCTGCCTTCTGATTATCCTTTCTGAATACCTTGTACCCAAGCAGTACCGGTTCAGTCTCGCGCATGTCGTCCCATACCAGGAGAATACCATTGCCTGTTTTGGTGATACGAGTGTTCATCGGGCTGCTCATAGTAGCTTTTTTGCCAGGACTGGCGCTTGCAGTTTCAGAGAAATCGCTTAACTGGTCAACATCGTTCACCGTTTTGACGGCATAGCGGTAAACCTCATTTCCCTGCAGGTATTTTGACGTGTCAGCGAAACTGTATATCTCAGCACCGGCCGGTATCAATCCGGAAACCTGCTCGAATTCAGCAGTCTCATAGATATAGCGGTAGACATAAAACCCCTTCGCATAAGGTTCATAATAGCTCCAGTATACTTTGACGCCCCCTCGAATGCTCTCCGCTCCCGTCTCAGCCGGCGGAAGCGGTTTTTCCCCGATGTGTCTGAACATGGCCGATATCTTTGCTGAGGGAGGACTGTTGCCATTCGGTCCGTTGCTTATGAGGTAATACCAGTAGTTCTCATTGGCCACAGGCACTATATCAGTAAAGGAGCTGTCCTTCGGTGAGAGCCGGGCGATCCGCACGTATCCGCCGTCAAATGTACTGCTCCGGTACA
>DIKJ01000165.1 GCA_002424525.1 Bacteroidales bacterium UBA5621 | reverse complement strand
GGCAATTATCTGGGAGTGATAATTGCTTATGCACTTAGATAATAGTTTCCGGAAAAACCCCCGGAGGCATCACCTGTTCCTTGCGGTGGTGTAACTGATGAACTCCCTGAGGGAATTTTTTACATCGGAATCGGGGTAATAATCCAATATTGCCAGAGCCTTGTCGCAATACTGGTTCATCTTGAGCTCGGCATACTCCATTCCACCGTGGTCGGACACAAAACTGACAACCTCTGCTATATCCGGCCGGGATTTCTTCCTGTTTCTCACAATAGAAAGTATTCGCCGGCTTTTTGAATTGCCGGCCTGTTCCAGGGCATAGATCAGCGGCAGGGTGATCTTTCGTTCCTTTATATCATTCCCGGGGGCTTTACCGGTAAGTCCATTCCCTTCATAATCAAGAAGATCATCGCGAATCTGGAAAGCAATACCAATATTTTCCCCGAAATCCTTCATCATATGAATTATCTCGGGATCATCAGTAACCGATCTTGCTCCGCATGCCGTGCATGCTGAGATGAGAGCTGCAGTTTTGCTGGTGATTATTTTGAAGTAGTCATCTTCCCTGATATTCAGTTTTCTTGCTTTCTGTAACTGGAGCAATTCTCCCTCGGACATCGATTTAACTGCTTCCGAGACTATCTCAAGCATGTCGAATCTGTTCTTTTCAATACTTATAAGCAGGCCTCTCGACAGCATGTAATCCCCTACAAGTACAGCGATTTTTGAGTTCCACAGAGCATTTACCGACAATACTCCCCTTCTCTCCCTGGCATCGTCAACAACATCGTCGTGAACGAGCGAGGCGGTGTGAAGCAGTTCGATAAAGGTAGCGGCCACATAGGTCGCTTCAGAGATCTCACCGTTGAGCCTGGCTGACAAAAAAACAAGCATGGGCCTCATCTGCTTGCCTTTACGTCGGAAAATGTAATTAAGAATGATCTTCAGCAACGGAATTTCACTCTGCATAGTCTTGCCGAAATAGGCTTCAAACTGAGCCATTTCATTTTTTACAGGTTTCCTTATATTGGCGAGATCGGACAAATCAAAGGTCTTTAAACATCTGTTTCTGGAAGATAAGGATAGAAAAAACACCGCAGGTAATAGCCGAATCGGCAATATTGAAAACCGGTCTGAAGAAAATGAATGATTCCCCCGGCCTGAACGGCGACCAGTCGGGCCAGGTTGTATTTATTACAGGGAAATAGAACATATCAACCACTCTGCCATGAAGAAAGGAGGAGTATCCGCCTCCGGGAGGTACCATTACTGCAGGGGCATGGTAGCTTTCAGTGAATATCAATCCGTAGAAGGCACTGTCGATTATGTTCCCCATCGCACCGGCCATAATCGCACTTATTGCAAGAATCAGCCCGACATTGGCTTTTTTCCTTATCAGATTAACGAGAAACCATCCGATACCGGCAATCGCAATAATCCTGAAAATACTCAGGATGAGCTTCCCTGTCCTGCCGCCCATCTCCATCCCGAAAGCCATTCCGTTGTTCTCAATGAAATGTATCATAGCCCAGTTCCCTATAAGAGGAATCTCATCCCCTATCTGCATGGTTGTTTTAATCCATATCTTGAGCACCTGATCGGCAATCAGGATCAGAAGAATTAAAAGCAATGACTTTTTACCTGGAGACATATAGCAGTTGTTAAAATTCTGTCGGGCAAAATAACAAAAAAAACGGTATCAAGGCAAGGAGCCGTAATATTAAAAACCATGAAGTCTCCGTGAGCCGGGATCAAGTCAGAATCGCATCACTGACAACTGATGTTGACGTAGTTTTCATCCCAGCAATACCAGTCCGGATTACCGAACCATGCTACAGATCTTACTCTGCCGTGCTTGCCCGCAGTGCTCCATTCGACGTCAACGCTGGCAAACCCCTGCTCATTTTTGTAATAGACCTTGTAATAGGCATTCAGGTTTCCAGCGGCGGTACCGTATTCGATATAGCTGGTCTTGAACGGATCAGGAACCCTTTGGTTGTTGAGGGCTCTGACATAAGTGAATGTGATTTTTCCGACGGTTGCTCCGCTTTTTATCCAGTCTATCTGAAAAACCGGCTCCGGATACTGGGAACTGTGATTTACCGTCCATTGCCCTGATGACGCGTCAGGTTTTGATGTCCCTGAAAACCAGAGGAACTCGGGAAAAGCTCCGGCTCCCTCCCTGGAGATGTACATTTCCCATACAACACTGTTTGTCTGGATCTGACCGGTAAGCCTGGCTTTGTAGGTGGTGCTCACCTGGTTGACCGAAACGGTAACATTATATGTCCATTGCCATTTCTTATTGTCAAGATAAACAGGGGTTCTGGTTAATGCAGCCTTTAATGCAGTTGCGGGAACGGCAACGGAAGTCACAATTACACCTTTCCATATCATTGCCACACCTGCCGCAAATACCCAGTTACTGTTCTCAATACCCTTCAATCCGGGAACCGCAGCATCACCTGACTTCCCGGAATATTCAAAGTTGCGGAAATCTATTTCCATTGATTCAACGGGTGGAATCACAGGAGGATCTCCCTTGTCTTTCTTTTTGCAGCCTGTCAGAAATCCTGTTAATAAAACAGTTATCATTATAAGGGCAGTTAACCTTTTCATAATGCGGGATTTTAGTTATTATCCGGTAACGACAAAGTTACATTAAAAGTATTAAAAAATTGATTTAAATTTGACTATGTAAATATTCAAGGCCATTGGATTGAACAAAAACGTTTGACGTTTGTTTAACAATAAAACCATTCAAATCATGAGAAACAAAAATTTTCTTATAAAATTTGGGATTGGAGCAATTGCCATTTTCATATCAGTGAAAACACTTGCCGAAGACCCGCAAAAATTAAATAAACCAGCTATGGAAACATTTAACATTCACGAATTTCCGGCATTGCCGTATGCCTACGACGCACTTGAACCCTACATCGATGCCCGAACCATGGAGATCCATTACGACAGGCATCACAGGGCTTATTTCAACAACTTCATTTCTGCCATAAAGGGGACACCACTCGAGAACAGCACCATAGAAGAGATCTTTGCCGGTGTTTCAAAAGAAGGAGATGCAGTGAGGAATAACGGGGGAGGATTCTATAATCATATCATTTTCTGGAACAACATGGGGAAGGGTACATCGTCCGGTCCTTCTGCCGAACTGATGGCCGCCATAACAAAAACGTTCGGTTCCTTTGACAAATTTAAAGAACTGTTCGGAAACGCAGGCATGACACGGTTCGGAAGCGGATGGGCATGGCTCTATCTTACTCCTGAAAAAAACCTTGCAATAGGGAGCACCCCGAACCAGGATAATCCTCTTATGGATGTGTCTCCGATAAAAGGGCTACCTCTTCTAACACTTGATGTCTGGGAACACGCCTATTACCTCAAGTACCAGAATAAAAGGGCTGACTACGTCAATGCCTTCTGGAATGTTGTGAACTGGGACGAGGTGAACAGGAGATACAAACTGGCAATACAGTAATAACCGGATGCTGTCGTACGGGCGTTGCATGCAACGCCCCTTTGTTATTTTATGTGTACAGAAATCTCTTGATCTTCAGGGTGGCCGTTTTCTGAAATGGAACAGGCTGAAGGAAAACGTTGCTGATCCTGCTGAATTTATTTACATGAGAGTTGACGTAATCTTTTAATTCAGACAGCAACTCCTGTTTCTTCTCCTCAAATTTATCAGCCATGTCCTGCTTGAGATGCTGATATTTTTGCTCGAGCTCTTCCATGTTAAGGTGAACATAAGCAACAAGCTTTCCTTTTTGCTGAATGACAAGGGATTCCATAACAAAGCGGAAATTATTGATCACCGATTCTATCTCCTCCGGATAGATATTCTCTCCGCTTGATCCGACGATCATATTCTTGAGCCTGCCTTTGATATAAAGATTATTCTTATCGTCCATGACTCCAAGATCACCGGTCCTGAACCATCCGTCGGGAGTTAACACTTCTGCGGTCATTTCGGGCTCCTTGTAGTAGCCTTTCATAATTGTTTCTCCTCTTGCCCATATTTCTCCTTCCCCTGTAACCGGGTTGGCATTATTGATCTTCAACTGAATGCCCTCGATAGCAGGTCCTGTCGATTCAAAAACCGATTCAGAGGGATTGGCTCCTGCCAGCAGGGGCGATGTTTCAGTCAGTCCGTAACCGATAGCATAGGGAAATTTTGCTTCGATAAGGAACTTTTCAACGTTGCGGTTCAGTTTGGCGCCGCCGATGCCATAGAATTTAAGCTTCCCCCCGAAGGTCTTATACAGTTTCTTGCCTGCAACTGCATTCAGTTTTTTTCTGAAAAACGGAATTTTGTATAGGAGCCTCAATATCAGCTTATCCCTGAATGAAGGGACTATTTTGTTGAAATAGATCTTTTCCATGATCAAAGGAACGGTCAGCATAACCGTGGGTCTTATCTCGGCGAGCGCCGGTAGCAGAATGGATGGAACGGGCGGCTTCCTCAGGTAGTAGACGCACGACCCGCCCAGCATAGGCAAAATAAGCCCCAGGGTGTTTTCATAGGTGTGCGATAACGGCAGGACAGAAAGAAAACGGTCATTCTCATCGAGAGGCTGTATTTTTAAACCTTTTAAAGCATTGAAAGATATATTTTTATGCGTGAGCATTACCCCTTTGGAGCGGCCGGTTGTGCCAGATGTGTATATTATGGATGCCACATCCTCCTCCTGGGGTTCATAGCTTCCGGACGGGACAGCAGAAGGATCGAAAACGATATCCTTTCCGCCTTCTGAAAAGAGGAGTGAAAAATCTTCCAGGAGTATGGCAGTGGTCAGATCATCAGATCTGAAGCCTTCGATCTTTGGGAGCAGGGCATTTGAAACAACGACCGCCTTTGCCCCGGAATGTATCAGGACATTGGCTGCCTCGGTATTTGAAAAATCAGGCAGGATGGGAACTGCCACAGCCCCCATGAAGGTGACCGAATAATAGGCAATACCCCAGTTTGGCATATTGGCACCAAGAATAGCCACCCTGTCACCGGGAACGATTCCTGTTTTCTCGAGAAAAGCCATCAATGCCATGATTTCTCCGTTGACCATCTCATATGTCATGGGAGTTTCACCCACAAATGCAAGGGCATTGCTTTTTCCGTGTTTTCTCAAGGTTTCCTGAAACAGTGCAGGGAAGGTGAGCTTTGTCTTTGTTTCTGCCATTAAGGACCAGTTTTAATTATTAGTCTGGCACAAATGTAATTTATTTTTGCTTATCTTCCTGAAGATATGCTTTTTATTATTATTCCACAAGGATTGAGGCAAGAATTACGGCACTTTTATTCATGAGGAATAGTTAATTTTACAGAAAATATTTTCAGGAAGAATGACACTAAAAATCAGGATAACAAGGGAGTTTTCTTTTGAAATGGCTCACGTACTATGGAATTATGACGGTCCATGCCGGAATGTACACGGCCATTCGTACAGGCTTTTTGTCACGGTTTCGGGAATTCCTGTGAATGACCCTGACAATCCGAAAAACGGGATGGTAATGGATTTCGGCGATCTGAAGAAAATTGTCATGACTGAGATAATCAGTAAATTCGACCATGCTGTTGTTGTGAGCGACGGATATAATGAGGATAAGGTCAGGATGTTCAAAGAGTTGTTTGGAAATGTTGTCGCGGTACGTTACCAGCCGACCTGTGAAAACCTTGTTTCGGATTTTGCCGCAAGGCTTGGCAGGCTGCTGCCTCCCGCGACATGGCTTCACAGCCTGAAACTTTACGAAACGGCCACCTCGTCAGCTGAATGGCATGCCTCAGATAATGAATAATATGGTTATGCAGGAAAATCAGAATAAAAGACTGTTTCTGCTGGATGCTTATGCCCTTATCTTCAGGGCTTATTACGCCTTCATCAGGAACCCCCGTATCACTTCCAAAGGGCTGAATACCTCAGCTGTATTCGGATTTCTTCTTGCCCTCGAGGAGGTTCTGCAAAAGCAGAAGCCTTCCCATATAGCCGTTGTTTTCGATACCTCAGCTCCCACCTTCAGGCACGAGATGTTCAGCGACTACAAGGCAAACCGCGATGAAACACCCGAGGACATAAGGAAAGCGATCCCATATATCAAAAGACTCATTGAAGCATTCAGGATACCGGTTATCGCCTGCCCGGGCTTCGAAGCTGACGATATAATAGGCACTCTGGCCAGAAAGGCCTCGGAGCACGGTTTTACCACCTATATGATGACACCCGATAAGGATTTTGCCCAGCTGGTGACGGATAAGGTTTTTATGTTCAAACCTTCGAAAAGCGGAAGCGAGGCAGCTGTGTGGGGGATAGATGAGATCAGAAAAGAATTCTCAGTTAAGGACCCGGAACAGGTTATTGATATTCTGGCACTTATGGGTGATTCAGCCGATAATATACCCGGAGCTCCCGGTGTCGGGCCCAAGACAGCCATAAAGCTCATATCAGAATACGGCAGTATCGAGGAGTTGTTCCGTAATACTGCGGACCTTAAGGGAAAGCTTCGGGAGATCATCGAGAATAACAGGGAGCAGATCGAACTGTCGAAGAGACTGGCCAGGATAGAACTGAATGTTCCCGTTGAGCTTAAGGAAGAGGAGCTGATAATGGAGAGTCCCGACAGGAATAAGCTGCAGGCCCTTTTCGACGAGCTGGAGTTCAGGACTCTTGCAGCAAGGAACCTGGCAGAAACCGGAAAGCCTCCGGAAGAGACCATGCAACCCCGGATCTTTGAAACCCCCGCAGAGGGCTTTCAGGGCACCCTGTTCGGCAATGATGAAGGTGATCAGACCAGGGTTTCACAAAAATCCTCAATAGAGGACGTAAAACATGAGTATATCCTCATAGAAGGCCAGTCGGCGATTAAAGGGCTTGCAGACACCATGTTATCCCTCAAAGAGGTTTGCTTTGATACTGAAACGACAAGCATCGATCCACTTGATTCGGAGCTTGTCGCAATTGCCTTTTCCTGGGAAAAAGGCAAAGGATATCTTGTTGTGTTTCCCGGGTCAAGGCAGGAGACTTTATCGTCACTTAAGATACTCAAACCTCTTTTTGAGAATCCCCGCATTTTGAAAATAGGCCAGAACCTGAAGTTTGATATCCAGGTCCTGGCAAATTATGATATCGGGGTGAAGGGTGCCCTATTCGATACCATGATCGCCCATTACCTCCTAGAACCTGACATGAGGCATAACATGAACATTCTGTCTGAAACATACCTTTCCTACACTCCGGTTCATATCGAGGCACTTATTGGCGAAAAGGGTGTTAATCAGAAGAATATGAGGTCAGTGCCGGTTGATAAGCTAAAGGAGTATGCGGTTGAGGATGCTGATGTCACATTTCAGCTTAAAGAGCTGTTTGAGCCACTTCTCCGGAAGGAGGGCCTCATTGACCTGGCAAATGAAATTGAGATGCCGCTTATCAGCGTACTTGCTGTTATGGAAAGGAATGGCGTGAAGCTTAACCAGGATAACCTTAAGGTCATTGCCGGAGGTCTGCGGGAGGATATCATATCACTTGAGAAAGAGATCTTTGAACTTGCAGGAACGGAATTCAACATATCCTCACCGAAACAGCTTGGCGACATTCTTTTCCTGCGCCTGAAACTTGATGATAAGGCCAGGCTCACCAAAACCAGGCAATTCATAACGAATGAGGAGATTCTTCAGCGCCTCTCCGGAAGACATCCGATCATCAGCAAGGTTCTCGAATACCGCGGACTGAAAAAACTGCTTTCGACCTATGTGGAAGCCCTGCCTCAGCTTGTTGACAGGAGGACAGGGAGGATCCACACCTCATTCAACCAGGCGGTCGCATCCACAGGAAGGCTGAGTTCAAATAATCCCAATCTGCAGAACATCCCGGTAAGAGATGAACGGGGAAGGGAAATAAGAAAGGCATTTGTCCCGGAAGAGGGACATCTGTTCCTCTCTGCAGATTATTCCCAGATAGAGCTGAGACTTATGGCGCATCTTAGCAGGGATGAGAGCATGATCGCCGATTTTCTTTCCGGGAGCGACATCCATGCTGCCACGGCTGCTAAAATCTTCGGAGTTGATTTAGCTGATGTGACAAGAGAGATGCGTGCCAGGGCAAAGACAGCAAATTTCGGGATCATTTACGGGATCTCGTCATACGGCCTTTCAGAACGGCTGACAATAGGACGGAAAGAAGCAAAGGATCTGATAGACGGGTATTTCAACTCATATCCCGGGGTCAGATCCTATATGGACAATTGCATAAGAAAAGCGAGGGAACAGGGCTTTGTAACAACGATGTTCGGAAGGAGGAGATATGTGCGGGATATTCTTTCCCGGAATCAGGTTGTGCGGGGAAATGCCGAAAGGAACGCGATCAATGCACCGATACAGGGAAGTGCGGCGGATATTATCAAAATTGCCATGAACAGGATCCATGAAAAACTTATGTCGGAACAGTTTTCAGCCAGAATGATCCTTCAGGTACATGATGAACTTATCTTTGAAGTGGCGGAAAATGAAAACGAAAGGCTCAGGGAGATGGTTATCCATGAAATGAGCAGTGCCGCGGTTCTGGATATTCCACTGAAGGTGGACTGGGGTACCGGGAAAAACTGGCTTGAAGCTCATTAAATACAGGTTATGGAAATAGAAGTTTTCTTCTTCGGGGTTCTGGCTGATATAACAGGAATCCGCCAGAAACACTACAATGACGTGAAATCGTTCGCAGATCTTAAATACCGGATCGGGGATGAGTTTCCTGAGATTGTTCACTATACATTCCGCATAGCGGTCAATAATGAAATTGTAAATGATGAACCTCTGCTGACAGGGGGTGACGAGGTAGCCCTGTTGCCACCCTTCGCAGGAGGCTGAAAAACAGAAGAAATAATAAAATACGATCAATGGAAATTCTCTTAACTGACGGTCCGGTGAGGATCAGCGTTATTTCCGGGCTAATTGCGAAGGCAGGCGGCCTGAAAGATGCCGGGGGGCATTCGCTGTTTCTTGGTCAGGTAAGGAGCGATGTGTCAGATAATAAGGCAGTTAAGGCAATTGAGTATTCGGTTTTTGAAAAAATGGCAGAGAGCGAGGCCGGAAAGATCAAAGCCATAATATTCTCTGAATTCCCGGATGTCAGATCAGTGGAATTAGTTCACTCCGCCGGTTTGGTTCAGGCCGGTGAGATCTCCCTTTTTGTGATGATCTCAGCCCGTCACCGTCAGCAGGCTATTGATGCCTGCAAAAAAACCGTTGAGATGGTAAAGCACCGGTTGCCGGTCTGGAAGAAAGAGATCTTTGATGACGGTACACACAAATGGCAACAGAACAAATAGTTTTATNNATTGTCCCCGCAGTATTGAATTGTAGGCTGGCGGATTATTCAGTATCTCAAGCGCCCTGAGAACCTGTTGGTCTTTTTTTACCGACCAGGCTATTGCACCCTCCTCATAAAAGTAGCGGCTTATAACTTCATCTTCGATAAGCTCTGTTATCTCCTGCCTGAAGATGGCAAGATCATGATCAAGGCTGTGAGAGATCTGATTTTCAAGTTGTGTAAAGAGATCTTTGTGGATGTCGTAGTATTTTTCCCTTTTTGCAGTGGCAATGAGTTCATTAAGGGATGATTCGGTAAGGGTCCGGTAGCTGAAGCCGCGTTCAACGAGAAAATTCCTGAAATCAGAATAATCCTGCTCGCTGAATGAAAACTGTTCGGGGTTCTTTATATCCGGATGGGCCCAGTAATATTTAGTGGCAAAGTCAAATATCAGGTTTCTCAGATAGAGTTCGGCAGAGATCTGGCTAAGGGGTTCGGGGGTTACCACGATATCGGGAGTTATGCCTCCTCCATCCTTTACGATCCGCCCGTTTCTTGTCCTGAATTCGGAGATCAGCGAGTCGGGGATTATCCCGACACTGCCATCCTCGTTGGGATGCGAAAAATCAAGGGCCTGAATGCAACGGCCGCTGGGAATGTAATAGCGGGCAGTTGTGACTTTCAGCTGTGTATTGTAACTTAACGGGCGGGTGATCTGGACAAGGCCCTTCCCGTATGATCTCTGTCCTACTACAACACCCCTGTCGAGATCCTGGATGGCTCCTGCCACTATCTCGGCAGCAGATGCCGAACCGCTGTTTATTATCACTGCGAGGGGGATCTTCTCATCAACAGGCGCTTTTATCGTGCGGAATTCCTCATCAAACTGCTTTACCTTTCCTTTTGTTGAAACCACTTCATTTCCGGGGGCAACAAACAGACTGACTATTTCTACCGCTTCCGTCAGCAACCCTCCCGGATTTCCCCTGAGATCGAGGATTATCTGCTTCGGATTTCTTGTTTTAAGGGAAACGAGGGCACTCCTCACATCTTCCACGCAGTTCTGCGTAAAGTTGGTGAAACGTATGTAGCCTGTTGCTTCATCGATCATGCCGTAGTAGGGAACAGGAGGGATCGCTATCCTCTCCCTTCTGAGAGAATAATCAATTTCACTGCCATTCCTTTCGATGGTGACGGAAATAGTGGTTCCAGGATTCCCTTTCAGCTTTTCGCTCACATCGCGTGATGTGAGCCCTTTCAGGGAAACACCGTCAACTTTCATTAAACGGTCGCCTGCCTTTATGCCTGCCAGATCGGCCGGGAAGCCCTTATAAACAACGGTTATCACAGCATAACCGCCGATGTTGCTGATAAGGGAACCAATGCCTCCGTATTTTCCCGTGGTCATGAAGCTGAAATCATCTGCCTCCGATTCGGAATAATAGACCGTATACGGATCGAGCGTCTTAAGCATATTGTCAATACCGGTCTTGATTATCTTGTCAGGATTGATCTCATCCACATAAAAAGTATTAACCTCTCTGAAGAGGCTGAAAAAAATATCAAGATTCTTGGCAATCCTGAAATCCCGTGTCTCCTGGTTTATTATGAAAGCAGTACAGATGCCTGCGATAGTTAAAACGGCAACCAGCATCATTATCCTGCTCAGGCTTATCTTTTTCATCTGTTTTTTCTTTTTCTGAACGGCGAAAATAATAAGAATATTCTGGAAAGGTTTTGATAAAGAAATAATTAAAGGAACTTTAACATTTCTGATCTCTCCGTCTTATCCTGTCAATAAGCCTGGAGATCATGTCGATGATGCATTTTCCAGCTGTTTCATAATACAGGACCTCCTTTATGCGGTAGATTACCATGAAGGATATCTTAA
>DIKJ01000172.1:4606-8503 GCA_002424525.1 Bacteroidales bacterium UBA5621 | reverse complement strand
CCCCTGGTTACCGGATCCTTTTTGTCAATAATATTTACCCTGTAATCGATTACATTACCCGGGTGAGCCACCCATTGTCCCCCAACCATAAACTGGAACTCGGTGTTGTTCCTGAACGCATCTCCGATACCTCCATGCCATCCTGCAAGTCCCGTCCCGCTCCTGACCGCTGCCAGCAAAGCCCTTTCCTGCTTGCCGTCAATCTGTCCCATGGTCCAGGCCTGTATGATCAGGTCAACATCCTTTTGCAGATCCATTTTAAGGTAAATATCAAGGGTGTCCGAGACTGTTACATCTGCACCTTCTGACTGAAGCCAGGGGACAAAAACATCACGGCACTTGTCGGGTTCGTGACCCATCCAGCCACCCCAGACAAAAAGAACTTTCTTCCCGCTCAGGGGAGAACCTGCGTTGCCGGGGATACTCCGGCTTAAAACCTCGGGTGCAATCACGGCAGCAGCAACTGCTGCAGCACCTTTTACAAGAAATGATCGACGTGTTATCATGATTTTTTTGATTTTTCACCAAGATAGTGATTTTTTAAAATACCAGCTATTTGTTATTAATAATCTGTCTAAATTGTAATTATTCCTGCAACAAAGGGAATGCCTGTCCGTCTTTATTCAGAATAAACCAAGAAGCATAAATGAAACCTATTCCCTTCCTTCTGGCATTTTTAATATTGTTATCCCCGGCTGGTCACGGTCAGACTGTTGAGAAAAAGAGATACAAAGCTGAAAAGATCACCTCGGCACCTGTTATCAACGGTATCCTCGATGATGAAGCATGGCAGACTGGTTCATGGGTTGATGACTTTATTCAGTACGAACCATATAACGGACGTGAAGCCTCGCAGAGGACGGAATTCAAGATCCTGTACGACGACGATAATCTGTATGTAGCGATCAAAGCCTTTGATACCAGCCCCGACAGCATTGTAAACAGGCTTACGCGGCGTGATCAGCCGGACGGGGACCTTGTAGGAGTCATCTTCGACAGTTTCTATGATCTGCGTACCGGCTTCCTGTTCGGGGTAACCTCTTCGGGTGTGAAATATGACCAGATGTTCCTTAATGACGGCCAGTCCCAAGATTCCTCCTGGGACCCCAACTGGTGGGTGAAGACCTCCGTTAATGAAGAAGGATGGGTGGCCGAGATGAAAATCCCGTTCAGCCAGGTCAGGTTCGAAAAAAATTCCGGAAATGTATGGGGTCTTGAAGTAGCGCGCGCTCTGTACAGGAAAAACGAGACGATGTTCTGGCAGCATATCCCGGCAGATGCTCCCGGACTCGTTCACCAGTTCGGGGAACTTGAAGGGCTGGAGCAGATCAGGCCCCGTAAGATCTTTGATGTCACACCTTACGCTGTGGCCCGGGCTGAAACTTTTAAGTCTGTGCCGGAAAATCCTTTTCTCTCAAAAGGCAACCTTAAAAAGATCAATGGCGGTATCGATGCCAAGATAGGGGTCACCAACAATATGACACTCGATCTGACCATTAATCCGGATTTCGGACAGGTGGAAGCCGACCCTTCCGTTGTCAATCTTACAGCCTACGAAACATTCTTCAGTGAAAAAAGACCCTTCTTTATCGAAGGCAAGAATATAACGAATTTTAACCTGGGTATTGGAGACGGAGATGTCGGTAACGACAACCTCTTTTATTCAAGAAGAGTAGGAAGGAGACCCCAGGGATACCCAAACCTTGAGGATGGCTGGTATGCCGATATCCCTACTGTTACAACAATTCTTGGAGCCGCGAAGCTTACAGGCAAAACAAAAGACGGGCTCTCCGTAGGATTCATCGAAGCAGTGACGGCTGAGGAAAAGGCCGAAGTTGATAATGAAGGGGAGAGAACTTTCCAGACAGTCGAACCGCTTACAAATTATTTTGTCGGCAGGGTACAGAAAGATCTCAATGAGGGAAAAACAATTGTTGGTGGTATTCTTACAAGTACGAACAGGTATCTGGAGGGAGATCTTGCTGATTTTCTCCATAAATCAGCCTATACCGGAGGGATTGATTTTACTCAATATTTCAAAGACAAGAACTGGATGTTCAGTCTGAACACTGCATTCAGCCAGGTGAACGGATCAAAGGAGGCGCTGGAAAAAACACAGAAATCTTCAGCAAGATATTACCAACGGCCTGATAATGATTATGTTACGTTCGATCCGGATCGCACTTCACTTTTGGGGTCGGGTGGAAGAGCACAGATTATGAAACTTAACGGCCACCTTAACATCATGGGAGTGGTAACCTGGAAAACACCTGGTTTCGAGACCAACGATCTGGGATATATCCGTGAAGCCGACCAGATTTTATCAATATTATGGGCAGGTTATAACCAATGGGAACCAAAATGGATCTACAGAAGATATAATATCAATATGGACGTCTATTCCATATGGAACTTCGGAGGCGACTTCGTTACCCATGGCTATGAGTATAACGCTTCAATGACACTGAAGAATTTCTGGAATATAAGGACTGGCGGAAATGTCAGCGGGAGTTCCCTCTCAACCGGAATGCTCAGGGGTGGACCAATGATGAAAGTTCCCGGGAATTATAATGCACGTATCGGATTCTCAACTGATAATCGCAAAAAACTTGGTCTCACCTTTTACACAAATGCCAGTACAGGGTTCCAGAACTATTCCTCAAACTTTAATACCGGAGTCGAACTATCCTATAAACCCACAAACTACCTTTCTCTCTCTTTTAATCCCGGCTTCAGCAAATCATTCAGCGAACTGCAATATGTAACAAGACTGAATTTCAATGATGAGGATAAATACATTTTTGCCAGTATCGACAGAAAAACTATTAATACTTCTTTCAGAGTGAGCCTTAATCTCAGTCCTGACCTTACCCTGCAGTACTGGGGCCAGCCATTTATTGCCTGCGGAAGGTATTATGACCATAAGTATATTATCGCGCCAAAGGCAGATAATTATAACGACCGTTTCCACGTGTACACGGCATCCCAGATCAAAGACGAAGGCAGTCGCTATACTATCGATGAGAACGCTGATGGCACAGTTGATTATGGCTTTGGTAAAAGGGACTTCAATGTCCAGGAATTCCTTTCCAATCTGGTCGTCAGATGGGAGTACTCTCCGGGCTCCTCTGTTTATCTCGTCTGGAGCCAGAACCGTAGTGGTTTCAACGATACGGGAAATCTCAAATATTTCGACGACCTCGGGAATCTGTTTGATCCCTCAGAGAACAAACCTCATAATGTGTTTCTTGTCAAATTCAGTTATCGTTTCGGGTTAAAATAGGTTTCATGTTTTTCAATGAGGCTGCCTCCCCGGGCAGCCTTTTTTTTGTTCTTTTTCTGTACTTTTGGGCAGTCATAAGAAATATAAATTGATCCAATGAAGCATATAGCTTTTGTTCTTGCCGTCTTGTGCACCGTCAGCCTTCAGGCTCAGCAGAAACCTGCCTATAGGATCTTCACAGGTGAAGGTAAAAAAGCGGATTACCGCAACATGCTCAGGAGCGCCCTCAGAGCCGATGTTGTTTTCTTTGGAGAACTCCATGACAATCCGATCGCGCACTGGCTCGAGCTGGAAATCACAAAGGATCTCTTTTCTGAAAAAGGGGAGAACCTGATTCTTGCAGCTGAAATGTTTGAAACTGACAATCAGCTGATTATCGATGAATATTTTGACGGGATCATTAAAGAATCCTCTTTTGAGAGTGAAGCCCGGCTATGGAACAATTACAAGACCGATTACAAGCCGCTTCTTGATTTTGCAAGGGTAAACGGCCTCAGGCTCGTGGCATCGAACATACCGAGGCGCTATGCGGCGGTGGTCGCATCCGGCGGATTTGAAGCCCTTCTGAAGCTTTCGCAGGATGCCCTGGGTTATATAGCACCCCTGCCGGTTGA
>DIKJ01000172.1:0-4522 GCA_002424525.1 Bacteroidales bacterium UBA5621 | reverse complement strand
ATAAAAGATGCAACCATGGCCCACTCAATTGTGAAATACCGTCAGCCCTCACAATCTGTGATCCATTATAACGGAAGTTACCACTCCGACAGGTATATGGGTATTATATGGTACCTGAACCAGTACAGCCCGGGTCTTAAGATCTCGACAATAACCACTGTCCTTCAGGATGACATCACAACAATGAAAGAGGAACACAGGGGAAAGGCTGATTTTGTGATCGTCGTCCCGGCCACGATGACGAGGACTTACTAGGGTGATTTTATCACGCCTATCCCCGGCCTCTCGGGCAGGGTTACTTTTCCGTCGATGATCTTTAGTCCTTCGAAAGGATCATTGCTGATAAGAAGGTTGCCATCAAGATCGCACCAGTCGGCAAGCGGCGATAAATGGGCAGCAGCAGTGACGGCGCAGGATGTTTCAGTCATGCATCCGATCATTACTTTCATTCCAAGAGCCCTGGCAATATGTATCATCTTTAGTGCAGAGCTCAATCCCCCGCATTTCATGAGTTTGATGTTTATGCCCGAATAGACTTCCTTATTAGTAAGGATGTCACCTGCGTTCTGAATTGCTTCGTCGCCGATTATCGGAAGCGGGCTCCGCTCTGTAAGCCATGCCAGATCATCCTTTTGTTCCCCGGGCAAAGGTTGTTCCAGGAAGACAACTCCCTTTTCCTTCAGCCAGTGTGCCATTTCAAGAGCATGCTCCCTGTCCTTCCATCCCTGGTTAACATCGGCGCATAAAGGCTTGTCCGTAACCGACCGTATCACATCGATCATTTCCCTGTCGTTCTCACGTCCGAGCTTTACTTTAAGGATCCTGTATGGGGCGGCCTCATCAACTTTCTGCCTTACGATCTCAGGAGTATCGAGCCCGATCGTGAAGCTCGTCAGGGGCGTTTTCTCCGGATTCAGCCCGAAGAGCCTGTAGCAAGGTTCCCCGGTAAGTTTGCCGGTCAGGTCGTGCAGGGCAATGTCGACCGATGCCTTGGCGGCATAATTTCCCTGCATTGCCGAATCAACATACCCGACGATGTCCTCGACTAAAAACGGGTCCGTGAACTGTGAGAGGTCAAGCGATGTAAGGAATGCTTCGGCGCTCTCATGGCTCTCGCCAAGGTATGGAGGCATTGACGCCTCTCCATACCCCGTGATCCCGTTATACTCAATTTCTGTAAGCATGACAGGCGTTGTCGTCCTGGAACTGGTTGACAGCGTGAATGCATGCTTAAGCTGGAGTGTATAAGGAGTGAACCTAAGATTCAGAATGCCGTCCGATCTCTTAAGCTTCACCGCACCTGTTCCGGGGTTGCAGGAAATAAATGCGCCGCCTGTGAGGGCGCCACCTGCAAGCAGTGCGCTGTACCTGATAAATTCTCTTTTATTCATAATCAGTTGTCTATATACCAGTTATGACCTGATACCAGTTGTAACCCTTCTCCGGGCACAGCCCCTGAAATTCTTCCTACCCCGAGAAATGAATCCCTTCGTCCCCTGCTGAAATTGACCCGGGCAGAGTCGAGTGAATTTATCTTCACCATTCCTGAAGCATGAATAAACTCGGTATCTCCTATATACATACCTACATGTGTCGGACGCGGAATGCCATCCCTATCTGAACCGAAGAAAAGCAGATCGCCCGTAATCAGAGAATCGGGATATGCGCTCCTGCCAAGCTTGATCCCATGCCTGAACTGAAGTGAAGCATCCCGGGCAAGTATTATTCCGTTCAGGTAATAAATTGTCTTTACAAATCCGCTGCAGTCGAAACCCTTAACTGAAGTGCCTCCCCACAGGTAAGGGATCCCCATAAAAGACCTGGCAGATTTCAGTAGGTTTTCCGGTGAGGGTCTAGCCTTACTTAGCCAGTTGTCAAGAAGCTCTGCTTCATTCTTTGGGATAAGCCCCCGGCGGCCGTCAGGAAGGATCACCCGGGTAAAACTGCCTGTTGCCTCACTAACTTCAAGTATCGATCCGGCTACAATATCCGAAACTATTGCGGTCCCTGAGGGTTCATCATATATATCCCCTGTTTTTGAGAGGTATATGATCCTGGGGGAATCCTTCCATCTCTCTAATTCATCGGATCCCATCGGACAGATCCCTTCAGCATCCACCCATCCAAGGTAAAAATCGGGTGTCTGTATTAGATACCATCCACGATGAACCTTCAGTATCCGCACAGGTGTACCCATCACAGCCTGTGATACCAGCTCTGCGGCATGCGAAGGCTCTGATCTCATGTTGCATACACTCACATTAACAAGAGCCCACGGCTTTTTTATCACCGAAGTGTCGGGCAGGACTTTGAGGCTGTCGGTGAACTGAAGTCCTTTGCCTGTCAGAAATGCGACTACCTTATCCTTTACAGTTTGCTGATCGGTTTCTCCCTTCAGTATAAGATTGCTTCCACTCCCGGAGAGTTGTACATCGATGATACCCTCCCGTTTGTCGGGAACAAGAACAGCCGACAATGAATCAAGCCCGGCTGAATATCTGATTAAATCCGGCCGGTCACAGCAAGTAAGGAACACTGTAGTGATCAACCCGCACAGAAACACTGTAAGGCAGACTTGTAAATCTTTTTTCTTCATTTGCCGTACTCGATTGCCATCTGATAATCCCATTTGTCAAAATATAAATTTCCGCATCTCCACTCAACCTCTCCCCTCTGGAAATCGTAAGGCTCGCTCCTTAGAAATTTCTTTGCAGGGTAAAGCGACCCTCCTATTCCGTCGTTGACAATAAGCCTGTAGGAATCTATCCCTGAAACATAGAATTCTCTTGTCTTCCGATCAACGGAATACTGGAGACCGTAGGAGACATCCAGCGGGACCCATCCGGTGCCTTCAAACCAGACCTCGCACCAGTCGTGAAGGTTTTTATAACCGGGAGGGACCTTCCAGCCGCTCTGCCATCTCACAGGTATCCCCTTGTACCTCAGCATCGACATAAGAAGCAATGTTTGCATCCCGCAGTCCCCTCTCCGGTTTGTAAGAACATAATCAGGGATATCAGGGATAATGGAATATTCCGGAGCTCCAGCCCATGGAATATTGTTGCTGAACCAGTGATAAATTTTCCTCACGGTTTCAAAGGGAGTCTCCTCTGAGCCGGCAATGCTGTCAGCCAGTTGCATTACATCTTCCGTAAAACGGATATGAGGCACTTGTTCCGACGTGTATTTCTTATACAGGGCTGAGTTATTGTTATTAGGTTCCGTATTGATATTTGCGGGATTAAAATAGTGCCCGGACGAACGGTAGCTGAATGAAATCCTGAAGATGACGGGCTTCCCTTTTAAGGCTATCGCTTCCATGTAGATTGTACGATGCATGGCAGAGTCGGGAGAAATCTGAAAGTCTTTCTGAGAAGCTGAAATGAATTTAACATCGGTCTGCCTTTGATGACTCTCTTTCGGGTATGGCAGCCAGCATCTTACAATCTCTCCTGCAGGCACGGCATCGGGTTGTACGGTAAGAGTATAGGTAATTTGAATATCCTCAGGTAGTACAGGTTCGTTTCTGGAGGATGATTCCCTTATTATTTCCTGTGTATGCTTCTTTCTTTCAACCATTTCCGGATCGCGTGATTCCGCAGAATCGCGTGCGGCTCTCTGAAAATGGAAGCTTCTTATCCGGTCAAGGTTCGTCACTGCCCTGCTGAAGTATCTTTTCTCCCCGTTAATTACACGGTATTCAAGCCAGTTCAGCTTTTCCCATAAACTCTTTTCCTCCTCCGTAAACATTCCGATCCTGGCCTTCATCTGGTTTATAACCTGATCTTCATTTACACTGAATTCGATCGCGGTACGCTCAGCAATCTGCCTGAGGGAATCGGCCTCCAGCTGATCAGGCAAGCTTCTGCAATCAGGATTAGACGTATTGCAGGCTGATATCAGGAGAATGACTCCGGCAATAATGCCTTTGTGAAATTTCATTGTACAGGGTTAGCTTCGTTAAAGATCCGGAAAAAAACTCCCGCTGCTGTGCTCTGACTGCCGGGCTGAAAAAAAGTGTCGGGAACAAACTGATTGCGGAGTTTCTTAATTTAGCTTTCATGATATCCAGAGGTATTATTTGTCAGGAAATAAAAGTATAATGTAAAGTTATACTTAACAAATATAAACAAACCTGTCTAAAGTATGATTTTTAAATGTTTCACAGGTCCCGGCAATGCAAAGCAAAAGCCGGGGCGAGTAACACGCCACCATACTCAGGGTAGATTTAATCTGCCTGAATCAGTATAAATATCCTTATATGATAAAGAAGGGTCTCGGCAAAAAGCAACTTATAAAACGCCGATTATCAGAATTTTACGCCGAATGAAAGCCCGAATCTCACACCACCCCAGGGACCATCAAACTTCACTTTTACGTCATTGCTCGTTGTAGTTATATTAAACTTGAACATCGGAATATCAGCGTCGTTCAGTGTTTCCATCAGCTCATCCTTTACATCCTGCTGATCTTCCAGGTCCATCGGTTCTGAAGATAACGCGATCACGTTTCCTGAGCTGAC
>DIKJ01000109.1:4134-7820 GCA_002424525.1 Bacteroidales bacterium UBA5621 | reverse complement strand
TATTTTCTTTGAGAACAACCGAATTGTTGTTTAATTCAAAATTCAGGTTCCCTGAGTATTGTAACCCTTCATACTTTTTATCAGATGATAATAAAACCATTTTATCCTCAGGGGTAATAATCTGAACTAAATCAGCTTTTGATTCCTGGACAAATACTGTTAAAAGCTGATTTAGATTTTCTGTGTTGTTTCTTATCAACTCACTCCGAATTGACCATGAGAAAACCATTGCAGCAAATTCCATGTGTTTGACCTGCAAGCTGTCAAGCTCTGTTTCATACTTTGAAATGATCTGTGCTTTAACATTTTCAAAATGATTTGAATTGTTTTTTATTTTCGCTGTAAACCAAATTGAACTCACAATTAAAGCTACGAAGAGAATGACTGATGCAAGATTCTTTTTCAGAAATAGTGCCAGTTTTGCATTAAACTCCATTCCTGGTGTTTCTATTTTCGATTTGGAATTTTTGCCGGAATCTGTTTTTTTTACTGTGGCCATGCATTCTGTTTTTTAATTAGTGTAAGGTATGTCAATTTGAAAAGAGAATTGTTACACAATTCCTAATAAGATTTTCATAATTAACACATTTCAATCAACCCTTCGGGTAAAAGGTCTTCAATCGAACTGTAATTGGAACAGATATGTTTCAGGCTTCATCAACAATCAGCCCGTCCTTTATCTGCAAAATCCTGTCCGACATACCGGCCAGCTGACGGTCGTGAGTTACAATGACAATGGTCTGGCCGAATGTGTCCCGGAGTTTGAAAAACAGCTTATGAAGCTCGTTCTTATTCTCCGAATCGAGGTTTCCGGAGGGTTCGTCAGCCAGAATCACTTCAGGATTATTTACCAGCGCTCTCGCCACTGCTACACGCTGCTGTTCGCCGCCACTAAGCTCCGAAGGCTTGTGTTCCAGCCGGTCGGTCAGATTCAGGAATCCAAGCAGTTCACTGGCCCTGGCTTCAGCCTCAGCTTTGCTTTTTCCGGCAATATAAGCAGGGATGCAAACATTTTCCAGTGCTGAAAACTCCGGCAGGAGCTGGTGGAACTGAAAAACAAACCCAATGTTTTTGTTGCGGAAAGCAGCAAGTGATTTCCCCTTCAGCCTGCCTATATCGGATCCGTTATATAAAATTGTACCCTGATCGGGTCTGTCGAGTGTACCTATTATCTGCAAAAGGGTAGTCTTGCCTGCACCGCTGGCCCCGACAATCGAAACAACTTCCCTGTTACTGATCTCAATATCAATCCCTTTAAGAACCTTAAGGTCTCCATAAGCCTTTGTAACACCTTTTGTAATTATCATAATGCCAGTTCAGGTAATGGATTGGTTGCCTTAAAAAACCGATATGCCCGGGGGATCCCGATGATTTTTACCGTTTAATCGTACTTATAGTAATTATCATCAGGCTCATTGATGTTCCTGTCAATATTCTCCTTCACCTCATTAACATCCTTTTTTACTTCATCTGAAGTATCCTTGATCTCGTTCTGTATGTTATCGGCAATCTCATTTACATCCTTCTCAACATCCTCTGTGAATTCATTCATCTCTTTCTTCACCGTTTCCGTAACCTCATTCACATCCTTTTCAATATTCTGCGAGATGTCTGTTACTTCATTCTTTATCGTATTGGTGACTTCGTAAAAGTCTTTCCTGATCTCGCTTGTGCTCTCTTCAAATTCCTTCTTTATATCATCGGTAGCCTTTTTGAAATCACGCATACCCTTGCCAAGCCCTTTTACCAGTTCGGGAAGTTTATCAGCGCCAAAAAGCAGAAGGACGACAACGATGATCACAAATATTTCCTGACCGCTCATAGAATTACTTTAAAGACCATGAATATTGATCCCCACAAAGGTAGAAAAGTTTACTTAAATTCATTATCATTTTGAACAGGGCATTTAAAAAGCCGTCGGATAATCCAACGGCTTAGAAACAATCCCTTTTATTTTATTCCTCCTGGATTTTCGTCTTTTTGTCAATTATGATGCCCCTCTTCCGTGAAGTATCATAAACAAGCATCGAGGCAATGAATATTGATGAGTAGGTTCCCACAATAATTCCTATCATAAGTGCAAAGATGAAGCCCCGGATAACAGCTCCCCCGAAAATGAATATAGCAATAATCGTAATAAGGGTAGTGAATGATGTATTGATGGTACGGCTCAGGGTTGCGTTTATGGCCATGTTAAGCACCTCTTTAAGCGGGCGTTTGCGGTAGAGCGGCAGAAATTCACGCATCCTGTCAAATACTATCACCGTATCGTTCACCGAATATCCGATAACTGTAAGGATTGCCGCAATGAAGGCCTGGTCGATCTCAAGGGCAAATGGCAGAACGCCCCAGAACAGGGAGTAAATACCAATGACAAAGAGGGAATCGTGGACCAGCGAGGCTATTGCCCCGAATCCATATTGCCAGTTGCGGAACCTCAGGAAGATGTAAAGAAAGATTATAATCAGGGCAATGGCAACCGAATAGACAGCTTTTATCTTTATGTCGGTAGCTATTGTCGGGCCTATTGTCTCCGACTGCATCCGGTAGTCTGAGAGAAATTCTTCCCTCGAGACATTTCCACCCAGCATCTCTCTGAGACCCTCATAGAGCCTGGTATCAACTTCATCGTCAACGCCCGACTCATCTATCTTGTATTTTGTTGTAATCTTGACCTGATTGTCGCTTCCGAATGTCACCACCTGGGGCATTTCCCCGAAGGCATCCGTAAGGGTTCTCGCCACATCCTGAGTCCTGACACTTTCTTCAAATTTGACAACAAAGGTACGGCCGCCTGTAAAATCTATACCCTGGTTAAGGCCACGTACGAACAGGGATGTAATGCCAATAATGGTGACTGCAATTGATGCCGCATAAAAATACTTCCGCATTCCTATGAAATCGATATGCACGTTTTTAAGTATGTTGGCAGTGGCAGGAGTTGAGAAAGTAAGTTTCGCGTTACGCTTAAGAAGGTATTCATAAATAAGCCTGGTAACGAATATTGCCGTGAACAGTGAGGTGAGAATACCGATAACGAGTGTTGTGGCAAAGCCTTTTATCGGTCCGGTGCCAAACACATAGAGAACTATCCCTGTAAGCAGTGTTGTAAGGTTACCGTCGATAATAGCCGAATAAGCGCGCTTATATCCATCTGATATTGCCAGCTTTATTCCTTTACCTGCCCTGAGTTCCTCCCTTATCCTCTCATAAATAAGGACGTTTGCGTCGACTGCCATACCCATGGTGAGAACAATTCCGGCGATACCCGGAAGTGTGAGGACGGCACTCAGCGATGCCAGCACCCCGAAAAGAAGGAATACGTTTGAGAAAAGGGCGATATCAGAGACTGTTCCCGCCACCTTGCTGTAATAGAATATCATATAAAGCAGTACGATCGAGAAAGCGATCACAAATGAAATGAAACCCGACCGTATTGCTTCTTTACCGAGGGTGGGTCCAACTACGGTATCAGAAACAATCCGGGCAGGAGCGGGTAGTTTTCCCGATTTAAGGATATTTGCCAGGTCATTTGCCTCATCGATTGTGAAATCTCCGGTGATCTCAGTGTTACCGCCTGTGATCTCATTCACAACCCGCGGGTATGAACGGACATATCCGTCGAGTACTACAGCAATACAGCGTCCGACGTTTTCGCGGGTCATCCGCGCCCATATCTTTGCTCC
>DIKJ01000109.1:0-4086 GCA_002424525.1 Bacteroidales bacterium UBA5621 | reverse complement strand
GATGTAATGACATCTCCGCTCATCGGTGGCCGGCCGTCCCTGGTTGTTACTTTTATGGCATGGAGCTCATATAATGTGGCTGACGGATCATATTTGTAAGGGTTCTGACTCCAGAGCAGTCTGAGGTCCCGGGGAAAGAGTGCCTTTATCTGGTTCATTCTGAAATAGGCATTGACACGGGCGGTATCAAGTCCGCTGGCCAGGCCGACCATGCTTGAAGGCAAAGGTTCTCCTGTCTCGGTAACCCGCGGGCTCAGGAGCCCGAACAGCGGATTCTGAAGGTTGAACTCCTCCCGTGTTGATGCTTCGGGAGCAGTTGTGTCGTCTTTTTCAAGAAGGTCGAGAAGCGATCGTTCGCTTTTGGTTGTATCGCCTTCTGCTACTTCTGCCTGAGCCGTAACTGCCGTCGTATCCTTTATGGTCTTACTATATACCGCGATCTCCCTCAGGAGATTGTTTGCCTGAATAAGGTACCCGATGATCTCAGAATTCTCGTAGGTCTCCCAGAATTCCAGGTTTGCTGTCCCCTGAAGAAGTTCCCGTACCCTTTGCGGATCGTCCTGTCCGGGCAGCTCAATCAGTATCCTGCCTTTGGTGGCGAGCCTGGTAATGTTCGGCTGGACAACCCCGAAGCGGTCGATACGGGTGCGAAGGATATTGAAGGCATTGTCGATGGCAACAGAGATCTCATCTTCAAGAACATCCATCACATCATTATTCGATGAATTGAAATTTATTCTCTCCTTCATTTCGACTGTCCCGAAAATGGCCGCGAGCTTGGCATTGGGATCTATCTCGGTGAATGCCCGGTAAAAAAGATCCAGGTAATCCGCCTGGCTCTGTCTCTGTTCCTGACGTGCCCTGATAAGGGCTTCATTGAATATTTTATCTGTGCTGTAATTTGAGAGTGCTTTCAGAATATCTTCCACGGATACCTCGAGGATCACGTTCATCCCACCCTTAAGGTCGAGACCAAGATTAAGCTCTTTTTTCTGCACCTGTTTGAAAGTATTACCCAGGAAACTCCATTTTTCCTTAGGCAGGGTGGCGATGGAATCAAGGTAAGAGCGTTCTTTGACCAGGTCTCCTTTTGCATATTCCCTGGCATCTTTCTTAACCTTGGAGGTTGCAGCGGTAAAAGACAACTGGTAGACAGATACCAATGCCAATGCAATCGCCAGGGCTATAATAACTGCTTTGTTTTGCATTTGTCAGTTTTTTGGATTTTGTCAGATTAATTTATTCTGATTCTTGTTTATTGAGGCGCAAAGATAAAAAAATATTTGCAAAAAAAAGGGCTGGAATAAGTTTATCCAGCCCCCTATAAATGTTTGTTCAGTTGAACTATTGGATCAGATGGTCATATTCGGTTTCCAGGGGCTTCCTGTTGATGAAGTCGTAAAGTGAGAGGCTGCGGATGTTGTAGAAATAGCTCCAGTAGTTCTGAAGCGCCTGCACGTAAGCCCTTCGGTTCTGGTCCTTTCTGGTGTCGGCATTGTTGAGCTCTAGCACTGATATTTTCCCTATAAGGAATCTCTGTTTGGTCACCTCAAACATCTTCTGGGCCACGGTATCTGATTTCGCGGTAATAGCTACCTGGTCCTTCTGCAGGTTGAACTGTTCGACATCAAGGAAAAGGTTTTGCTGGAAATCAACAAGGGCCTGATCAGATTGAACCTGTGCAAGTTCGAGGCTCGACTGAGCCATCTGGTACCTTCCCCGTCCAAGTCCCCAGTCGAGGATTGGAACCGTGAAGCCTACCCTTATATTCTGCTGTCGGTTCATGTCGGAGTATGCCAGAGCGAAATCCGGATCCTGATCACGCAATCCGAATGATGCAATAAGGTTGGCATTAAGCCCTTTATCAGCCTTTGCCTGGGCAAGGTTGCTCTGAGCTGTAAGAAGGTTCAGCTGCTGATTCAGGATCTCCGGATTATTCTCAAGGGCAAGAGCGAGCACTTCCTGAACATTAACCTGAAGATCGGGAATTTCAGATGGCAAAACAAGTTCCAGTCTGACATTATCCGTAAACCCAAGGAATGAACGGAGGCGGATCTCCCTGTCTCTCAGGTTCATTTCAGCTGTTTTTCTTTCTGTTTCGGCATTAAGCCACGAGAGCTGCATCTGAAGAAGCTCGTCCTCCGCAATTGTTCCCAGCTCATACCGGCCCTGGGCAATCTGCCATAGCGTATCGGCATTTGAGTAGTTCATCTCAGCTATCTGCTTGTTTATCTGGGCAAGGGCAAGTGAAAAGAAGCTCATAACAGCCTGTCTGTGAACTGCCTCTATATTTGTCAGAAAAGTTTTTTTTGCCGCATCATACTTCAGGGGTTCTGTCTTTCTCTGCCATTTGAGTGAGTTATACCTGAAAAGGGGCTGTACAACTCCAATACTGAGCGGTACTGTAATGAACTTTCGTTCATCCCTGTCAAAGTCGTTCTCAAGCGTCAGGTCTGAATTAACAGAAACTGACCCTCCTGTCAGCCCTATATTTTGTGTAAGGGAGAGAGAACCAAGGTTACGGAGAACATTGGTTGCCTTGTAATCCCATCTTTCAAGCACCGAGTTCCAGACACGCTCATTTGCCGTACTGTAGAAAGGTGCCGTTCCGGTCAGTGTGAGGGAAGGGCGGTACTCCGCAACGAATGTGCGGTATTGCCAGTAACTGGCCCGGAACCGGTGTTTGGCCATCAGGGCGTTAGGGGATTGTTCTGACGCCAGCTTGATCACTTCGTCAAAAGTCAATACCTTAACGGTCTGGGCTTCTGTTTTCTGCAGGGATAACAGCAATATCCCTGCCATTGTTAATAACAGTATTTTCTTCATTTCTTTATCAGGTGTTTTATTCGTATCTTAATGATTCAATCGGGTCTTTTTCTGATGCCCGCTTTGCCGGAGAATAGCCAAAGATTACCCCTACCGCAGCTGACACCCCGAAAGCAATGACAATGGAGAAAAAGGAGACCAGGGTCATTATGCCGGCTATCTGCTCTATCAGCTTGGCCATGATCACTCCGAAAAAGATACCGATAAATCCGCCGCTGACGCTTATCAAAACCGCCTCTGATAAAAACTGGACGACGATATCCATTTTCTTTGCACCGATTGCCATTCTGGTTCCAATCTCCTTGATCCTTTCCATAACGGATGCAAACATGATATTCATAATACCTATGCCCCCGACCACCAGAGATATGCTGGCTATTGCCCCGAGAACTATATTGAAAATATCTTTTGTCCTTTGCTGTTGCTTAAGCAGCAGTTCCGGTACAGTTATTTCAAAGTCCTTAACCCCTGAATGACGGCGTGTAAGCATCCTGCTTATGATTTCAGTTGTCGGGTTCAGCTGTTCGGTCTCATGTACCTGAACAACAATTCTGTCGAGCTGGTTATAGTTTGTTTCAGCGTCGGATGAAGCATCTGAACTGCTGACAACAACTCTCGCCATTCCGCCTCCGCCCGGTCCGCCACCCCCGAAGAATGCTATCGAAGTTGCCTCGGAGGCTAATTTTGTGTTTACCAGAGCCCTGTTCTGATACCTCATGAGCATTGTCTGAATGGGAATATAAATATTATCGTTATATACGTTTACACCCTTTTCTTCGAATCCCGTAAGGCTTACATTGGTTCTTTGAAGCACACCGATAACCTTGAGCCAGTTGCCGTTAAATTTAATATACTGGCCTATCGGGTCAACCCTGCTGAAGAATTTTGCCCTTATATTCGCACCTATAATACACACTTGTATCCCGTTCTTTTCCTGAAATTCGTTAAAAACAGTTCCTGATACCAGGGGGAGGTTGTAAAGATGGAAGTAATCATTCGATACGCCTACAAGCTTTGCAGTGTATTTGACACCGCTGAGCATTGCAGTTGAATTGAACGAAATTTCAGGGCTTATTCTCTTTACGGAAGGAATGGTTTCCTTTATTGCTTCAACATCAAGCATATTCAATCCCCGTGAGAATTTTTTCTGCTGTTTCTCACCTTCATCGCCGGATGATGACTTATCAGGTATTACCGGATTGATAAGGATATTGTTTACTCCTACCATCTTCATTTGCTCCAGGATCTCCTGCTTTGCGC
>DIKJ01000207.1 GCA_002424525.1 Bacteroidales bacterium UBA5621 | reverse complement strand
CTTTCCGTTCAGAATGAGAAGACCAATTTCAGGCATATTCTATCCGATAGTCGCGGCAACATGGCTCACTCTCTTTTCCTGCGCGCCCGAGGCATGCTTCGAGGAGACCAGCTCCTTCGTAAAGGCATCATTCTACTTCAACGAAACCGGAAAATACCAGACACCCGACACCCTGACCCTTTATGGCATCGGCAACGAGGAGAGTAACATATATTTCAGGAACCGCAATGTCCAGCCGGCCCTTTTTCCCCTTGATGCAGAAACGCTTTCCTGCAGTTTCGCGATCATAATCAACGGCATTGCAGATACCATAAGCTTTGCCTATACCAGCTATCCGCAGATGATCTCAAAAGAGTGCGGATATACATTCAACCATATACTTGATTCGTACACCAGCACAAAACACATCATCGATACCGTTATAATCAGGAACAGGTCCATAACGACAGTAAATGAGGAGAATATTCGTATTTTTTATTAGCCTGCTTTCACTCCATCAGGTCAGCCTGCTGAAGGGACAGGACAGCATCCTCGTTCCGCTCAAGCTCAGCGCGGGTTTCGATATCTTTGGTCCTGTTTTCTATTTTACCGACAAGAATAATCTTAACATTGAGGGATTCTTCTCAGTCGACCGGAACGAAAAAATGTCATACGTTATTGAAGGAGGCTATACAAGATATAATTATGAGCATTATAACTATGACTTCCGGACAAATGGTGTTTTTCTGCGCGCCGGTGTCGATTTCAACCTGCTTAAGCCTGAAATATCAAAGGGAAGATACCGTGCGGGAATAGGATTGAGATACGGGATGAGCCTGTATGAATCTGAAACAACATCCTTCTATCACGATAATTACTGGGGCAAAACCACCTCATCAATCCCTGCGAAGACCAGCCTGGGACATTTTCTTGAAGTGGTTCCGGGAGTTAAAACGGAACTGTTCAACAATGTGAGTATAGGGTGGAGCATCAGGCTAAAACTGCTGATCTCCGCGGGAACGGGCAAAGACCTGCGGCCGGTCAATATGCCGGGGTTCGGGAATGCAATCCAGCAGGTGAGTGCCGGATTCAGCTATTTTCTGACCTGGCACATTCCCTATAAGAATAAGATGGTGAGAATTAAGATTGAGGAGCCGGAGGAGGAGGAAAGTGATGAGTTGTGAGCGTAGAGCGTAGAGCGTAGAGCAGGGAGCAGGGGGCAGGGGGCAGGGGGCAAGAAGCGTAGAGCGTAGAGCAAAAAATTGCATGGATCACCGATCACCGATTACCCCGGAACTCCGCCTGCTGAATAAAAGCAATCCCACAAACATTATGAAGCCGTTGACCAGAAGCAGTTCGAATCCGAAACTGTAGCCGCTGAAAAGAACCTCCGAATAACGGCTCAGGAAATAACAGATAACCGGCGATAAGACAGCAATCACCGGCGTTACCCGGTCCAGAACTCTCCTTCTCGTGAAGAGTCCGAACGAATATAATCCCAATAGCGGACCATAAGTATATCCTGCAAGCGTTAACAGCTTGTCAATCACTGCTGTATCACTCAAGGTCCTGAATAATAAAATGCTCACAAAAAAAACCAGGGCAATTGCCAGGTGAACCAGGTAACGTATCCTGGTCCTGACAACCTCCGGAATTCCTTGTTTCCGGTCAAGCCCGAGAAAATCAATACTTACCGAGGTGGTCAGCGATGTGAGTGCTCCGTCGGCACTCGGAAAGGCCGCCGAAACAAGCCCTATCAGAAATACTATGCCGGCAGCAGGTCCCAGATACTGGAATGCGACAACCGGAAAAATATCATCCGTCGATGCAGTGACGATATTCCTGCTCTGACTGTATAACAGCAGTACCGCGCCCAGGCAGAGGAACAGGAAATTGACGAGGATAAGTATTCCGCTGAACGTGAACATGTTCTTCTGTGCCGACTTCAGGTTCCTGCAACTGAGGTTTTTCTGCATCATCTCCTGATCAAGACCGGTCATCACAATCGTTATGAACATCCCGCTCAGGAATTGCTTGATGAAAAACCTCTCGTGATGCCAGTCGGTTATGAACATCCCTGAAATACTTCTGTCGCGGATTTTCTCAGCCATTTCGGGAAATGAGAGATCCATCCCTTTTCCTATATGAATAATGGATAAAATTACCGCCAGAAGCATAAAGGTTGTCTGAAGGGTGTCGGTCCAGACTATCGTCCTGATACCTCCTTTTAAAGTATAGGCTACTATGAGCAGAATGAAAATAAGGACGTTGATCCAGAACGGAATATTCCAGGCATCAAAAACGAAAATCTGAAGAACATTGATAACCAGGAACATACGTAACGAGACGCCCAGTGTGCGTGATATTATGAAAAAGCCTGCACCGGTCTTGTACGACCAGAAGCCGAAACGCTGTTCCAGGTAAGTGTAAATGGAAGTCAGCTTCAGCCTGTAATAGAGAGGCAGAAGGACCAGTGCGATGACAAAATATCCGAAAAGGTAGCCGAACACCACCACCATATAGCTGAACTGAGTCTCTTTTACCCAGCCGGGCACCGACATGAATGTAACCCCCGACAGCGACGCTCCTATCATGCCATAGGCCACGACGAACCACGGGGAGATCCTGTTGCCGATGTAAAACGACTGGCTGTCGGCCCTTCGGGCGGTTACCCAGGTCACAACGAAAAGGAGTGCCATGTAAATAAGAAATATCCCGAGAATAACTGACGGCGACATATCGTTAAAATTATCTGCAAGAATAACAAAAAGATTGCAGGACAAAAAAGTCCCGGCCTTTTAGTTTAAAGGGAATAATTAAATTAAATTTGTGCTAAAGCATTCTGGTTACTGGTTACTGGTTACTGGTTACTGGTTGCTGGTTGCTAGTTGACTCAAAATAAACATTTTAATAGTTGTTGAATAATTGAATGAAATATGGACAAAATGATCTATTACTCTATAAATCAGAAATTAACCAGCAACAAGGAACCAGCAACCTTCGATTAAATAATCTGAAATGAGTTTCACCGAGTTCCCCTCACGCCTGCTCGAGAATGCAGTGACCGGATTTTCATCACTTCCGGGGATTGGCAGAAAGACCGCTTTCCGGCTGGTAATGAACCTTCTCAAAAGGGACCCCGAAGAGGTAAAAAGGTTCGGTGAGAGCATAATAAAACTCCGCGAAGAGATACACTACTGCAAAATATGCAGTAACATCTCCGACACAGGGATATGCAAAATTTGCAGTGATGAAAAGAGAGACAGATCACTTATCTGCGTCGTTGAGAACATCCAGGATGTGATGGCCATCGAGAATACCCGTCAGTACAGGGGATTGTATCATGTGCTTGGCGGTATTATCTCACCGGTTGACGGCGTTGGCCCGGCAGACCTGAAGATAGATGAGCTCGAGGGCAGAGTGCGGGAGGGTGGCATAAGGGAGGTCATCCTCGCCCTGAGCACAACGATGGAAGGTGATACCACAAATTTCTACCTGTTTAAACGGCTCAGCAAATACGATCTTCTTCTTACAACTCTTGCCAGGGGAGTGGCTGTTGGCGATGAACTTGAATATACCGACGAAATAACCCTCGGAAGGGCTATCAATAACCGTAATCCGTATCAGCAGGTTCAGAATACGTAAACATATCACGTTCATGGTTGTTATCTGAATAGAGTAAAAACAAAAAAACTCAGTTATGGCAAGGATGAACATTATACTCCCGGCAATGGGCGAAGGGGTTATCGAAGCAACTATCAGCAAATGGCTCGTAAAAGAGGGGGAGAAAGTTAAGGAAGACGATCCTATCGTTGAAGTGGCAACCGACAAGGTTGATTCAGAGGTGCCTGCACCCGTTTCAGGCACAATCGTTTCAATCGCCCTTCCCGAAGGATCCCTGGCTAAAGTGGGGGAAACCATTGCCGTTATCGAGACTGAGATAGAGCTCACAGCCGACCATCCGGAAAAAGTTGAAAAAGAGGTTGAAAGGGTCAGGGAGACCATCGATAGTGTCAGGAAGGAGGAGAAGGAGGTGGAGACGCTCTCGGGCGAAATGAAAAGCAGGACACCGTCAGGCAAATTCATTTCACCTCTCGTAAGAAGCATCGCCGCCCGCGAAGGGATAAGCTATGCCGACCTGGATAAGGTTACCGGGACGGGAATGGATGGAAGGATAACAAAGGATGACATTCTGAAAATCCTGGAGGAAAGGAAAAAAGCCGCAGAACGAGCAGAGAAGGCTGAGACACAAGAGGCTGAGGCACTGAAGGCTAAGGTTCTGAAAACTGAGTCACAGAAAACTGAGACACAGAAAGCTGAAGCACAGAAAGCTGAAGCACAGAAGTCTGATGTACAAAAGTCTGATGTACAAAAGCCTGAAGCACAGAAGCCTGATGCAGGAAAAAGCACACCTCTGACTCCTGCTGAAGGGGATGTGGTCATCGAAATGGACAGGGTGCGGAAGCTCATCGCCGAGCATATGGTCATGTCAAAAAGGACTTCACCCCATGTTACTTCCTTCATCGACGCCGACGTGACCCGGCTCGTAAACTGGAGAAACAGTGTAAAGGATAAATACCTTGCGGCGGAAGGGCAGAAACTCACCCTCACTCCGATCTTTATCGATGCAACGGCAAGGGCACTAAGCGATTTTCCCATGATCAATGTCTCGGTTGACGGAAACAATATTATTGTCAAAAAAAATATAAACATCGGAATGGCCACCGCCCTGCCCGATGGCAATCTCATTGTGCCGGTTATTAAAAATGCAAACGAGAAAAATCTGAAGGGACTGGCAAAGGCTGTCAACGATCTTGCCGACAGGGCAAGGAACAACAAACTGAAACCCGATGAGATAAATGGCGGGACCTTCACCCTCACCAATTTCGGAAGCTACAATAACCTGGCCGGCACACCTATTATAAACCAGCCTCAGAGCGCGATACTTGGCACCGGGGCGGTGCGGAAGATGCCGGCTGTAATAGAAACACCCGACGGGGATGTGATCGCGATCCGCCAGATAATGATACTCGCACTTACCTACGACCACAGGGTTATCGACGGAGCCCTGGCAGGGAAATTCCTGAGCAGACTGAAAGAGATCCTTGAAAACTACAGCGCCGATCAGTAACTTTTTTTTCACGGTTAATAAAAAGCAGAAAAAGCGATTTCCTGTTTTGTTTTATTTCTCATATATTAGTAGCTTGAGAAATGAAAATCAACTGAATGAAAAGGATAATCCTCTTATCGTGGTTGCTGACTGCGCTAATCAATACTGAACTTACCTCCCAGTCGAGGACCGAAATAAGGAATATGTTCTTTGAAGCTGAAAGCTGGATGCTTTTCGAAGATTACAGGGAAGCCCTGCCGCTCTACCTCCGGCTTCACAAGCTCTATCCCGATAACGGCAATTATATGTACCGGATCGGCCAGTGCTACCTCAACACGCCAGGGGAAAAGGATAAGGCTGTTGACTTTCTCGAAGCTGCAGCAAAAAAGATCGGCCCCGGTTTCAGGGATGGGCGCTTCAGAGAGTCAGAGGCACCATGGGATGTGCTGTATCACCTGGCTAACGCTTACAGGATAAACAACGAGATCGATAAGGCCATCGAGACATACAAGCTCTTCAAAACGAGTCTCGACCCGAAAATCTACGATTCGACGATCATCAACCTGCAGATCCAATCGTGCCACAATGCAAAAAAGCTGATGGAGAACCCGGTCTACGTGAGAAAAACAAACCTTGGAAATGTTATCAACACTGCCAATTCTGAATTCAATCCTGTTGTTTCAGACGATGAGAACCTTATCGTCTTCTCGCGAGGCCTGGCCTTCTATGACGCTATCCTGTACGCAATAAGGACAAATGGCGTCTGGAACCCGCCGGTGAACATGAACGAGATACTGAAGGTCGACAGGGACTTCTTTCCGACATCACTTTCAGCCGACGGCAAAGATCTGTACCTCTACAGCTCGGTCGATTATGATGGCAATATTTACACATCGAGGTTCGAGAACGGGAGGTGGTCTCTTCCAGTTAAACTGAACGACAGGATAAACACGAAATTCTGGGAATCACATGCTACCGTTTCGCGCGATAACCGCAAACTCTATTTTACCAGCAACAGGAACGGTGGATTCGGCGGTCTCGACATCTATGTTTCCGAAAGGGAAAAATCGGGCGACTGGGGTCCCCCTGTCAACCTCGGACCATCAATAAACACACCCTACAACGAGGAAACACCTTTCCTTTCAGAAGATGATAAACTACTCTTTTTCAGCTCGAGAGGCCATTACAACATGGGAGGATACGATTTTTTCTATGCTGAAGTGCCCGAAAAAGGTGAGTGGAAAACCCCGGTGAACATGGGGTTCCCGCTCAATACCACCGATGATGATATCTTCTTCAAACCATTCAAAAACGGCAATGAGGGATATATCGCAAAATATAGTCCCGGTAACTTCGGCCGGCAGGATATATACAGGGTGGAGATCTTTTCGGACAGGAACCCGAGGAAGTTTTTTGTGATCGGACTGGCAAAAATAGCTGACCTGGTGTCAGGCCCATCTGACCCTGTAAAGATCAGCGTTGTGGACACCAGAAAAAACGAAACACTGACCACATTATTTTCTGAGCAGGCGACAGGTGAGTATGAATTACAACTGAATCAGGGCGTTTATGAATTTACATACGAGACAGAGGCGGCGGAGAAGGTGAAAAGGATCATCGACCTTCCGGTCACGTACCCTGCTGATACCTTCCTAATTCCGGCAACGATCCTCCCCAGGACCGATTTCGTTGCTGAACTTGCGATCGAAGGCAACAGGTACATAATAGTAACGACCAGCGATCCTGTGACAATAAGACTAAGGGCTGAAACCCGGTCGGACCTCACTGTCACTCACAGGGCCGGATTCAAAGAGATATCGGTAAAGAAATACAGGATCACCGATCCGTCGTTCTCTTACACTTTGGTCCCCCTGCCCGGAGAAAACAGCATAATGTTCACCCTCAGGGACCGTTTCAGCAACACCACATCGGCCGAGGTTATCGTGTCCTACAGAAAGGTCTATGCAGTTGCGCCCGACGAGAAACCCGAATATGTTAGAACGACTTCCCGCGACCAGATTGATGCATTCATCAACATGCTCAGGAACAGGGCGGACGACAGGTTACGGAAGCTTATCGATGGTTCGGACCTCGGCGGGCAGAGTTTCGCAAGAACCGACGATGTGCTGTCGCACCTGAAGATCGTGGGAGCAGGGAAGGGAATTGACGGTGAAGATATAGACAAACTGGCCCTCAGGGTGGCACTGATGGATAATGTCCTTACCCAGGCAGTAGTCAACCTGCTGGCAAGGTATGCCGAAGGGGAACTGAAGGTGATACTGGGCGGACTCGATATCATCCAGGCAAACCTGAAAACATGGACCGACCTCCAGAACTATGTGTTTGCAATGAGCGAAGGAAGGATTAAACCCGAAGATCTTGACAGACTGGCCGACAGTATCCTTAATCCTCCGCAGGAACCGCCTGCTCCTGAACCTCAGGAGATTACGGACGCAAAGAAAAAATGGAGCACGCTTACCACTGCACTGGTTGCGGGCGGAGGAGTGCTTCTGTTATTCCTGTTCCTGCTCCTTATCCTGCTCAGACGAAGAAGAAAAAATAAGTCAGTGGACCAGCCCGGCTATGACCGGGTTTAGGTCGTTTTACAAAATAAACTGGTAAGTGATTACCATAGTGGCAATATTTTTATAAATTTGAGTATTAAATATATTCAGATATGAGCAGAAGAATTGCCTCTCTTTTTGCCCTGATAGCTATTCCCGTTTCGTTATGGACCCAGAGTCCCGGCAATCTCCAGGAGACTTTCCTCGATGCGGAGTACTTTTTCCTTCACGGGCATTACGCCGATGCACTGCCGTATTACCTGGCTCTGTATGAATACAACCCCGACAACTACAACCTTGCATTCCGCATTGGTGCCTGCTATCTCAATACCGCCGGTAAGAAGAACCTGTCGATCAGTTACCTGGAGACCGCGGTTAAAAACATGTCAGCCATACACAGGGAAGGAACACTGAACCAGAAAGCCGCGCCGTATGATGCACTCTTTGATCTGGGAAGAGCCTACAGGATAAACTATATGTTCGACAAAGCCAGGGAAACCTATCAAAGATACTTAGAGACTCTCCTGCCTGAGGACAAAGAGAATATCAGTTTCATTCAGAATGAAATCAGAATATGCGAAAGTGCTAAAGGAATAATGGCGAACCCGGTAAGCTTCAGGGAGGAGAATGTTGGAACTATCTTCAACACGGAACATGCAGATTATAATCCTGTCATCTCAACCGACGGGAAATCATTTGCTTATATGATCTCAATGAAGTTCTACGACGCCATTATGGTTTCGCGCCTCACCGACGGAAAATGGAGCCAGCCGGTGAACATTACTGCCGAACTGCAATCAGACGGCAACCATTTTATTTCTAGCCTCTCCTCTGACGGCAGACTTCTTTTTCTGTCAAAGCACGACTATAATAACAGCGATATATATGTAAGCTCTTTCGACGGCAAGAAATGGAGCAAGCTTTCAAAACTAAACCGGAACATCAATACAAAATACTGGGAATCGCATGGTTTCATTTCTGAAGACGGCAACAGGCTGATCTTTGCATCCGACAGGCCGGGTGGCTTCGGCGGACTCGATCTCTATGTCTCTTACAAGCAGAACGGTGACTGGGGTCCACCGGTTAACCTGGGACCCGGGGTAAATACTGAATTCAACGAGGACAGGCCCTTCCTTGCCAACAGGGGAAAAACACTGTTCTTCAGCTCACAAGGCCACCAGAACGTCGGAGGATATGATATCTTCAGGTCGGAACAGCAGGAAAACAACCTGTGGAGCAAGCCGGAAAACATAGGGTATCCGCTGAATAATCCGGACGATAATTTCTTCTTTATGCCGGTTGGCGATGGCAGGTCAGGCTACTATTCAATACATAAAGAATTTACGGGATACGGTCTGGAAGATATCTACAAAATAACCTTTACCGGAAAATAGCAGTTGTCGCATTATACCAGTTCTTAAAAAAGTATTATATATTTGTTAAAATGATCAGATTCAGAGCACAGATAACCGCCTTCCGGCTGAAGTTCATAGTTTTGTTCCTGCTTATCCCGGTTGCTGCCTGGTCGCAGACGAGATCCCAGAAAAAAAAGATCTTCAACAAAGCCGAGTCATATTACCTCTATGAGGATTATGATATGGCGAACCCTCTCTACCTGCTGCTGGAGACGCCTGACAATTTAAATGTCCGGTATAAGATCGGGACCAGCTATCTGAACATCACCGACGAAAAAGAGAAGGCCATCCCCTATCTTGAATCTGCCGTAAAGAGCACTTCCTATAAGGCAAAGATCAAATCATACAGTGAGAAAAGAGCCCCGCTCGATGCCTGGTTCTTCTTAGCTAAAGCCTATATGATCAATAATGAGCCCGATCTGGCCATCGCTACTTTCAATAATTTCAAGAAACTTGCTGCGGGACCCGAGGTAAAAGGAGAAATGAAGAATCTGGCGTTTGTCGACCAGCTAATGCAGGCCTGCAGGAACGCAACACTTTTTCAGGAAAATCCGGTTCCGATGATAATGTCCACGCTTGGATCAGGACTCAACCAGGGCGCGGTCAACGGTAATCCTGCAGTGAGCCACGACGGCAATACGCTTGTTTATACTGAGCGGCGGGGCATGCTGAATGTTATTCTCTGGTCCACTAAACAGGATGGCCTATGGCAGCCGCCTGTCGATATTACCGCTGATATAAATGCCGGCGAGGACTGTTCGTCCTGCTCACTGAATCACGACGGTACCGAGCTGTTCCTCTATAAGAGCGATAATTACGATGGAAACATCTATTCTGCAGAATACAGGAACGGAAAATGGAACCCGGTAAAAAGGCTTAACAGAAATATCAATACAAAATTCTACGAATCGCATGCTTCGGTTTCTGCCGACGGCAGGAGGCTCTATTTTACCAGTAACCGCACCGGGGGACACGGCGGACTCGATCTTTATGTGTCCGAGAAGGATGCAACGGGCGACTGGGGTCCTGCTGTAAACCTGGGTGCTGCGGTCAACACTCCCTTTAACGAGGACACGCCCTTTACGATCCTGAGCGATTCATTGCTCTATTTCAGTTCAGAGGGGCATAGTTCGATGGGAGGATTCGATATCTTCAAAAGTCCGAAGACATGGAACACCTTTGGAACACCTCAGAACCTCGGCTCACCCGTAAACACCACCGATGATGATAAATTCCTTCAGCCCTGGGACAACGGACGGTACGGATTTTACTCACAGAGAACGGATTATAAGAAGTGGGATATCTATTTTCTGGATTTCACTACTGCAGGAGAAAATAAGATATTTGAGATAAGGGGCACAGTGAGTCTTCAGGATACAGTAGTCGCTTTTGATGAGAAATATGCTATTCACCTTACAGACAGAACAAAGGGAGACACTCTTGATGTGGGGTATCCCAACAAACTTACCGGTCAGTATAACTTTATTGTCGCTGCAGGGAAATTCAGGATCTCGTTTACAGGCGAAGGTTATCTGACACATACCATCGACACGGCAATAGCGGCTGACAGCTACAGGAAGATATTCAACTTCGACGTTAACCTTGAAAAAGATCCTGATTACCTGGGCATGCCGGGGGATTACGAAAGGATTGATCTCTCAAGCATACCTCCTGCCGACGCTATCGACGCGGGATTGATTCGCAGTGACCTGCAGGTAAGCGACTTAGGTGATACAAAGATCGCCGATTCAGAGATCCTCTACTACACCGTGCAGGTAATGGCCCTGTATAACCCTGCGGATATCAGCTACTTCAGGTACGTATCTGATATAAAGGTCATATATAACGAGAACGATCTGTTTTACAGGTACACTACAGGGGAGTTCCTGACGAGGGAAGAGGCATACGCCCACAAGGATGATCTGATAATGAAAGGATATCCCGACGACCTGTTCATCAAGAAGGTCTCCAGAATACCCGGCGACAGGCCCGTAAGAGATCAGGTGTATTTCACTATCCAGCTGAAAGCCACAAAAATACGGGTGGACATGAATATAGTATTCCGCGGTTACAGCGGTGTCAGGGAGACTGAGGAGATCGACGGGCTTTATCACTATCTTTATGGGAAGTTTAATACTTTCTTAGAAGCGGCAAAAGTTCTTGAGGAAATAAAGGATAAGGAATTCGAGGATGCATTTGTGAGAGAGGTAAAAGTCCTGATCAGATGAATAGAGAAACTTTGGTGCTGGATGCTGGGTGCTGGATGCTGGGTACTCGGTCTTCCGACTTCCGACTTCGGACTTCGGTCTTCCGACTTCGGTCTTTAACAACATAAAAACAACATAATGCCCCGGAATATGGTTTTCTTTCAAATAAAAACTTAAGCCCATGAAACATTTCTACCCATTGAAAAGGATTCTTGTCTTTTCAGTTCTCATCTGGCGGGTTATTGCCCTGAACGCCCAGGAAGCCCCGTCGAGAGAATTTATTAGAGCTGTTCAGAATGCCGACGTATCATATTATAATGATGAGAATTATGCGGTTGCTGCCAGTCTGTATGAGCCCCTTTTCAGGGCAAATCCCGACAATAATAACCTGGCCGCGAAGCTTGGTATATGTTATCTCAACATGGACGGAAGGAAGGCAGAAGCCCTTCAGCTTCTCAAAAAGGCTTCGGAGAATGTCGCCGGAAATAAAAAGGAGTATATTGAATATGGGGTGAAGGCTCCGCCCGACACAAAGTTCTATCTTGCCATGGCCTACCATGCAAACGATAGTCTTCAAAAAGCAGTCACCCTTTTTACTGAGGTGAGGAAAAACCTTACTGATGCCGACACCTTCAGGGAGGAATATATTGACCTGCAGATCAGGAACAGCCGCTACGCCATCGAGATGAAGAAGAAACCCCTGACGGTCGTCTCCGAATTGTTTGCACCCTGGCTGGTCAATTACCCCGGTGCAATCAACCCGGTGCTGGCAAGAAATGATTCGGTTTTTGTTTTCACTGTACTTAAAGACGGAAAAACACAGATCTGGTGCTCGTACAAACCAGCCAGAACCGAAAGCTGGAATGAACCTGTCAATATAACCCAGCAGCTCGGAGGGTTCGACAGGCTCTATTCAAATTCCATAACCCGGAACGGGAACCTGCTGATCCTTTTTATGGACGACGGGGGCGACGGCAACCTCTACATGAGTGAAAGGAAAGGTGCCACCTGGTCGAGGATCAGGAGTGTGGGAAGAAATGTAAACACAATCTATTGGGAGGCGCATGGCTTTATCACCCCCGACGGCAGGACAATCTATTTCTCCAGCAACCGTCCGGGAGGGGAAGGGGAACTCGATATATGGAAATCACAGAGAGCGCCCGACGGGACATGGGAAAGGCCCGAGAACCTCGGTAATGTGATAAACACACCTTATGATGAGAACACACCGTTCTACGACCCTGACGATGATGCCCTCCTCTTCAGCTCTGTCGGGCATATCAGCATGGGAGGATATGATGTCTTCAGGTCAACCTTCCGTGGAGGCGGATGGACCCAGCCCGTTGGAATGCCATACGCCTTCAACAACGTCTCCGAAAACCTGTTCTTCGTCCTTAACAACAATGCCCCCGGATTTATCGCCAGCAGGCTCGACAGCAGGACCAACGAAAGGAATATCTATGCCATCGTCGCCATCGACCCGGCTGACGAGATCACACTGGCAGCAGGAACCATTACCCTGGAGGACGGCATGGAGGTCAATCCCGAACAGGCTCGGGTAAGAGTGAACGATATCAAGGCCAGGAAAATGCTGCAGGAGGTTACGGTGGAATCTGGCGGATCATTCAGTTTTGATATCAAACCGGGAGATTACCAGGTGTTTGTCAGCCATTCAGGCTATCAGACCGATACGATAAACCTGAGTATACCTCTCTATTACCTGAGCAAGTATATCGCATTCAACGCTTCACTTGTACCTGAGAGGGTCTACGCAGGTGAGTTCCTTGCCGTTAAGAATATCCTGTTCGAGTTCGACAGCTACGCGATAACCGACGGAGCGAGACCCGGACTTGAAACACTCAGGAATATCATGATCAACCACCCTGAACTTACTATAGAGGTAGCTGGTTATACCGATGCCAAAGGCCCCACCGAATATAACAGGAGACTGGCCGACAGAAGGGCTCAGGCCGTTATCGATTACTTTACCGCTTCAGGAATGCCTGCTTCACGTTTTGTCAAGAAAGCCTTCGGAAAGACCGACTACGCAGCTGTTAATACAAACCTCGACGGAACCGATAATCCTGAAGGAAGACAGTATAACAGGCGGGTAACATTCGGCATCCAGGCTCCGAAAACCGGAGTGGTAATTCGTCAGGAGGTCTATACCCCCGAACACCTCAGACAACCATACTCGATGAGATACAGCATCATCCTTTCAAAAACAAAGGAGAGACTCTCACCCGGGTACTTCAGCAACCTGATCACGGATGAGATGCTGTTCGTAAGACTCATTAATGTGGAGGATTACACAATGTATGTTCTCGGAACCTTCTCTAACCGTCCCGATGCCGTAAAATATCTCGGTTATCTGAGGGATAAGGGGCTGAAAGATGCATATATAGTAAATCAGTACGACCTGAATAACGAGTCCAGATCGATCCTCTTGCCCGATGCAGCTGAAAAACAAGCAGTTACACGAAGAGTCTACACAATACAACTGCAGGCTACCAGTAATCCTCTGAACATCCCATCAGTATTCAGGGGGTTGGAGGGAATAAGGGAGATTAAAGCCGAGGACGGACTCTTCAAATATGTGTATGGTGAGTATGCGACTTACAACCAGGCAAAAGCCGCGATCGGAAAACTTAAGGAATCAGGATATCCCGATGCATTCATAAGGGAGATTAACATTAGGGTCGGCGAATGATTAAGACCAGACACTGGAAATGAAATATAAGGAAATAAGGCTCAGGGCTCTCGAGCCTGAGGATCTGGAACTGCTGTACGAGTGGGAGAACAACCACTCGTACTGGCAGATCAGCAATACGCTGACACCTTACTCGAAGTTCACGCTCAAGCGCTATCTGAAGAACTCCCACAAGAGTATTTATGAAGCGGGACAGCTTCGGCTCATGATCGACCATGTTGCCGACAACATTACGATAGGGACTATCGATATTTTTGATTTCGATCCGTTCCATAAAAGGGCCGGAGTGGGGATACTGATAGCCAATGAGGCTTACAGGAGGAAAGGTTATGCATCGATGTCGCTCAGATGCCTCATCGATTACTGCTTCAACACCCTTCAGCTCCATCAGCTGTTCTGTAACATACTCGCAAATAATTGCGAAAGCATCGATCTCTTCAGGAAAGTCGGCTTCGTCGAAGCCGGGATCAAGAAAGACTGGGTAAGGACAACCGGCGGGTATATCGATGAGCATTTCTTCCAGCTGATAAACAGCTAGGCAAGCCCGGAGGCCAGCAGGCCGCAGGCCGCCGATATATCTGCTCCCCTCGACCGCCGAACCGATGCGGAAATACCCGAGACAACCAGCTCGTGCCTGAAATACTGCATCCTCTCCTCAGATGAAGAGAGATGCTTATCGCCCGGAGGAGGATGAAAGGGTATCAGGTTGACCCTGATATCCGAACCATCCAGCAGTTTTTTCAGGGCATCCAGATGTCTTTCGGTATCATTCAATCCGCTGATCATAATGTAGGCCACACTCATGCGCCTTCTCTTCTTTAAAGGATGCTCCTTCATTATCTGAAGGACCTTGTTAACGGGATACCTGTTTTCAACAGCCACAACTGCTCCCCTCTCCTCTGTGAAAGGTGAAAAGAGACTGAGGGTAAGGTTGCATTCGCACTTCTCGAGGAATCTCCTGATCTCCGGCTCAATGCCTATTGTTGATACGGTCACATTGCGCGGACTGATCGCCATACCCCATTCAGCCGTCAGTATTTCACAGGCTTTCATCACATTATCAGTATTATCCAGTGGCTCGCCCATCCCCATGAATACCACATGGGTAACCTTGTCAGCATCAGGCAGACTTATTACCTGGTTGATGATCTCGCCGGCTGTCAGATCGCCATGAAAACCATAGCTTCCCGTGACACAGAAGGGACATCCCATCCGGCACCCCGACTGGGTTGAAACGCAAGCTGTATTGCGCTTTTTATCAGGAATATACACTGTTTCGTAGTTTAAGCCTTTACTGTTCCTGAAAAGGTATTTTATGGTGTTGTCGGAGGACTTGAGGGAAGATACAGGTTTAAATAGTCCGGCAATAGCGAGTGACTCAAGTTCATGTTTTAACTTTTTGGGTATCCCCGGTACCATCAGCAGATCAGTCGTCCCCTTTTTGTATATGCTGTTTGCAATCTTAAGAGCATGAGAGTAACTGAACCCGCCTGGTTTGATCAGATCGTGTATTTCATCAGCGGACAATCCGCAAAGGCTTACTTTCTCCATGTCCATATTTGTGCAAAAATACTCTGAAATCCGATGGATCGCTAGCTGTAACGTAATATTTCCCTAACTTTGACACTGTTGCTGGTATTGGCTGGCTTCGTTGGCGCCGATTTAACCGAACGAAATGAAGTGTAATCCGTGCCTGGTAACAAAACATAATTTAAATACTCCATTTACCCCCCTTCCAATGAAAGATCTTACAACTTTCCTTATCTTTTCCCTGCTCCTCTCTTCATGTGCAGGACCATCCGGAAAAGAGAAAAACCGTCAAAAAGACACAACGATGACAACAGACACCTTGCAACAATACGGCTACAACAGGGACTTCCTGAAAAAACACACCGACATCCTCGAACTGAAAAATAATAAAGCATCAATTGTGATTGTTCCCGGCTGGCAGGGAAGGGTAATGACAAGCACATCGTCCGGCGACAGCGGTTTCAGCTTCGGCTGGATTAATCACGAACTGATCGCTTCCCGCCAGATCCTGCCCCATATTAATGCTTTCGGCGGCGAGGAGAGGTTATGGCTCGGCCCCGAAGGTGGACAGTTCTCGATATTCTTCGAAAAAGGGAAGGAGTTCGTTTACAACGACTGGCAAACTCCTGCCTTTCTCGACACAATGCCCTTTGAGCTGGATGCATTAACAGATTCATCAGCGCTCTTTTCAATAGAGACCTCCGTCGAAAACTATAGCGGGACACTCCTGGAATTCAGGATAGAAAGAGAG
>DIKJ01000196.1 GCA_002424525.1 Bacteroidales bacterium UBA5621 | reverse complement strand
TTTTTATCAGAATGGCTGAATTCATCGAGGTAGAATCCAAGTTTTTCGTCCGGAGAGAACCTGCCCTGAGAATTGAGAAGCATCAATCCGGGCAGTGTGGCAGACACTTTTGTAACCGAAGCGAGATCAAAAATATCCCCCTTCTCCAACCTGATCCGGTTTTCATATGTATGAAACCCGTATGTTTTGTTGAAAATTACAATGCCCTTCCTTGCAGCCATTACCTGGCATCCGGGGTATGCTCCGGCTCTTATGCCTGCAAGAGCAATAGAATCGATCTTCCTGCTGAGTTTTTCTGAAGACATACCCGCGCTCTCAGGCAGGCCGTACTGCAGTCTGATATTCCCGCGGGTTTCGATACCATATCCCGAGGGCCATTTCCCGGTGATGGTGACAGGCAGTGTACCTCTGGCCCCGATGCCTCCGAAAATAAGCTGGGCCGACAAATCCTCAGTGAAATCATTTTCCTGGTAAGCAACGATGAGTCCCTCGCTGTTCCAGGCAGGTTCTAGGCGGGCAATTGCATAGGGATTTCCGAAATATGTTACAATCGTCTTTGTTGTACCAGTAAGTTGTTGTAAAAAACCGACCATCTCGGGTCCTATTCCGTATGAATTCTGTGGCCGCTGATCGGTCCTGAAGATCCCTGTGATCACAATATCATAACCCGAAAGTTTATTAAGCAATTCAGACTGCGATCTTTTATCGGCAGGATCTAAAAAGAAGTGATCAGCTGGTAAATAATCTGAAACCCTTTGCTGGAAGGTGGTCAATTCACCTCTGTTTATTGCCAGGGTTGCTATTCTTACAGATTCCAGGTTTTTAACAGGGATTATATCTTCCTTGTTATTAAGTACAGTGAGTGAATTGATGTAGAGCTCACGTATAAGGGCCTTGTTCTTGTTTGAAGAGATATCGTCAGTGATATTTTTAATAATTACCGGCCGGTATTGGTTTAAACCTGCCCAGTACTTCATTGCCAGCACCTTCCTGCATTTCAGGGTTATCTCTTCAGAAGTCAGTTTTTTTGATCTGATGAAGTTCTGAATCTCTCTGACAGCAGCCCCGACATCTGTAACAAACTCAATCACATCGTTCCCCGCTGCCAGAGCTCTTGCGTCAGCTTCGCCCGGACCGAAATATTTCGTTACCCCCTTCATATTCATTGCATCGGTGATCACCAGCCCTTTGAATCCAAGGCGTGTTTTGAGCAGATCGTTAATGATGGCCGGAGAGAGTGTGGATGGGAGGGATGCTGTCGGGTCGAGTGAGGGCAGGTTAAGGTGGGCAGTCATTACAGATCCTGCTCCTTCATTGATCAGATTGAGAAACGGAAACAGCTCAACACTGTCGAGCCTGCTTACCGGATGTGTGATAACCGGAAGATCATAATGCGAATCAGTATTAGTGTCGCCATGTCCGGGAAAATGCTTCACAGTTGCCATAACGCCATTATCCTGCATGCCTTTCATATACATGATGGCTTTTGTTGTGACATTCTCCCTGTTCTCTCCGAACGACCGGTAATTGATCACCGGATTGAGAGGATTATTGTTAATGTCAGCAACAGGTGCAAGGTTGATATGAACACCGAGCCGTCTGCACTGGTCAGCCACTGCTCTTCCCATCAGATAAATGAGTGAATCATCCCGGATTGCTCCGAGAGTCATCTGGTAAGGGAATTTCTCTATATTGTCCAGCCGCATGCCCAGTCCCCATTCTGCATCCATTGAGATAATAAGAGGGACTTTTGAAATCTTCTGGTAAAAATTCGTCAGTTCAGCCTGCTTCTCAGCGGTGCCCTGGAAGAAGACGATACCACCTATCCCATATTTCCTTATTATATCGGCTACCTCCACCTCGTGTGAGATATCCCTGTTTGAGTATCCTGCAATCCAGATGCATTGGGCTATCTGCTGTTCAAGGGTAAGTGTTTTCAGAACGGAATCCACCCATGGATGATTCATATATTTCAGGAATGGAGGGTCGGAGGTCTGGGAATTAAGAATCAGGTTTGGCAAAAGAAAGAAAAGAGCAATCAACAAAATCCGGTTATATTTATTGCTGTTCATATTGTCTGGTATTAAACAGGTTATACGGTGTTAACTTTTTTGTCTTAAAAGTAGTGATTTTTTACCCAACTGGAAGTGATACTATATCCTCTTTAAATATTTTGAAATCCCGGACTCACGCTGAGATTCCTACAAAAATTGATCAAATACAAGATAAACAGGCCGTCCCTACGGGACTCAGCCCTCCGCCCTCCGCTCCCCGCAATTTAAAATCCCTCTCTCCGCCGAAATCACTTTTTTCTTTTGAGGAAATCGTTACATTTGTCGTTGCAGCTTGAAAATTATAACGACTGATTCCGTATGATGCATAAAATCAATGACTTTCTTGTCATGCTCGATGGTTATATCGGCGGACATCCCTGGTTTGTGTTTCTCCTGCTGGGAACAGGTGTCTTTTTTACAATCTATCTGAAATTTCCGCAATTCCGCTATTTCAGGCATGCAGTGGATGTCGTGAAAGGGAAATATGATCATCATTTAGATGTGGGTGATACTTCACATTTTCAGGCACTTTCAACGGCTCTATCCGGTACGGTGGGTACCGGTAATATTGCCGGGGTGGCGCTGGCCATTCATCTGGGAGGACCGGCGGCACTTTTCTGGATGCTGGTAACGGCGGCGATAGGAATGTGTACTAAGTTTGTCGAGGTTACTATTTCACATAAATACCGCGATATTCTTCCCGATGGCACAGTTTCCGGAGGACCGATGTATTGCATGAAGAAGAGGATATTTATCAAAACAAAAAGCGGAAAAATAATAAAGATAGGAGCCATAATGGGAGCCTTTTTTGCTGCAGCAACCGTCCTCTCCTCCTTCGGAACGGGAAGCCTTCCCCAGATTAACAGCATCTCCAACTCGATATTTGCCACCTTTGGAATTAAACACATAATAACCGGGGCTATCCTCTCGGTGTTGCTTGCCCTGATAATCATCGGAGGGATAAAGAGGATAGCCAAAGTCACATCAAGACTTGTCCCCTTTATGGCCATTTTCTATTTCATTGGAGCACTGCTTGTTATAGGAACGAATTATCAAAACATTATTCCGTCGATCATAGCTCTCTTTTCGACTGTTTTTACAGGCTCGGCAGCAGTTGGAGGATTTATGGGTGCCACTATTGCATTTGCGATCAACAGGGGAGTCAACCGGGGCCTCTTTTCCAATGAGTCGGGCCAGGGTTCGGCACCGATAGCTCACTCCGCGGCAAGGGCTCCCGAGCCTGTCTCCGAAGGCATGGTGGCAATACTCGAACCATTTATAGATACTATTATCATCTGTACTCTGACAGGTCTGGTGATCCTCTCGTCGGGTGTATGGACCCAGAAAGTGGAGAACCAGTTCCAGAGCGCGGATATGATGTTCCTGAATCAGGTATATGATGAAAATATCCATGACCAGAAACAGAAAGTTGCAGATTATATCACCAGGGGCAAGACTATTCCATTATTCAACGGACAGCTCGAAATAGCTGAGGGTAAAATGATTACACCAATAACACTGATCACCTCCCGATCAATAGCTGAAGACCTGACATTCTCTGATGGAAGAAATCCTTTTACCGGGAGAATAAAAGTAGTTAACGGCAAATGGCAACCCCCTTCAACCTCAGTGACCGTGTCCGGCAAATCATTGATCCACAGCGCTCCTCTTACGGCAGAAGCCTTTAAGAAGAGCATAATGGGTGACTATGGCAAGTATATAGTGTCTATCGGACTTCTTCTTTTTGCTTTTTCAACGGCGATCTCATGGTCCTATTACGGCGACAGGGCTCTCACATATCTTGCCGGACCCAGCTATGTGATTTATTACCGGATCGTGTTCGTGATAGCATTCTTTGTGGCATCATTTACAGATACAACTATCATCTGGTCGCTTTCGTACATCACCATTGCCCTGATGACCGTGCCCAACCTTATCAGCCTTTGGATACTGCGGAAGGAGATAAAAAGTACTATAGCGGAATACTGGGTTGATTTCTCGGCAAAATATCCCGGCGACAGGATGTCAAAGAGATTCCTGCTGAAAGGGAAATTATAGAACAATGACAGAGACAGATATCATATCAGAAGGTTACAGAACTTTTTTCGGGAAGGGAGACATTGAGATAACACCGTTGCCAAGATCAGGTTCCGACAGGAGGTATTACCGGATAACAGGCACCGGAAGGAGTATTATAGGTGCCTATAATGCCAACAGGGAGGAGAATGAGGCTTTTATCGGGTTCACCCGTCATTTCAGGACCAAATCATTACCGGTACCTGAGATATATGGTTATCTCCCGGATAAATTTGTCTATTACCTGCAGGATCTCGGAAATGACAATCTTTATACCTGGCTCCACAAGAGGTCATACGCATCAGGTTTCGACAACGAGACAATGACCCTTTACCGGAGGATACTCGATAATCTGATCCTTTTTCAGACGAAGGGTATGGAGGGTCTGAACCTCGACCTTTGCTATCCGCACCGCAGTTTTGACAGGCAGTCGATGATGTGGGACATGAACTATTTCAAGTACATGTTCCTTAAGCTTGTCGCTGCACCGTTCAATGAGCGGCGGCTTGAGCATGACTTTGAAAAACTTGCTGATTATCTTCTTGAACCCGGCCAGGATTTTTTTCTCTACAGGGATTTTCAGACTGCGAACGTTATGGTAATGGGTGAGGAGGCATGGTTCATCGATTACCAGGGCGGGAGAAAGGGAGCACCTCAGTATGATGTGGCCTCTCTTCTTAATGATGCAAAAATTGAGATGCAGGAGAATGACAGGCAGGAATTGCTGAATTATTATATTGAAAGGTTCTGTCCGGTTTCTGGAGAGAGTACAGACAAATTCAGGGGATATTATACAGGATTCAGTATGATAAGGCTGATGCAGGCCCTCGGAGCGTTCGGTTTCAGGGGTCTGTATGAACAAAAGCCCACTTTTACTGAAAGCATTGTTCCTGCAGTGGGCCTTCTTCAGAAGATTGCCTTTACCGCGGGAGAAGACATAATGCTCGCCGAATTATACGAGACGATTAAATCAATCAGCCGGACCCCTCTGTTCGGAAAGCTTCTCAAAGAGCACAGGACTCCTTGAAACCAAGGGAGTTCCTTCTGATATATTGTAGTAATTTAGTTCAACCGGATGAAGGCAATGATCATGGCAGCGGGAAAGGGTACCCGGCTCGGGAAGATGACGGAGACGATCCCCAAAGCGCTTGCAGGTATAAACGGTAAGACCATTCTTGAGCTGGCTGTCGAGAAATGCACTGCTGCCGGATTCGGGGAGATCATCGTCAATGTTCATCATCTGGCCGGCATGGTCGAAGATGAAATTGCCAGGCTTAATAAGGCAGGTTATACCATAGCTGTCTCCGATGAAAGGGAGGCCCTTCTCGAAACCGGAGGGGGCCTGTACAAGGCAAAAAATTTCTTTGGTACCGAGCCATTTCTTGTTTATAATGCCGATATAGTCACAGATCTGGATCTGACCCGACTTCTTGAATACCATAACAAAATGAAAGGCCTTGCAACACTGGCTGTGAGGGAGCGGCCCGGAAACAGGTTCTTCCTGGTCGACAAAAGGGGTCTCCTGCATGGATGGTGCAACAGGGCGACGGGAGAAAGGATTATAGCCCGCAGCTCGAAAGACATGCTGGAAGAGATAGCTTTTTCGGCGATTCATATTATTGATCCTGAGATATTTAAATTCATGGAAGAGGGAGTCTTTACAATGACCTCTCTCTATCTGAAACTTGCGTCGGTTCATAACATCTACACATACCGTCACGACGAAGGATATTGGTTTGATATTGGAACGCCGGAAAACCTGACACAGATCCGGAAACTGTTCAGGGGGAAGTAATTTAAGATTGCGGATTGGCTTCGCCGAGCTCGCCTTCGGCTCGGTTGCGGATTGGCTTCGCCGAGCTCGCCTTACGGCTCGGTTGCGGATTAGCTTCGCCGAACTCGCCGGAGTTTACCCTGCAAAGCCAAATGTCTTCAAAGTTTCCAGAACGACCTGGTAAACAGAATGAAGATAGTATAAATCTCAAGCCTTCCAATAATCATAAGCAGACTGAGAAAAATTTTATTAAAGTCGTGTAGATGAGAGTAATTTAATGCCGGACCCACAGAGCCGAGACCGGGACCTATATTGCCAAGTGATGCTACTGTAGCGCTGGCTGCTGTTATTGGGTCCAATCCGGTAATTACCAGGATAACTGTACCTATAAAAAAAATGAAAATAAATAAAACTATAAATGTAATTATTGAAATGTTTGCTTTTTCCGATACTGGTCTGCCGTTAAGTTTTATCTGAGATACAGCATTCGGATGAATGATCTTGATGAATACACTCCTGATGTTTTTTATCACAAGCAGGTGTCTGGCCATCTTAATATTACCGGTAGTTGAACCGGTACTTGCTCCTGTGAAGAACAGGAGAAAAATAACCAATATTGCCGGGCCGGGCCATAATGAATAATCTGTGGTTGAGTACCCTGTTGTAGTCAGCAATGAAATAACCTGGAAAAATCCCTCGCGGAAAGCAAGCTCAGGCGGCCCGGAACTGTTAACATACAGAATTCCGGTTACAATTGCGCCTGCAATTATTACAGTTGTGAGATAAAACCATAACTCTTCATTTTTGCCGACTTTTCGGAAATTAAACTTAACAATGTAATAATAAATAACATAACTGACACCGGCCAGAAACATGAACAAGGTTATGATATATTGACTATATGAAGAATAGTATCCGATACTGGCATTTTTTGTTGAAAATCCTCCGGTGGCAACGGTCCCGAACGTGTGGCAAATACTTTCAAACAGGTCCATCTCTCCCAGACTTAAGAGTATAATCTCTGCAATGGTAAGGCTCAGGTAGATGAACAATAGTCTGAATCCGACAGCTTTCGTCCGCGGATGAATCTTTTCCTTTAGCGAAGATTCAAGACTCAGGAGCTGATAACCGGTTATCCTGAGTGACGGAAGAACTATAATGACAAGTACAATGATTCCGAGACCACCGATCCAGTGTGTAAGACTCCGCCAGAA
>DIKJ01000099.1 GCA_002424525.1 Bacteroidales bacterium UBA5621 | reverse complement strand
GATGGCTTGATTATCAATGATCTGACTGTTCTTGCCGACCTCGACCCGGAGCTGGTTGAGAAGATTGAGGTTGTCAGGACTCCCTATATTGTTGGCGACCTGGTCCTGAATGGCATAGTGAACGTAATAACCCGTTCGGGCGACTTCAGTGACGTTATATTGCACGATTATGCCGTCGAACTCCCCTACAGGGCTGTTGAAAAAACATCCCGCTTTGATGCTCCTGACTATTCTGCAGATAATAAACTGCTGAGCAGGATACCTGATCTCAGAAACACGCTTTACTGGAACCCATCAGTAAAGCCTGATACAGACGGCACGGCAATAGTTGAGTTCTGGTCGTCTGATTATGGATCTGATTATATAATTAACATCCAGGGGATTTCATCTGAAGGAATTCCTTTTTCAGCCAGGAAGACCATCAGGATCGAGTGACAGTCCCTACTTAAACCTTTTTAAGGTTGCCCTTTTAAAATATTTCAGTAACTTTCTCCTATAATTCAATCAGATCATGAAAAGCAGAAACACTACCCGCCGTGATTTTATTGCCAAAACTGGCATTGTAACTGCAGGTGTTGCCATTGGTGCTTCAGGAATGAGCGCCGCAGCCTATAACCGGATATATGGAGCCGGCGAGAGAATAAACGTCGGATTTATCGGACTTGGTAACAGAGGCACCCAGATTCTGGAGCTTTTTATGAATCAACCCGATGTCCGGACAGCTGCTCTGTGCGATACCTATGAACCCTATATTCTGCGTGACAGAAGCAAAGTCCATCCCAGGTATTTAACAGAACTTGGTGGCAGGATCCCGCAAATGGGTGAAAAATTCCCGGATAAGCCCATCCTCTATAATGATTTTCGCAAACTGCTCGAAAATAAAGATATAGATACTGTTGTTATTGCCACACCCGATCATTGGCACGCTATCCAGATGATCAGCGCGGTAAAAGCCGGTAAAGATGTATATGTCGAGAAACCATTGACCATAACCCTTAAAGAGGGAAGGGAAATGGTCAATGCCCAGGCAGAAACAAAAAGGATAGTCGCCGTAGGACTTAACAGGAGGGGCGCAAGAGTATACCAGAAACTCGCAGAAGAGATTCCGGCGGGAAAAATCGGCAGGATCTCGGTTGGAATGGCTCACAGGATAGATAATATGTTTCCCGACGGTATCGGCAGAATGAAACCGGAAGATCCCCCTGCTGATCTCAACTGGGATATGTGGCTGGGCCCAAGGGCCTACAGACCATACCAGTTCAATATTCACCCTTATAAGTTCAGATGGTGGAACGAGTACTCCAGCCAGATGGGGAACTGGGGAGTTCATTATATGGATGTTATCCGCTGGCTGATGGGCGAGACGGCCCCGGTAGCAGTAAGCACTCACGGAGGAAGATATTTCGTTGATGACGACAGGACAATACCCGATACAATGCAGGTTACATTTGAGTTTAAGTCAGGAGCTATTATTACATTCTGTACTTATGAGGCCAGCAGCGGAAATATGTTCAGATACGGGGAGATAGAGCTCCGGGGTACTCTCGGCACTCTTAACGCCGACGAGAACGGTTATCGGATCACTCCCGCAAGAAACGGCCAGTTTCAGACCTACAAACATAATCTTCAGGCAGAGGAATTCAGTGTTAAGGATGTTCAGATGCCTGACGGAAGCAGTGGCGACAGTACAGGTACGCTTGTACGGAACTTCCTCGATTGTGTCAAATCCGGGCAAACACCACTCTGCTCCATAGAGGATGGTCACAGGTCGACCAGTTTCGCTCACCTGGCAAATATTGCCCTGGAAGTCAAAGAGAGATTGCAATGGGATCCGGCCAAAGAAAGGTTTACAAACAACGAAAATGCAAACAACCTCCTCCATTATGAGTACCGGACTCCATGGAAACTTTGAGTGATCATTGTTCCGATCCAGGCCTCATTAACTTTGTTACAGATAAACAATTGATAAACTTTTAGCAGAATCAGAATGAAACAAAACAGAAGAGAATTTATCGGGACAGTCGCCTCTGCCGGACTTCTTTTGCCTTTTTCGTCATCGCAATTATCAGTATCTCAGGAAAATACACAGAATAAATTTCCGTTGAGATTATTCTCCAAACCGATTGATAACTACGATTTTGATTTTATGTGCGAATGTGTTGAGAGGTCCGGGTTAGGGGGTTTTGACCTGACCGTAAGGCCGGCAGGAAAAGTTGAGCCTTCAGCGGTGGAAAAAGATTTGCCGCCTCTTGCTGAAAAGGCCCGTAAACACAACCTTGCTCTCGATATGATCGTTACAGGCATCGTTAATGCCACCGATCCCCTTGCTGAGAGGGTCCTTAAAACAGCTGCATCCCTTGGCGTAACTCATTACAGGCTGGGATACTTCGATTTTGACCTTAAAGCCGGCGTATGGCAATCGCTTCAAAAATATAAAGAAGACCTGAAAGGAATAGTTGACCTTAATCGTAAATACAAAATCCATGGTGATTATCAGAACCATGCAGGTACAAGGGTAGGGGGACCGGTATGGGATCTTTATGAAATACTGAAGGATTACACCCCTGAACATATCGGATGCCAGTATGATGTGCGGCACGCAATGGTTGAGGGAGCCAACGCCTGGATAATAGGCATGCGGCTAATGGCCGGCTTTGTGGGTTCGCTGGCTGTCAAGGATTTCACCTGGATGACAGTGTCAGGCAGACCAAGGGCTATTACTGTACCCCTGGGAGAGGGAATGGTTGACTGGGACCTTTTCTTCAGGATGGTGAAAGAACTGAATATCGCCTGTCCGGTCACATTGCATGTTGAATACCCTCTGCTTGAGAAAGATGAGGAGAAACTCTCTCTCCGTCAACAGCAGGATATCATAGTGAGGAAAATTAAGAAAGACACAGATTTCCTTAAGAATTATCTTGAAAAATATCAACTGATTTGAAATGTTAATACATAACCGAAGAAGTTTTATCAGGAGAGGACTTGTAACTGCCGGCGCAGCCATAATTGCCAGTCCGTTCGACTGCCTGATATCAGG
>DIKJ01000079.1:3682-8926 GCA_002424525.1 Bacteroidales bacterium UBA5621 | reverse complement strand
AGGAGTATATCCGATCATGAAAACAATTGCTTTTGGTGCAAATATTTCGTTTTAATTGATGAGAAATCTTTTAAATAATTTAATATGAAAAAAATATTCAGTTATATTATCTCGATAGCGGTGCTGTTGTTTTTGACAACGTCGTGTACCGACGTTCTTGATCAGCAGCCTGTTAGTTCATTCAACGAGCAGGTGGTTTTCACGGATATAAATGTCACGAAAGCCTACCTGGGCAAATGCTACGACAGAATGGGCGGCAATACCAACAATGGGATCCTTGGAGCACGTGAGGACCTGGTCTCTTCAGGTACCGATCAGACTCTTTGTATCCACCGTCCAGGTAACTACGGGCATCTGAAAGGTACCCTGAGCTCCGACCAGCTTTTGTTTTTTGCCAACGTCGGGCAAGCCGGCTTCCTTCACTGGAACAGTATTTATTCAAATATCCAGAATGTCAACAATATTCTCGCCAATATTGATAATGTGCCGACCACCGGTGCCCCACAGGTAGCTCTGCAAAAGCAGATTAAGGGTGAAGCATATTTTATCAGAGCCTACATGTACGGGCAGATCCTTATGAATTATGGAGGTGCTGTAATTACAGACAAACCCTTCCAGCTTGGCCAGGATTTCCTCACCATCACCAGGTCGACTCTCCAGCAAACGCTTGATTTTGTTGTTGCCGACTGCGATGCAGCAATTACAAACCTGCCGGCCTCAATCGAGCAGGGTCGTGCCAATCGTGCGGCTGCTGCCGCCCTGAAGGCCAGGGTACTGCTCTTCTGTGCCAGTCCGCTGGTAAACGGTGGTTATGAAGCGACCAATACCCTGGTTTCCTTCACCACCGGTACTCAGGCTCAGCGCTGGGCCGCTGCCAGGGATGCTGCAAAAGTGATAATGGACGGCACATACGGCACCTACAGACTTGTAGGGACAACAGATGATCCGCCGGCAACGATGACAGAGGCTGATATTCTGGCATACGCCAACAATTATTTCAACATCTTCAACCAGAAGGGTGCCTGGAACGCCGAGACGATCTGGGGAGTTCAATTCCCGCTTACCGGAGGTAATGTCAACAGGGCAAATATCTGGTACGGCCCCAACGGTTACCACAACTGGGGTAACAATAACCCCACCGAGCCGGCCATCAGAAAATATGAGATGGCTGACGGGACACCATTCGTCTGGGATATTGGCGAGGGAGAATTACTCAGAACTGCCACAGCTGCTCAACTGGCAGCCGATCCCAAGAGGAATCCATATTATTTCCGTGAACCAAGGTTCTATGGAACGGTTCTTTTCCACGGTGCACCATGGCAGGCCCGTCCTTCCGATGCCGCAGCGTTTGATCCCTTCAACAAGGTTCAGAGCGGACATTTCTTTAATCCTGACGGCACACTGAAAATAAACGGAATCGATACACGGCAGGGGCTGATCGAATCATGGAACGGTACAAAGAATGGGTACTATCTCAAGAAGTTCATGGATCCTGCCACAGTTGGCCAGTATTTCTTCAACACCAATACCTGGGTAGAATACCGCTACGCGGAAGTACTGTTGATATATGCTGAAGCTTGTATCGAGCTTGGCGGTGCTAATCTGCCTCTTGGGATCGATGCTCTTAACCTCGTGAGAAACCGTGCCGGACTGCCCGACAGGGACCGTACAACGACCGATCAGGCCCTGGCAAGACAATGGGTTCGTAATGAGAGGTATATCGAGCACTTTGCCGAAGGCCACCAGTGGTACGATATGCGCCGCTGGATGACAGCACCCAACATTATTGAGAATGTCTACGAGATGAAGGTTAAGGAATTTACCAATGGCAATTTCGAATGGAAGATTGACCTGAATGCAAGGCCTGATACCAGATCATGGGCCAGTAACAAATTCTACTGGATCCCCCTGTCACGCGACGAGATGAACAAAGCTCCTCAGTTACAGCAGAACCCTGGATATTAACAATACCCAGGCATCTGAACTGTAATATGATATGAAAAAGAGGCCGGTCATGCAGACCGGCCTCTTTTTTATCAGAATAGGTTACATGTAGAGGCGTTGCATGCAACGCCTCTACAGCTATCTGTAAAAGGCATAGTACCAGAAAGTATTGCCGAAACGCTGTCTGAGAGACGGTTCTGCCGCTTTGCGATCGTTGTTGAATAACTGAAAGGTCTGCAGGAACTGATTGAACCGGGTGACGGTCTGGGGACTTATTGAAAGATTTCCCGTTTCGGGTTGCTTCCCTTTCAGCATCAGACTGTAAACCATGACAGCCTCCTCAACATGCACCGGAATATTTCTATAACCGTACCTTTCAAGGTACGGTAACTCCTCAGCTATCCCCTCGTAATTCTCAGTTATCATCAGGAAAGCAAGCTTGTATTCCATAGCATTCCTGTTTCCCTTACCGGATGAAAGGAGCTGATCAACATTGTAGTAAGGATCGTCCGTTACCACAAAAAAATCGGATTCTGTTTTTATCCGTCTTTTTTTGCCCAGTTCAGGATCAGCTTCAACTGCCAGGTCGTTGAAGAGGAATTTCCCGAATTCCTGCGCATCGCTTTTGTAAAAGAGGCTCTTTCTCAGGACGGCAATATACTTTTCCGTCATACTGTAATTTCCGTTAATGAGCTCTGTCCTGATGAGCATTTTGAGTCCCTCGGGGGAATGGCCTTTCATGACCATATTCTCAAAAGCCCAGCGGTTAGCCTCATTGATCATTCCAACAGTGTAATAGAACCAGCCTCCACGCTTGAGGATCTCTCCAAGCATTTCCCATTTCAGAAAGAGTGTCTGCCCGTCAGGACTTTGCCTGAAGTGGAACAGCATGTCGTTCAGTTTCCCGGTCTCACACAGGGCTATATTGTTGAGGAAGATAGTGAGCATATTGTTTGAAGGGTATTTGGTATTGAAGGCTATTACCTCGTCATACCTTCCCTGGTAAAACATCTTTTCAACTTTGAAATATTGCCGGTTTTGCAGGTCATACTTCGCATATGCGAAGATGATCAGCATCATCAGAGGAATAAACACCGGAATGATCTTCCTGAAGCTCTCCGGGATCCGGACTCTTTCAGGCAGTTTAATGCTAACCCTGGCATAAGCCGGCAGGAATGAAATAAATCCAGCGACGGGTATGAACAGCTTAAACTGACCTCCTATATCGTTTACTGACCAGGGAAAGATTATGAGCGATCTGAGGGGCTGAAAGAATAAAAACTCCTTTGACAGGAAGATCACGATGAAAGCCAGAACAACAAGGCAAATAATCCTGGGAAGACCTCTTTTCTTCAGAAACAGAGCAAGATATAGTATATACATTATCAGATATATACCTGCAAAACCACCCGTAATAAAATACCATAGAGGGGCCAGAAAAACAGGCAGCCAGCCTTTCATGTATTTGACAGTGAACCAGAAAAATCCAGCCTGAAGCAGAAGTGCGAGGCTGTTATAGATCATATACTGATAATTTGTCTGCAGGTAAAAGAGCACGGTTCCTGTGATTAAAGGGATGAATAAGGAATCGCGTGAACTCAGAAGTGAGATGATCCTGGAGATCAGATAAGCCGTAAGGCAAAGGATTGAGGATAATAAAAGTGATCCTGCAGCAGGGTAATAAAAGAATGCTGTCAGGAGTTTTCCGGCATATATCAGAGGGCTGCCGGGCTTACTGAGATGCTGAACCAGGTATTCCCGTGAAAAAACGAAGAGCGAGGATTTCTCCTGAAAGAAACCGATGTAATCTCCAAAAAAACCGAAGTAAATGAAGGACACAAGAAAAAATAGCAGATAGGGCAGATACAAAAAGAGATTTCTGTTTAAATGCTTCACCTGGCTCATTCTCCTGAGATGTAATTAACAGGTTAATTTCTATATTTCTGACCATCCGGCCTGAATCGGGACGGTAGCAGCAGCTCTTCTTATCTTACCGGGATTCAGGTTTATGCGGTGTCCGGAAAATTCCGGTATATTGTAACTCTTTAGGAACCTGTTGTAGAAATCCGGATCTTTCTGAGGCATTGCAAATGCCTTGTTTGCACTTCCATCTTCTCCGATGTATGCGATATAGGGTCTGGCGGTCAGGCCGTCTTTCCGTTTACTGCTGAATACCAGCCATCTGCTGTTTGACGACCACGAATGGTAGCTGTCGGTGAAGTCGCTGTTGAGCTCAAGACGATTCGGTTCCATTGTTTCCAGGTTGACTGACCAGAGGTCAGCTTCCTTGTGCCAGATAGGGAAACAGCCGTAGTCAGCCAGGGTCAGGACGAGAAACCTGCCATCGGGCGAGATTCTGGGGAACGCAACGCTTTTCTCCATACTGCGGGCATCAAAAACAAGCTCCTCGTTGCCGAATGTCCTTTTATCCTGGTCGAACCGGGCTCTGTACAGATCATATCTGATATCCCTGTAGTCGTATACTTCTCCTATCTGTTCAGCCCGGCAGAAATAAATAAACTTCCCGTCGTGTGACCATTCGGGGTAAGTATCCATATATTTTTCCTTATCCTGAAGAGAGATATTCATCATCTCGTTCTTAACAACATCGTAGAGCACCAGCGATGATTCCAGGTCGCTGACCTCAACCTTTTTATTGTCGGCAGTGTGAAATCTCTGTACAATATTGTTTGATGAAAATGCAACAAACTTCCCTGAAGGATGCCAGCGGGGATAGACAGCGCCATTCTTCATCTCATTTGTTTTCAAGTTGGTCCTTATCAGATCTCCCTCCGAGTAGAAGTAGGTACCACCCATGCTGCCTCGCATGTGGAACATGAAATCGTCGGACCTTCCGTTGTTATAAGCATGGCAGTTGATACAATTATCTTCGACAAGAGTATTTTCAATTATCGATCGTTCACGGAAATTTTCCAGGCTTCTTTGCCTGATACTCAGCTCACTCCAGCTTTCGTAGCCGGGGTAGAGGAGACGATAGGATAAATATAGATCAACCTGTTCTATCGCAACATTCCATTTTACGGGATCATATTTCATCCATTGTCCGTTATTACTGCGGATATAAATAGAGAGAGTTATTTCTCCACCGGAATTTTCCTGAAGCATTTTTGCCCATTTTTTTTCAGGGATCCGGATCTTTCCATTGCCGGAAGCAATTCCGAACGATTTTCCTTTGTCACCGGATAATTCAACATAATATGTTTTACCCTCTTCATTAATATTAAAGTTGAGGGGTGCTATGTTAGGGGGGATTGTGATCTCAGTGTAGTCAGGATCAAG
>DIKJ01000079.1:0-3652 GCA_002424525.1 Bacteroidales bacterium UBA5621 | reverse complement strand
AATAAACAGCGTTATGATATAATAAGGGATATTTTTATAAGCTATCATATTTAATTTCATTCATTTACAGTATGTCAATGTCAATGAAGGATCCGTAAATTTAATCATTATTTATTACTTATGAATGTACAAGCCAGTCGGATTAAAAGATTCTGCGCTTTCATTCCGATCCACATATTAATTATAATCGACGGGTACCGGAAGAAGGTTGCCGCGCCTGGTGAAAACCTGTCGCCGGCACCCTTCATTCAAATGCCCATTTTAATCTCCTGGCAAATATTTCATTAAAAACGTAGTTGTTAAATAAATTCTAATGCCTACCTTTATAGGTGCAAGGTAATTAACATAACCATTTAATCCCATAAAGCATGAAAAGACTAACCGGATTACTGCTTGCAGGAATCCTGATATCCGGCTCATGTAACAGACCCGGATCAGTAAAAGATCCTGCCGCCGACCTGCCTTACACCATAGATCTTGAAAGAAATATTGTCAATGTCAGATCTGTTCCGTTAAGCACATTAGGGAAAGAGGTGGAATACATTCCTCTTGAGACTGGTGAAGGATCGATGCTGAGAAGGATTGCTTCTGTTATAGTATGTGATTCGCTGATAATTGTAAGCGACGGGACAAAAATACTCCGTTTCAGCCAGCAGGGTAAGTTCCTGGGGCAGATCGGGTCAACAGGTAAGGGCCCCGGGGAGTATACTTATGTAAGGCATTTTAATGTTGACAAGCGAAACAGGGAAGTGTTTGTTCTTGCCATGGGAACTGTGTTGGTTTTCGGCATTGACGGCGAGTTCAGAAGATCATTTAAAGCAGATTTCAGGCCGTCGCAGGTGGTGATGAAGGATGAGAACACTCTCATGTTCCATCTTTTCAATATGTCGGGACCCTCGCCAGATACAGCATTTAGCTGGTATATTACCGATAAGGAAGGAGTCGTTCTTTCGAAGGTCAGGAATTACTTTAAGCGGGTAAGTCAGCCCGGACTGATTGTTCCGGACTCTCCGTTATATTACCACGATGGCTCCCCCCGTTTTCTAGAATTTGGGATGGATACACTTTATTATTTTCAGAATTCTGCCATGACTCCTTATGCAATTTTCAACCGGGGAAAACTAAAAATGGATCCCGACCTTCATTTGACTCCCGACACATATAAGGAGGTTACGGACAGGATCAGGGAGAATATCTGGATAAGCGAGATCAATGAGAATAGCCGGTATTTGTTCGTAAAAGTAAACTGGGGTTTATCTGATTCAATAAGCTATTGTATTTTTGAAAAAGGGAGCCCGGAGCTGGCCGTGCTGAAGGAGAATGGTTTTGCTGATGATATAAACGGTGGCCCGGCCTTCTGGCCAAAGTTTATCGGGGATGACAATACCATGGTAGATTATCTCGACGCTTTCAAATTTCTGCAGATCATCAAATCAAGCAAGTCGGGAGAGCAGGCCGGAGATGGTAAAAAATTGAACAGCCGGCTCGAAGCGCTGGGGAAAGAACTTACCGAAACGTCGAATCCGGTTCTGGTGGTGCTGAGATAGTTGTTTGATGTTTTCTTCGTCCCCTGTCTTTGTTGCCAACTGCCTGTCGGACCCTTTTTATCCTGGTTTCTGCAATTCATTCAGGAATATACTCTGACCTGATTATTTTCTTCAGATATTCTTCTATTTCTTTTTCGGATACATCATATTTAGGCTTCAGGAAAGCAAATTGCTGGTCTCTTTTAAAATTGTTGCCATTGGAAATAAAATTCAAAATATCCCTTGTCTTTAAAATATGGTTTGAATAACGGGTTGCCCGGTTGATCATTGATTTCAGTGATATCCCTTCCTTTACGATTGAGTAGACATCGTAATAATCGCGGAAGATGCTTCTTCGCAGCATCACTTCAAGCTTCAGAACTCCGATTGTTTCAATATCAGGAACCCTGACATAGTTTAAGACAGTTATTGGTTGCAAAATTGGCGATCTGTATAAATGATTTGAATAGAATGATAGTTTGACTCTGTCTGCATAGAAATTAACCTGGTCAAAGCCGAGGATATCAGGCTCAACATTTTTAAAGATCCGGGATAGCTCGTCAAGGATCTGAGGCCAGTTGATCGTTGACTTTTGTGGCAGGGGCCAGATACAGAAATCCAAATCTTCGCTTAAACGGTTACCAGTTTGCAAAGCAAGGGCTGTTCCTCCAATAAGGGTATAATCCTTTATACAGGTGAGTTTTGAAAGAGGTTCGAAAATCTCGTTTATATCGTTTGATAATCCCTGCATTATAAACTGGATAAATCTAACCTGCGATTTTTAATATACTCATCAGGATTTTCGATCCCAAAATAGAACCATGCAAAAAACCTGTTCAAACCATGATAGTAGGGTTCCTGTCTAAGAATCTTTTCTTCCCATATCTTCCTTATAAATTCCTTATCGAAAATCTTAAAAAGGAGATTTATCTCATCAACATCAAGCAAAAGCATTACTTTTTCAACGAGTAGGTCATCATCTATTTCATTAACATCCCTGAATGACCAGAAAGCATTTTTCTTCCTGATTTTTTCAAATAATATTTGCCTGTCATAGTTCATTTTACAAATATAAATAATGTATTCGACAATAATTCTCCTTTTCAAATGCCATTCTGGCGTTGCGGGTGGGATTTCGTATCGTCAAGAAAAGAAACTTTGTTCCGTGTAACTGGCGAAACAATTTTAAATGATTCGATTAATTCTATTGCACGGATAATATCAGATAAGTACTTTTTGCCTTAATTTGTCATAGATCAGGATTTTGGTTGAGTCAATAGCGTCTCTCAGGAAAGGGTTACGGATTGAGGAATCGGTTAGCAGATCGACTTTCCGTTGAAAAAACAGCTCGAACTATGTTTGTTTATTTTCTTTGCAACCTTATAATTTCAAAACAGCCCAGATTCTCATCTTCAAGGAAAACCTGAATTGCTTCAAAATTTCTGATCAGTAAATCGGCGATATCATTAGTTTTTAAATTTCCTGATAATTCTTGTTCTCTCTGTCAGCTGCATAGCTTAATGCAGCAAGAATATCAGTCTCATTAAGTTCATCGAATTCATTAAGTATTTGACTGGTAGTCATTCCTGCAGCCATCCATCCAAGAATATCGCCAACGGTTATTCTCATTCCTCTTATGCAAGGTTTCCCACTGCGTTTACCAGGCTCCAGTGTAATTATTTCCCTATAGTCAACCATTTTCCCTTTTCTACAAAGATACACATTTTTTCGTATTGGCTCAAAGCTACACCCGACGGGATTGAACTAAAGGATAAAGCAGAACTGACTAACGATGTTCGTCAGGGTCGAACAGGTCTTGCAGGTCTTGCAGGTCTTGCGGTCCGCTGGGGCGGGACTTTTTAAATAAAGTGTTAATACTCTCTTTGCAAAATGCAAGCGATACCCAGTTAAGACTTGGCGAGAGCTTTTCTCCTCTGCCTGATCCTGTATTTTTTCCCAATTTCTATGAGTCTTTTTCCCCTGAAATCCGGATCTTTTTCATACCTAACCTGCGGTTTGGATCTTATCGACCTCATCATTTTTACTGCATCAAAGTCTTTATCTTATTTCATTTCATTCAAATATATAGAATTCGAGGAAAACCATATAGTCTTTGTTTAGCCCTA
>DIKJ01000184.1:13656-17190 GCA_002424525.1 Bacteroidales bacterium UBA5621 | reverse complement strand
GATATAAACTGTGAACATAACGAGGCGAGACAAAAAAAGAGGACAGTTAAATATATCCTCTAATTCATTTGTGATCCAGCTGGGGCTCGAACCCAGGACCCCATCCTTAAAAGGGATGTGCTCTACCAACTGAGCTACTGAATCTTCCCTTATTTTTTGCGAGTGCAAATTTACTATAAAATTGTTTCAATGCAAATTCTGTCAGAATTTTTCGGAAATTTTGTAATGAACCAGATGCAGATTCGTCATGCAGGTGTATAACAAACAGAATCTATGTCATTAGTTTATGGTCGCAGACTTATAGTTTCAGGTTTCTGGTTTCAGAACGTTGTGGCTGTAACGATTAAATTAAACCTTTAAAGTCATGAAACCCATATGTATTGCAAACACAAACACGTATGTATATAACTTTCAGACATGTGGGTTTGCCTTCGGCGAGCCCTTCGGGGTTCATCAGACCATTAAAATAAAAATTATATACTGATGAAAAAATTAATGTTTTTGGTATGTTTTCTGGTTTTTCTTCCTGCATTAAACGGACAGAGATCTATTGATGCACTCTTCAATAAATACTCAGGGAAGGAAGGCTTCGTTACGCTGACATTCAGCGGAGATATCCTGAAACTCGTTTCTAACTTCGACAATGGTCTCACGGAGAGTGCCATGCCTGCCGAGATAACCGAAATCAGGATGCTCATTCAGGAAGATAAGGATATGAAGGCGGCAAATTTCTTTGATGCGGTTGTCAGAGAGATCAATCAGAGAGAATATGAAGAGTTCATGAAAGTCAGCAAATCCGATCAGGAGTTGAGGATGCTGGTGAAGACAGAAGGGAACAGATTGAGGGAATTCCTTCTGATAGCAGGAGGGAAAGATAATCTGCTTATCCAGATTAAAGGCAATATGACAAGGAAAGAAGCAAGAAAATTTTCTGATGAGATGCAAAAGAACATGGATTGATTAAGTCCACCCCGGGTCAGGATAGGATTATGTGCCTATCTTTGTAAGGGACCGTGATTAATCCGGCAGAGAATGAACCGTGCTGATTTCAACAGAATAATATTACAGTTAAGCAGAAAACTATACCTATATGCTTACCGGATACTTAACGATCAGCAGGAAGCAGAGGATGCAGTACAGGAGGTCAGTGTGAAACTCTGGAAAATGAGAGACCGTTTAGATCAATATGAAAGCATTGAGGCTCTAACCACGACGATGATCAGGAACTACAGCATCGATCAGCTCAGGAGGCGTAAAAATATTGAATTTGAATATATTAACACACATGTTCAATATCCTGAATCCACTCCGTCACCACAGGAGCTGATGGAAAGAACGGAATCGTACAATATTATCAGTGATATTATTGAGAAGTTACCCACTGTGCACCGCGAAATGATCCGGCTTCGTGATATTGACGGGCTCTCATATGAGGAGATCTCTGTGAAGACCAGTCATAATATCAACAATATCAGGGTAATACTATCACGCGCAAGAAAGAGTGTAAGAGACGACTATAAAAAATACCTGCATGAAAAATAAGGATGTGACATTACTTCTGGAGAAGTACTATAACGGAGAAACCTCCGAGGAAGAAGAGTCGATCCTGAAGGAGTATTTCAGGAATGAAAATATTCCTGAGATCTTTCGGGAAGATCAGGAGATCTTTGCATTCTATTCAAAAAAGCAGACTATTCCTGAACCCTCGCAAGGCTTTGATGAACGCCTTATTACGGCAATAGACGACGAGGACTACTCTGTCAGAAAACGGGGAATGAGAAAAATATTTATAACGATCGCCGGTATCGCCGCAGGATTGCTTATCCTTACCGGTACCTGGTTCTTCTTCATGCAAAATACCGGTCCAAAAGATACTTTTTCCGATCCGGGAATAGCCTACATTGAAGCTATGAAGGTCCTGCATGATGTTTCATACCGACTTAACATCGGCGTCAGGGCCCTGGAACCCGTTGGTAAACTGCATGAAATTACCGAAAGGAGCTTAAATACAATAAACAGGTCAACAGAGAAGATTGAAAAGAATATCGGTACTCTGGATCAATATATTAAAGTCCTCGAAAATATAGATAATCTGAGCAAACAATAGAATAAATGGGAAATATGAAAAAGCTGATTCTAATAACCGCAGTATTTTGTCTGGCATCTGTACTCAACGGCCAGACAGATCCCGTTGAGGAAATGTTCGATAAATACTCTGAAAAGGAAGGTTTTACAACTGTCTACATATCAGGCAGAATGTTCAATCTTTTTTCAGACAAATCCAGCGAGGCTGAAGCTAACGTGATGCGACGCCTTAAGGGAATAAGAATACTTACAGTAGAAAATCCCCTGCTTAACAAGAGTATCAATTTTTATACTGAGCTGAGCCGCAAGCTGGATAAGTCGGCATATGAAGAACTGATGGTTGTGAAAGAGAAAAATGAAGTAACCAGATTTCTTATCAGGCAAAAAGGCGACATCATCACCGAGCTCCTTGTTGTATCTGGAGGCACAGAAGGGAATGTTCTTATTTCAATAACCGGAGACCTCGATCTGAAGGCTATCTCCGAACTCTCGAAGAAAACTGGTATCGACGAACTCAAAGAACTTGAGAATATCGAGAAGAAGGTTCCCTGAACGCCCGGAATATGTCACATGTTTATTGTATTTATCAGGCCGGATAATTTGCTATTATCTTTCTAAATCGCTTACTTTCCGGTAATACTCTTTCATTAAATCAGTACCGGTGGTGGCCAACAAAATACAATCGGAATACAGGGCATTACTCAAAGCGGCAAGAGGTACGATCAAGACTTCTGACATAATTAAGATCAGAAAAGCCCTTGATCTGGCAATAAAAGCGTGCGGTGATAATATTACCATCACCGGAGAGCCGGCTGCACTTCATGCCCTTTCAGTTGCAAGGATCATTGCGGGAGAAATGGGACTTGGCCTTACCTCAATAATAACAGCCCTTCTCCACGATTCGTATGGAAGGCTGGAATACACGAGGGATGAGCTGATAAAAGAGTTCGGGAAAAGAAGCGTGGAAATCCTTGACGGCTTTTCACGGATCACCGGTATTGACTCCATGCAGTCGTCATACCAGGCCGAGATCTTTCGCAAGCTGCTGCTGAGCCTGGCAGACGACGTCAGAGTCATACTTATTAAGCTGGTAGAGAGGCTCCAGTATATGAGAAATCTTGACATGGCTCCTGAAAGAGAGCGACTGCCTCTGGCCTCCGAGACATATTTCCTTTATGCACCTCTGGCTCACCGGTTGGGATTCTATAACATAAAATCGGAAATGGAGGATCTGGCTGTGAAATACCTTGAGCCGGATCAGTACAGAAGCATTGAGGCCAGATTAAAACAGACCACCGCGTCCAGGAACAGACTTATCCGGGAATTCTCGGCCCCTCTTAGTGAAAAGTTTGAAAAACAGGGCTTTAAGTTTAATATTAAGAGTCGTACCAAATCAATACATTCCATAATGCTTAAAATGAAAAAGCAGGAAGTGGAACTTGAGGAGGT
>DIKJ01000184.1:0-13574 GCA_002424525.1 Bacteroidales bacterium UBA5621 | reverse complement strand
GGGACTGGATTTCGGTACCAAAATCGAACGGCTATGAGTCTCTCCATACCACAGTGGTGGGCCCTGGCAACAAATGGGTCGAGGTACAGATAAGATCAGTGAGGATGGATGAAATAGCGGAGAAGGGTCTGGCGGCTCACTTTAAATACAAGGGACTGAAAGGTGAGAGCGGGCTTGATACCTGGCTGACGAGGATGAGGGAGATCCTCGAATCGTCCGAAAAGGAGGATACCACCTTTCTCGACCAGGTACGCTCAGGTCTCTATATTGATGAAGTGTTTGTATTTACCCCAAAGGGTGATCTGCGGCAGTTGCCTGCCGGCTCAACGATTCTCGATTTTGCCTTCGACATTCACACTGCAGTCGGAGCATCTTGCATCGGGGGGAAGGTGAACGGCAAAAATGTAACAATAAGATATGTCCTGCAGAATGGAGATCATGTGTCGGTGATCAGGTCAAAAAACCAGAAACCCAAACGCGACTGGCTGTCGTTCGTTGTTACAAGCAAGGCAAAAACCAAGATAAAACAGGTACTTAACGAGGAAAAAGTAAAAGCCGCATCGGAAGGGAAAGAGATCCTGATGCGCAGGCTCAGGAACTGGAAAATGACATTTGGTGATGCAGTTGTCAAGAAACTGCTTGATTCCTATAACCTTAAGACTTCTCAGGATCTGTATTTCCAGATCGCATCGGAAAAGATCGATTTGCTTGAGATCAAGGATTTATTGCAGAAGGAGGAAAAAAATGAAACTGTTCCTTCTGTCCCTGTCGTTCAGGAGAAGGAAGTGAAGGATTTATTTGGTACGCAATATTCGGATTTTCTTGTAATTGAGGACAAGGTTGACGGTCTTGACTATAAGCTCGCAAAATGCTGTAATCCTGTAATGGGCGACAACATTTTCGGATTTGTCACGATAACGGAGGGCATCAAGATACACAGGACCAGTTGTCCCAATGCGCATTTTCTGATAGACCGGTATCCATACAGGATAGTGGGTGCACACTGGACAAAGCCGGAATCCACCTCCCTCTTTACGGCAGCAATAAAGATAACCGGTGTCGAAGACATAAGTATTGTAAACAAGATCGCTGATTTGTTGTCGGATTACAAAGTCAACGTCAGAAGTTTCAATTACAACATGGATGATGGCATGTTTGAAGGACAGCTTAATATAATGGTTACCAATAATAATGTTCTCCAGGGAATTATACGCAGAATCCAGTCCATCAAAGGGGTAATAAGGGCAGTTCGTTACAATGCCCCCTCATAGTTGTCATCCATAGCGCAGGTCGGGTTTGACCGGCAGGCGGGCCAGTTTTTCGACTTCCAGCGAAGGAAATCCGAACTCTTCAACAACTTTGCCAAGGATCAGGTATGTTCCGCTCCCTTTAAACGGGTAATGCTTAAGCGATTGTGCAAAATGGGTAGTATCGAAAAAGTTGCCTTCAGCATCAATGAAACATCCGAAATTCATCCATTCCTTCTTAACTGTCTTTATGTATTTAATTGTTACAAGGTGTCCCACCATTCTGATTATCTTTCCGGTATGCCTTATCATCCCGTGTGCCATAACGTCGCCGCGGAATGGTGTCTCGAGCATGTCAAACCAGCTCATTGAGACAGGGAAACCCAGGAGTTCTATTTCGTCATAGGCATCGTCGAGTTTTCCCTGCTCGAAATCAGGAAGGGTGAATTTGCGGAGAGGGGAGGGGAAGAGCGGTTTCATCGGATCCTGCCTGGTTTTGTTCATCATCATGTGGGCTTCCCAGAGCAGTAGTGCTTTCTTTTTGCCGGTAAACCTGAATGCTCCGGCTTTTATCAGAAGGATAGTCTGTTCCAGTCCGGGAGCGGCCCTGGTGATAAAATCGTTCAGATCGCTGAATGGGCCGTCGCTCTTTCTTATTTCCTCTATTGAGCGCGCAAGCTTTTCCCCGATGCTCATTATATGAATAAAACCCAGGTATATATCTGAATCATAAATAGTTGTCGTATAGTTGCTTTTATTGACGCATGGTAGCTGGATAACAGCTCCGTACCGTTTTGCTTCATGAACATACACCCATGTTTTGTAAAAGCCTCCGAAATTATTGATCACTGCCACCATAAATTCCAGGGGGAAATGGGCTTTCAGGTAGAGGCTCTGGAAGCTTTCGACGGCATAGGATGCGGAATGGGCTTTGGAGAATGAATACCCGGCAAATGACTCTATCTGGCGCCACACTTCCTTTATGATCTCTTCGCTGTATCCCTTCTCGCGGCAGTTGGAGAAGAACCTGCTGACTATCCGCTGCATCTCCTGCTTTGAGCGGTATTTGCCGCTCATGGCGCGACGCAGGGTATCGGCATCGGCGAGGTCGAGTCCGGCAAAGTGATGACACACTTTCAGGACATCTTCCTGGTACACCATAACTCCGAATGTCTCTTCAAGCTGTTCCTTCATCACGGGATGTATGTATTCGAATTTTCCGGGGTTATGGAACCGGTAGATGTACTCCCTCATCATTCCCGAGCGGGCAACGCCCGGCCTTATGACGGAGCTGGCAGCGACCAGTGTCGTATAATCATCACACCTGAGTTTCTGCAGGAGTCCGCGCATTGAAGGGCTCTCGATATAAAAACACCCTTTTGTCTCTCCGGTTCTGAGGTATTCCCTGACCCTGCTGTCGCCTTTGAACATCTGCACTGCATGCACATCGACATCTACAGCACGGTTGCGCATTATTATCTCAGCGCTTTCACGGATATGTCCGATACCGCGCTGGCTGAGAATATCGAGCTTTTCAAATCCGATCTCCTCTGCGGTGTACATGTCCCACTGGGTGGTTGGGAATCCCTTTGGGGGCATATCGAGTGCGGTGTAGCAGGTCAGGGGCTCTTCGGAGATCAGTATGCCTCCGGCATGAATGCTTCTCATGTTTGGAAAATCGGCTATTCTTACCCCCGTTCTGAATATGGTGTCAGTTATCCCGTTCCTGTTTGCCTCCGACGACGGGTTTTCGATCAGGGCATCTATCTCCTCCTTCGGGAGACCGTGCACCTTTCCGAGCTCGCGCACTATCGACTTGCCCCGGAAAGTGTTGATCGTGCCGAGAAGGGCAGTGTGGCTGTGTCCGTATCGCTTGAAAATGTAGTCGATCACCTCATCCCTCTCTTTCCATGAGTAGTCGATGTCGAAGTCGGGCGGACTGCTTCGTTTGGGATTGATAAACCTCTCAAAGTAAAGGTTAAGGTCGATAGGATCAACATTGGTGATCTTCAGGCAATACGCAACAATCGAGTTTGCCCCGCTGCCGCGGCCGACATGATAAAATCCCCTGGCCATTGAATAGCGGACAATGTCCCAGGTAATAAGGAAATAGGCTGAGAATCCAAGCCTGTCGATTATCTCAAGCTCATGTCTTATTCTTCTCTTTGCCTCGCTGTTCTCTTTGCCATACCTGTAGATCATGCCATCCCATGCCAGTTTTTCAAGCAGGAGCTTGTCGTCGTACCTGCTTGCCGAATAGATCTTTTTATTTTTCAGGGTCTCGCGGTCAAAACAGAGGGTGCAGTCGTCCAGCAGTTTACGGGTGTTTATTATTATCAGGGGATGATCCCGCGTTATTGTTCCGTTAACCTGCTCTTCCCCGAAATACTCATTCCCGTCCGCACACTGGTCAGGCTTCAGGTGGCTGAGAAGGATATTGTTATCGACTGCCCTGAGGCTTTTATGGATCGGGATATCATCAGGGCCGGAGAATGTAACGGGTTGCAGAAGCACCATTGAATCTCTGCTGAGTGACCCCGGCAATGTCAGAAGACGGTTAATTTCATGAGGTTTTATCCCTATACGCTCATTATCATACAGTTTCCTGTCAGGGGTTTTTCTCAGCGGGTATATTGTATATACTTCTGAAAAGTCCGGGGCAGGGAAGGGGAGGGGACTCCCTTCGAAATTGCGTCCTGAGAGAAATTCATTTAGTTCTCTGAATCCCTTGTTATTACGGGCTATTCCGATATACAGCAGTTCGTTTTTGTTCCTGAACTCGATACCTGCTGACGGTTTTATGTTGTGTTTACTGCATTCACCTGCAAATTCCGGTATGCCTGTTGAGTTATTGATATCTGTCAGTGCTATTGCATCCGCCTTTGCCGCAACTGCTTTCTGCACGAGCTGTTCCACGGACATCATTCCGTAGCGGAGGCTGTAGTATGAATGGCAGTTTAGATACATGTGCTTGTTGCTGCCCGCCGTCGCCAAGGCTATGGCGGGTAGAAGTTGCTGGTTGCTGGTTGCTGGTTATTGGTTTGCTTTACCGCCTCTGCGCCTCTGTGCCGTCTAGTGCCAATATCCCCCCCTCAGTCTCTCTTCCATCATCTCCTGTTCTTTCAGTGCGTTTTCGAGCTGTTTGATGGCTCTTGCCTTCCTTTCGCTGACAGTCATTACTCCGGCGGCTCTTCGTACCGCATTGCGCCCAAAGCGTTTCCTGAGCTTGTCCATTGCCATATAGAGGCTCACCTTTTCGGGAGTATCGTCAAATATGTCGAGTTGCTGAACTCCTCTTACCATATGGCTGAATCTCACACCGATGAGCCTGATAAGCATGCGCCTCTGGTAGAGCCGGACAAAAAGTTCTTTGGCTATATCTGCAAGAACATGATCGAACGATGTGTATGGTATCCGTTTCTGCAGAGTATGGGTGTCGAAGTTTGAATACCTTATTTTCACCGTAACGCACGATGCAAGCTTCTCCTGTTTCCGGAGCTCGTACGAGATCTTTTCCACCATGCTCACCAGTATCTGGTTCAGCCTTGCCACATCGGTCGTATCTTTTTCGAAGGTGTGTTCGGTGCTTATCGATTTTTGTTCCGAGTAGCTGATGACGGGGGTGGAATCGATTCCGTTTGCTCTTTTCCACACCTCAATGCCGTTTTTTCCCATCACTCTTTCGAGCATCTCTGCAGGGATGTTCCTGAGAGTGTAAATAGTGGCAATACCCATTGAACGGAGTGTATGGAAGGTCTTCTGTCCGATCATCGGTATTTTTCTTATCGACAGCGGGTCAAGGAAGGGGAGGACAATCTCTTTTTCTACCTCTATTTCCCCATTCGGTTTTGCCTCGCCTGTTGCAATCTTTGAAACGGTCTTGTTGACTGAAAGCCCTGTGGATATTGGCAGTCCGGTCTCCTTTATTATGACCTGCCGCAGTTCGTGCGCCCATTTATGACACCCGTAAAAGCGATCCATGCCTGTGAGATCAATATAATGCTCGTCGATTGAGGACTTCTCGTACAATGGCGACCTTTCCGCAATTATTTCTGTCACCATGTGGGAGTAATTGCTGTACGATTCCATGTCGCCCCTTATCACTATTGCCTCCGGGCACATGACCCTGGCCATTTTCATGGGCATAGCAGAGCTTACCCCGTATTTCCGCGCTTCATAGCTGCAGCTCGATACCACACTGCGGTCCGACATGCCGCCGATTATCACCGGTCTGCCGTTCAGCCTGCTGTTCCTGAGCCTCTCTACCGACACGAAAAAGGTATCGAGGTCAAGGTGAAGGATGGAGCGTTCTATGTTACCGCCAGTAAACATTTTTCTGATAATATTTGCTCTGAGTCCCTCTGTGTACCCTCCGCGAGCCCGGCAAAGCCAAATCCGCGCCAGCAACCTTTTTTTCTTAAATTATTTGGATATTTAATAAACATATTTTACCTTTGATTAGAAATTAATCAAGTTTATGATTACAATATAATCAATTTTTTATTATGTACTTCGCATCGAACATAAAATTTTTAAGAAAAAGAAGAGGCAGAACTCAGGACGAGTCAGCTGCCGCACTTAACCTTAAACGTTCGACCCTGAGCGGTTACGAGAACGGGGTTGCGCAACCTGGGATTGAAATACTGGTCTCATTTTCAGGATATTTCAATATATCTATTGATACATTGCTGAAGATCGACATAACGAAACTGTCGGAAAGTCAGCTGGGTGAACTGGAAAGGGGATACGATGCTTATATAAAAGGCAGCAACCTGAGAGTGCTAACCACAACAGTCGATTCCGGGAACAGGGAGAATATTGAGCTGGTGCCTGAGAAGGCAAAAGCAGGCTATACCACGGGGTATGCCGATCCGGAGTATATCGGGGACCTGCCGGTTTTCCATCTGCCCTTCCTGTCAGATAAAAGGAAATACAGAACATTTCAGCTCAGGGGAGATTCCATGCTTCCCATACCCGACGGTTCGTGGGTTACCGGAGAGTTCCTTCAGGACTGGATGAATATCATCAGTGGCAAGGCTTATATTGTTTTCACCATTAATGACGGTATCGTTTTCAAGATTGTGGAAAACAATCTTAAAAAAGACGGCAAGCTTGTGCTCTATTCACTCAATCCTGTTTATGAGCCATATGAGGTACACGTGAATGAGGTCAGGGAGATATGGAAGTTCGTCAATTATATAAGCAATGAGCTTCCCGATCCCGTACTGCCAGAAAAACAGCTTATTCAGGCAGTGGCAGTAATTAAAAATGACCTTGAGAGGATAAAGGCTAAACTCGGGACAGATATTTCAGATATAGAGGAAGAAAACTGAAAGCCCGGTCTATTCTTTTGTGAGTTCTATTATGAGCTGAATTATTTTCTCATGTTCAGAATCGGGAATCTTTCCGGAATAAACAGCACGGCAGACCCTGTTCTTGTCAAGTATCACGACACTGTAACTGTCTTTCGGCATTCCCCATATATCCTGCAGGACTCCCTTGTAGTCGAACAGTATCGTGGTATCATACTTCTTGGCCTTGTTGCCGGCAATGAGCCGGATAAGACCATTCGGCTTCCATGTGGATTTCGTGTCCACAATGCCGAATCCCTTGAAATGGTCCCTGCTGATCCTTTTATCAATGTCCACAGCTTTGTCAATTGCATCATTGAAAGGATCGTTAAGATCGGATTCGTCGGGATCGACATAATTGACCTGTAAAACTTTTCCCGGCCATGAATTCATCGTGAATTCATTCTTGTCAGCATCCGGGAAGCTCCATTCCGGAGCATTCATGCCTACAGTAAGTTTGGTGCCTGACTGGCCGCTTACAGCAAGGAATGCAAAAGAGGCAAACAGAAGAGAGAAAATGATTTTTTTCATATGTCAGATTTTAAATTGTTACGAAATATATGAATTTTTTACAGAAAAATAATTTTTGACCTTTTAATATTAGTGTCGCCAACTATATTACTTTTGCACTCTCAATTTTCACTATGCAGTCGATAAGGAATATAGCAATAATAGCACATGTCGATCACGGCAAGACAACACTTGTCGACAGGATCATTCAGGAATGCAAGGCACTTGATCAGAGGAAGGCAGCCGGTGAGCTCATTCTCGACAGTAACGAGCTGGAGAAGGAAAGAGGAATAACCATTACTTCCAAAAATGTGTCAGTTTATTATAAAGAGGTTAAAATCAATATAATAGATACTCCCGGCCATGCTGACTTCGGGGGAGAGGTCGAACGAGTCCTTAAAATGGCCGATGGTGTGCTCCTGCTGGTTGATGCCCTGGAGGGCCCGATGCCCCAGACAAGATTTGTGCTTGGCAAGGCGATAAACCTTGGACTGAAACCGATAGTTGTCGTTAACAAGGTCGATAAGGAAAACTGCAGGCCTGAAGAGGTTGAGCACGATATCTTTGAGCTTATGTTCAACCTCAATGCCACTGACGATCAACTCAATTATAAGACCGTCTTCGGTTCTTCCAAATACGGATGGATGAGCGGTGACTGGAAAGAACCGGCAGATAATATCAGGTATCTACTCGACACTATACTGGCTGAGATCCCCGAAGCTCCCTACGTTTCCGGGACACCTCAGATGCAGGTGGCATCTCTGGACTATTCAAGCTATGTCGGACGGATAGCGATCGGAAGAGTCTTCAGAGGTGATCTGAACGCCTTTACTGATTACACGTTATGTAAAAACTACGGGTTACAGCTTAAGGTCAGAATAAAGGAGCTCTTCACATTTGAAGGACTGGGAAGACTGAAACAGGACTCAGTGAGAAGCGGCGATCTTTGTGCAATTGTTGGTCTCGATGATTTCGAGATAGGGGACACGGTTGCTGATCTCGATGAACCTGAAGCCCTTGAGCGCATAGAGATCGATGAGCCCACAATGAGTATGGTTTTTACGATCAACAATTCTCCTTTTTTTGGCAGGGAGGGAAAATTTGTCACATCAAGACACCTGAGAGACAGATTGTTCAGAGAGACGGAAAAAAACCTCGCCCTGAGGGTTGAAACCACTTCCTCAGAAGACACCTTTATAGTTTACGGCCGGGGCATCCTTCACCTGTCCATTATGATTGAGACGATGAGAAGGGAGGGTTATGAATTTCAGGTAGGGAAACCCAGGGTAATAATAAAAACAGAAAATGGTGTTAGAAAAGAGCCTTACGAGATCCTTATAGTGGATGTACCTCATGAGTTTTCGGGAAAGGCCATTGAACTTGTTACACGGAGGAAAGGAGAGATGCTTGTGGTGGAAAAGAGGGGAGACCTCACCCATCTCGAATTTGACATACCATCCAGATCCCTTATAGGATTGAGAAACAATATGTTAACTGCAACTTCAGGTGAAGCGGTAATGCATCATAGGTTCAGGGGCTATGATAATTATGCAGGTGATGATCTTCTGCCTAAACCAAACGGATCGCTCATTTCCCTCGAACAGGGGATTGCCAGCGGTTATGCGATCGACCGTCTCCAGGACAGGGGCAGATTCTATATAGACCCGGGAGAGCCGGTTTACAAAGGGCAGGTGATAGGTGAAAATACACGTGCAAGTGACCTGGAGGTCAACATAATAAAAGGCAAAAAACTGACCAATATGAGAGCCTCCGGTTCAGATGAAAACCTTAAGATCATTCCAAGGCTCAAATTCTCCCTTGAAGAATCAATGGAACAGATAAAGGATGATGAATACCTGGAAGTGACGCCTTTAAACCTTAGAATGCGGAAATTCCGGCCGGCAACGAATATCAGCTCTTTTCCGGCGTAATATCAGTATTCACTCAGAAAATCATTCAGAGGCTTCATCGCCCTGCACGCACCAACAATGTGATCGAAAAGTTTTGGACCGGTTACTTCTGAATCCGGGATCTGATCTGAGACCAGATAGCTCTTCATTTTAAGGAGTTCTACGAAAGGGTGATCTTTCGGATAACCCTTTGGAGCAGTTTTAAGCTTTTCACCTTCAATTTCTCCGAAGTATCCTGTGAAATCCTTGTTTTTGATAATCCTGATAAATTCTTCACCCTGTTCAGAAATTTTTTCCCTGATTGCAGAAAGCCAGGGTGCAGGTGGCATGTATGCACCACCCGCAACCATGCTGTTGTTGCCTGGTTCTATATGAATGTAATAACCAGCATACCTATCCGCAAATTTCTTTCCGCCCCTTACAATAAAAGCCCCCAGGTGGGTCTTATAGAGCGTTTTGTCGTTGGAGAATCTTATATCGCGGTTTATTCTGTAGGTACAGCTCCTGACGTCAAGCCCTTTAAACACAATGTCAAATTCAGCAATCTTATCAATTACAGACTGAACGAAAGATTCATAATCCGCTCTCGCCTCTTCATACCTTTTGCGGTTTTTCGCAAACCACTCCCTCCCGTTGTTTCTCCCAAGGTCTGTCAGGAAATCCAGGGTAGATCTTTGTATCTGATTCATATTTCTTGATGTTATTTGGTTTTCAGCTTTCCCGGAATATTTATTATCGCTATTTTTATCACATATTCCCATCAGAAAAGTGTTTATAAAAATACTATACTTTAACATATCTGAGAGTTAATTTATTTACAATATCGATGGTCAGTTCCTGTTCACACCATATTGCCAGAATTTATCGGAAGAGGAAAGGCAGTTTTATTAAATGCATGCTGATAATTTTGCTTTTAAGTCTGGTCTATCCTTTTCTGAACTCACAGGTAATTCATCATTGGGAAAGTGTGGTTAAGGCCGATGATATCTGGCGTTATTTCCCGGGTAATTCTGAACCTCCATCAAACTGGCATGAAACAGGTTTTGATGATTCGTCATGGTTATCAGGACCGGGGGGAGTTGGGTATGGCGATGGGGATGACGCAACTGTAATAAGTCCTGTCACCTCTGTCTATATCAGAAGAAATTTTATTCTGTATGATACCTCAATAATATCATCAGCTGTTCTTCATGTTGATTTTGATGATGGATTTGTTGCCTATCTGAACGGACACGAAATTGCACGTGAAAATATTGGTACCGTGGGCATCAGACCTTTGCACAATGAATTTGCAATTTTAACCACTTATGAGGCCCAATTACCTTCAGGTGGTATCCCTGCAAGATTTATTATTGATGAAGAAATCCTTTCCGGATTAATGATCCAGGGTAATAATGTTCTTGCACTCCAGATTCATAACTGCAACAGTACTTCATCAGATTTATCTTCAACTACCTGGTTATCAGTTGGTATTGAAAATGATACATACTCCTATCAACCTGTCCCTGCCTGGTTTAACGATCCTTATAACGAGACATCTCATCTTCCCCTGGTTGTGATTGAAACCAATGGACAGACCATAGTTGATGAACCCAAGATAACAGCCATGATGAAGGTCATTGACAATGGATCCGGGCAGCTGAACGACCCACTCGGGCCCGGAACTGATTATGATGGTTATATAGGTATTGAAATCCGTGGCCAGTCTTCCCAGATGTTCCCCAAAAAAAGTTTTGCCTTTGAAACGCGTGATGAAGCCGGAAATAATCTTGACGCGAGCCTGCTCGGAATGCCAGAAGAGCAGGATTGGGTTCTTTATGCACCCTATTCCGATAAAAGTATGCTGCGCAACTCACTCACTTTTCATCTGGGGAGCAAGATGGGCAACTGGCAGCCAAGATACAGATTCTGCGAGGTGTATCTGAACGGAAGCTACCATGGGGTTTATATGCTGATGGAGAATATTAAAAGGGACGATAACAGACTCAATATCAGCAGACTCGATCCCGACGAGACTTCTGGAGACGATCTCACCGGTGGTTATATAGTCAAGGTTGACAAAACTGGAGGCCTTACCGCCGATATGTTTTTCAGGACAAACCCGTCAAATCAATATTATAATGCGCGGAAATATAAATTTACATATGTTTACCCGAGATATAGTATAATTGCTCCTCAACAAAAGACCTATATTCATAATTTCCTTCTCGAATTTGAGAATAATCTTAACGGTACTTCATTCATGGATCCGGTAAATGGTTTCAGAAAATATCTCGATATAAACTCGTTCGTTGATTTTCAGATTATTCAGGAGCTTACAAATAATGTGGACGGCTATCGCTTCAGCACTTTCTTTTATAAAAAGAAAAATTCCGCCGGGGGCAAACTGTTTGCCGGGCCCTTGTGGGATTTCGATCTCTGTTACGGGAATGTAAACTATTCTGAACTTAATCTTTCTACCGAAAGATGGCTCTACCCCAACTTTGGTCCGAATGAAAATTTCCCCATGCACTGGTGGGCGCGGTTAATGGAGGACCCGGGTTACAGGTCCGTTCTTGCACCACGATGGAAAGAGCTTCGTAATGGTCCTTTCAGAACGGATTCTGTAATGTCTTATATCGATAATACAGTTCTTCATTTAGGCGCTGCCGTTGACAGGAATTTTACCCGATGGCCCGTTCTGGGTAATTATGTGTGGCCCAATTACTTTGTCGGTAATACTTATGAGGAGGAGGTCAACTGGCTGAAAAACTGGATTACCCGGAGGTTAGCCTGGATGGACACCAATATACCTGTTGCAGCAAAGCCTGATACTTCAGAAGATACCTCGATATTAACAGTATACCCGAATCCTGTAAGAGACGAGGTGAATTTACTATTTTATATAAGGAACGTTAGTAAAATTGATATTGAAATATTCGATTTACTGGGTAAAAAAGTGCTTCATATGGTTTATTACCCTGACCAGGCCGGGGCTCACGATTTTAAACTCACTGTTTCACAAGCACTTACAGGGTATTACATTCTGCGGGTAAGGCAGGGAGAACGCATTCTGGGCAGGCAGAAGCTGGTGATAGTCTCAGGGCAATAGCAGAGGGTTCTGAATAAGTTAAAGTTTATAACATATGATTTTAAGTGACAGGTAATGAAGGACTAAGGAGAGAAATTGGTATATGGGGACTGATTTCCAATTCTGTGAACATTACGATAGGGGCGGGGATATTTATTCTGCCTGCAATAGTTGCCGAACGGCTTGGGGGAGGGGCTATATGGGCGTATCTGATATGCGGCTTGCTGATGATAATGATAATGCTCTGCTTCGCTCAGGTCGGAACCAGAATAACCATTACCTCAGCGGAATGGTCCTTAACATGCCGAGAATTCTTTACGCAGCTGCCAGGGACAGGGTGATAGTACCTGCGGCGCTTGCAAAGATTCATCCGGAATACCTGACACCCCATGTTTCAATAATCACTTATGCATGCCTCGGGTTTGTTTTTGCATCGATAGGGGAGTTCAGGCAGCTCGCAATGCTTTCAAGTGCCTCATATTTAATCATTTATCTTGGAGTCATACTGGCAGGGATTAAATTCAGGATGAGAGGGAGGGCTGACAGCGAAGTTTTAAGGATCCCCGGAGGCTATATTATTCCGGTATTTTCAGCTCTTGTAATTTTATGGGTCCTTTCAAACCTTCCCGCATACGAATTAAAAGGAATGCTGATTTTCATAACAATACTTGTTATAGTTTTTCTAATCATAGAGACAGTAAAGAGGTACAATTCAGGTTCATAATTTCAGAGTGACAGTTGATCTGAAAATCATGTGCAATGTTTTAAAATTGTGGTCGGTCCGAAGCTCCTGAATCATCTATTTTGACGTACACTTATATTTCTTTGATATAATGCCGCTTTGCAGACTATCTATAATTACTTCATTCAGAAAACAATTTGTATTTTTAGCCGCTGAACAAGCCTGATAATTTTTTGATATTAATGATAAACAAAACCAGTATGAGTCCAAAATTTTCAGTAAGTCCCGCAGGAGAAAAATTCCCTTTACCTCAGCCGGAGGATTACAAAGCCGAATTTGAAAACCTCAGTAAGCGAGTCGCGGAAGAACGTCTAAAAGGCCGTGAAATAGTAGTGGTAATGGGTGTGGGTTTTGTGGGAGCCGTAATGGCTGCTATTGTAGCCGATACAGTTGATAAGGACCGGAAGCCCTCCAAATTTGTTATCGGGATGCAGCGTCCCAGTGTCAGGAGTTTCTGGAAGATCCCTCTGCTTAACAGGGGTTTATCACCGGTTAAGGCTGAGGATCCTGAGGTTGACCCAATGATTGCGCGATGTGTGAATGAAAAAAAGACCCTGATTGCTACCTATACCTATGATGTCCTGAAACTGGCTGATGTAGTTGTAGTAGATGTTCAGTGTGATTACCTCAAGGAGGAGCTGGGCAATGTACGGTCGGGTGAGACCGACATGGCCGCACTGGAAGCATCGTTGGGTGTCATTGCAGAGCATATACCATCCACGGCGCTGGTATTGATTGAAACAA
>DIKJ01000226.1:1900-6122 GCA_002424525.1 Bacteroidales bacterium UBA5621 | reverse complement strand
AGTCTAAACACCTTCAGCCTGACTAATGCTTTTTAACTCTTCTATTAAGGAAGGAACAACCTGGCGGAAATCAGCCACTATGCCATAATCGGCAGCCTCGAATATAGGCGCTTTAGAGTCTTTATTGATGGCGACTATAACCTTTGAATCCTGTATCCCAACCAGGTGATGCACTGCTCCCGACACGCCAAGCCCTATGTAAAGATTGGGACGCACTGTCTTGCCGCTTTGTCCGATCATCTGACTATCCAGCTCTGCCCAACCTTCATCACAAGGCGGTCTTGTGGCTCCCACACTTCCATTTAATACATCGGCCAATTCTTCTACAAGTTTCCAGTTCTCCTGGCCACCTATTCCGAAACCACCGGCAACCACTACATCGGCAGATTCAACAGGCCTGGCTTTAAGCTCTTCCTTAGAGGTGCCCAATACTTTTATGTTAATATCTTCCTGTTTGAGTTTGACCTCAACTTCAACCACATCTGCCTTTCTTCCTTCAGTCCTCTCCAGCTTCTGGAAAAAACCGGGTCTTGCAGTAGCCATTTGCGGATAATCTTCAGGACAAATGATATCCGCCATCACCGCTCCACCAAAACCCGGAACTTTGCCGAGAAGTTTCCCCTGTTCATCGACATCAAAACCAATACAATGAGCAGACAAACCTGTATCGACCTTGGCTGCTACTCTCGGGGCCAGGTCTGAACCAATATTAGACGCTCCAACTATCATCATGCTCGGCTTATACTGCTCAATCAATTCCTGCATCAATACCGCATAAGCATCGCTGTTATAGACTTCGAGCAGGGGATCGTCCGCAACGTAAACCGTATCAGCGCCGTATGCTCCAAGTTCATCAACCATTGAATCAGTCTGATATCCAAAGAGCACGGCTTCCAGCTTCTCGCCTACTTTATCGGCAAGCTCCCTGCCTTTTCCCAATAACTCCAGGCCGACTTCGCTAACGCATCCCCCTCTCTGTTCTATAAAAACCCACACACCTTTACCTTCTTTCATACTACATCCCTCCTACATACTAATGCTTCTGGAAGCACTTTGTCAGTCTGTAATTTTTTAACCAGCTGCCTGGCAATATCAGCCGGCTCACCAGTCAACATCTCACCTTTGCGCTTTAACTCAATTGTGGTCACGCCTGCTACCTGAGTAGGTGATCCGGGAAGTCCTATTTTGTCCTTGTCCACTTCAACATCATTTATCGACCAACAGTTGATCTTCCTTTCCTGCGCCCACACCGCTCCCCATATATTGGCAAGACGGGGTTCATTTACCTCTTTGTCTACTGCTATCACCACAGGGGTTTTTACTTCCACATCTATTGAACCAAACTCAATATGAAACCTGGCTTTCAGCTTAGTATCCCCTGCCAGATCAATTTTGGTGATATGAGTAAGATGTGACATTCCTAAAAACTCGGCCACTTGTGGCCCAACCTGGCCTGTGCTGCCATCCAGGCTCTCATTTCCCAGAAAAACCAGGTCAACATCTCCCAACTTTTTTATACCGCTTGCCAAAACATAGGCGGTAGCCAGGGTATCCGCGCCGGCAAAGGCCCTGTCACTGAGAAGAACCGCTTCATCGGCGCCTAAGACTATGGCCCATTCCAGAATCTCTTCCGTACCGGGAGGTCCCATACTTATCACTGTTACCTTGCCGCCTCTGGCCTCTTTTATCCGCAGCGCTTCTTCCAGGGCGTTGAGATCTAACGGACCCAACGCAACAGGAATCCCCGCACGGCGGAGGGTCTGCGTCTTGGGATCAAGGCTGATTTTATCCCAGAATCTCTGGTCCGGGACAGGTTTTATGCATACAACTGAATTTAACTCTTTCATAGGTTCTCCTTTACATTATATGAAATCCACTGGTTTCAGCGGGATTGGCTCCCATCACAGGATTTGCTCCATTTATAGCGGCAACTCCAATGGTATCCTTCATGACCTCATCCGTTCCACCAGCGGAAATTAAACAAGGCGCATAACGGTAATACATCTGGGGCATATATTCATCCATAACTCCGGAACCGCCATGGATGTTAATGGCATGAAGAGATGTCCTTATCGCTGCCTGAGTACAGTAATATTTGGCAATAGACTGCTCCTGACTGGAGCTCAACCCCTGATCTCTCAGCCAGGCAGCCCGATATGTGAGCGACCTCGCTGCGGCCAGGTCGATGTACATATCGGCGATGCGGTGCCTGATAGCCTGCAAGTCATGAATCGGCTTGCCGAACAGAACTCTCTCTTTGGCAAATTTGATGGAACACCTGCAACTACCCAGGATACAACCTAAAAGCATGGCGGAAATACCCAGTCTCCCAACATCCCAGACAGCCATAAATACAGGAGTTAACCCCCTGCCGACGCCAGGTGGAACAATATAATTACCGGGTACCCGCACATCGCTGAACGAAACAGTAGCCGTAATGTGCCCCACCATAGATTTCTCCACCCGTTCCACCTTAAACCCCGGCATATCCTTTTCAACGACAAAAGCGGTTAGCGAACGTGCCCCTCTCGTGGCAGGATCTTTAGGATCGCCCGTTTTAACCAATATCATGCCGAAATCAACCTTATGGCCATCAGATATGAAACACTTCCTCCCATTTATAATCCAGTCATCGCCATCTTTACGAGCGGTTGTCGCAAAATTCATCACATCGGATCCGCCCTGCGGCTCATTGATAAATGGAGCGGCGGAAGCTTCACCTTTGAGAATCCTGGGCATCCATTTTTCCTTAACCACGCCACCGGTAGCCTTGGCAAAAGCATAGGCGAACTCCCGGTGAAGAGACGATACCATACGTGGGAATGCCGCTCCCAGTTCCTCTAAAATTATCACCCTCCCCCCCTGTCCCAGGCCGGTTCCTCCTTCATCACGAGGTATCATGGCAAGGTGAAAACCGGCTTTCGCCTCTTTTACCGCCAATTGTTCTTCAAACTCTTCGTCTTCTACCCTCAATTTGTCTCGATGTGGGATGATTTCCCGCTCTGCAAATTCCAGGGCAATCTTCCGCGCCAGTTCCTGTTCATGCGTCACTTTAAAAGACATTCCTTACACCTCCAGTTATTCTATATATTTACGCTACCTGCTATATTTGGATACCAACACCTAAAAGATTTACTTATGATCATAGGGTTCACATAACTCAATTAATATGCCAAAAGTTGATTTCGGATGAGCAAATGCCACTTTACCATGGGCCCCTGGCCGCGGCGCTTTGTCAATTAGCGTAATGCCTTCCTTCTCCAATTGTTTCATCGCCGCCTCGATATCATCCACACAGATTGCGAGATGATGAATCCCTTCTCCTTTGGAGTCGATAAACTTACGCATGATATCTCCCACGCTCCTTGCCGGTGGCTCTTCCAGTGGCGACATTAACTCAAGCGAGCTTTCCCCGATATCCACGAAAGCTATCGCCGCCCCCATTTCCTCTTCCCTGCTAATGGGCGTTGAAGAAAGACCAAGCACATCCTTATAAAAAGATACCGCTTTCTCGATATCCTTAACGGCAATACCCAGATGTTCTATCCTCTTGATTTTCATTGTCCCTCCTTAATCTAATGTGATTTTATTAATCCCATCACATTGCTTTTTTACCGCCGGTAATACGCTATAAGAGACGCCTTGGCGATAGTGTTGCTGTTCAAGATAAGCCCCGCCATTGCGGGAGACGTTTTCTCGTCCAAATCCAATTTTGTTATGCTGAGAGCATAAACGGTAAATATGTAGCGATGTGCCTTATCTCCCTGTGGAGGACAGGCGCCGCCAAATCCCGGTTTACCGAAGTCTGTTACGCTTTGAATGCTCCCTGCGGGGGCCAGATTCTTTTCAATCCGTCCTGTATCTGCTTTCAGTTCATTGACACCGGCCGGAATGTTAAAAATAACCCAGTGCCACCACCCGCTGCCAGTAGGAGCGTCAGGATCATAAACGGTGACCGCAAAACTTTTTGTATTGCTGGGCGCATTAATCCATTTCAGCGAGGGCGAAATGTTCTTGCCGTTACATCCAAATCCTGAGAATACCTGAGACTGTGTCAACTGTCCTCCCAAATCGTCGCTTTTCAGGGTAAACTCCTGAGCACCCACGTTTCCTACAACCAACAGTGTAAGTACCACACTGATTAACATAATTTTTTGCATTTCATTTCTCCTTTTCTGTTATTGCGTTTAATACCAACATATTGAGACCTTTGCATAACCCC
>DIKJ01000226.1:0-1824 GCA_002424525.1 Bacteroidales bacterium UBA5621 | reverse complement strand
TACTGGAGTTATGCAAAGGTCTCATATTGATGTTAACGGACAGGTTATCACAGCAGTAATTTTTATGTCAAGAATTTTTTATGATGAGCACCCTGCTTATTTAATAATCTCAGGACTTGAGCGAAAACTTACTCTCCCTTAAAGGATGGAGCTCTCTTCTCCCGAAAAGATGTTATTCCTTCAATATGGTCTTTTGACGCAAGCGTAATCGATTCACAAACGGCGGCTTCATCCAGGGCTGTAGGAAAATCCGTGCCCATCCCTTTGTACACCTGAGACTTCATGAGCCGGATGGCAACGGGAGGTCCATCCACAATCTTTCTGACCATTGTAAGGGTAGCAGCCTCGAGCTCGTCAGGAGTTGACAGCTTGTTAAGCATACCTGTCCTCATGGCCTCTTCAGCGGTAAGCATATCCCCTGTAAATAACATTTCCATGGCTTTGGCTAGCCCCATTGTCCTTGGATAAAGCCATGCGGCGCCAAAACCCGGGAAAAGACCAAGTTTCACAAAACCACACATGAATTTAGCTTTCTCACTGGCTGTTCTAATATCACATGCCAGGGCCAGATCAAATCCCGCTCCTACACATGCCCCATTGATCATCGCGATAGTCGGTTTCTCCATTTGCTGAATCCCCAACATGATCTTTCTCGATGATCTGAATAAAAATGAGCGCCTCAAATTTTCAACGCCTAACTTAGCAAAATTCTCGACGTTCCCGCCACCCGGCATAATATCGAGATCAGCCCCGCCACAAAACGCCTTGCCGGCTCCGGTCAAAAGCATGGCTCTCATATCATCATCCTGAGCAATATCCTCAATCGCTACGGCCAATTCCTCCATCATCTTCATGTTGATGGCGTTGCTTCTTTCCGGCCTGTTTAAGGTTAATGTCGCCAGATTATCCTTTTTGACCAGTTCAATCGTTTCAAACTCCATAATTCAACCCACCTTTCATAATAAAAAATATACTTACGTCGCAATAAAAAAATTGTCTCTCAGGCAACCACGCCCTGCTCATAGAACCGATCGATTTCTTCCCGGGAATAACCAGCTTCAATCAAAACATCCCTGGTATGCTGACCGCAGGAAGGTGATAGAGACTTGATTTTCAGAGGCGTGCCTGATAACTTGATGGGATTGCCCGTCTGTTTGACCTTTCCTACACCCGGACAATCTACTTCAACAATCATTTGCCGATGCCTGATCTGTGGATCCGATTCAAGTTCGTCTAACTGATATATCTTTCCAACGCCCACATCATTCAGCTCTTCAAACCACTCGTCTCTGGTTTTTGTCAAAAACACATCCTGTAAAGCAGAAACAATCTCATCAAACTTGTCAGCATCGGGGTTTTGATATGGAAGGAGGTCCGGTCTTCCCAACTTTTCACACAGCTTTTTCCAAAATGGAGTTTCACGCAGCGCGATACTGATATACTTCTCATCTTTCGTCTTATATACATTATAAGCTGGTCTCTTACCGCTCAAATATATTATTCCTTTGTCAGGTATGTTCCCTTCATAATAACAATTCATAATCGGCGGCGTGAGCCACGAAAGAGCTCCGTCAGTCATTGACACATCTACAAATTGTCCCTTCCCCGTTTTTTCACGCGCGGCGAGAGCCATAAGAATACCTATAGTGCTATACATGGCCGCAGATACATCAGAAATCTTGACACCGGGAACCAATGGGGGCAGGCCGCCTTCATTAATAACACTCAAAACGCCGCTCATAGCCATACAGGTGAGATCCCGGACGGGAAGCATGCTATATGGGCCATCCTGGCCATAACCTGTTATGGCGCAGTACACAATTC
>DIKJ01000027.1 GCA_002424525.1 Bacteroidales bacterium UBA5621 | reverse complement strand
GTTGCGGATATTATCGATCCAGATCCCGTTGGCAGGATCAGATGCATATTTACATATCGCTTCTATGGTCTTTAACTGTGAAGTCTGACGCCCTTCAACATTCATTTCGTGCCCGGCAAGTATCAGCCAGTGACCTCCTGCACTTGCGGTCTTAATCAGGCTCAGTATCTCATCAAATGACTTCCCGTCCAGTTCCGAGGCGTTCAGCTGGGCAAGGTCACAGTATGAGGGATCGTTGGGGGCCTCGTTAAGCCAGCCACGGCCGCTATCGAACATGAGGGCTATCAGGGGCACATAGCTCTGCACATTGATCCCTCTTCCGATAAATGTCTGTCCGCAGGGGTAGGCAAATGAGACCGGGGCAATCCCCGTGACCTCCTTAATGAGACTGGTTGCGGAATCAAGCTCGGTTTTCATCCGCTGAAGCGTGTAATCTTCGAGGGCCCTCTCCCTCGACCAGGTGAAATTACCTGAGCATGGATGCAGAATCGAGTGATTCCCTACCTCGTGTCCTGTCAGCGCGGCTCTCTTCCACTTTTCGGACCTTTTCATCATACTCCCCGGCGATACATAAAATGTAGCTTTTACTCCGTATTTATCGAGGAGGGGTATCCCTGTATCTATCTGAGAAAGACGCGCATCGTCGAAGGTCAGGCTCAGGGCCATCTTCTTTCCGCCGGGCCAGGCAAATCCCTCCCCGGCCCCGGACCTGTCGTTACCGTATGTCTGACCACACACGATACATGAGATGAGGCTGAGAACCGTAATCAGCATGTAAATTGCCGGATGTTTCCCGGACCCGCCATGATTCTCTGCTTTCAAATTCACCTGTCCGGGTTCAGTGAAAGGATCATACCAGTGCGTCGACAACATCATTCATTAATTTAAGGGTACCTTCAACGGGGTCGCCTCCGCCTTCATATTCGAAAGAGATATAACCTTTGTAACCGCATTTATTAAGTATCTTAACGCAACGGGGTATATCCACATCCGGAAAACGGGTCCACCTTTTTGCATGGATCATCGAAGTGGCTTTTGGTGTAAGCATTTCGAGCGCATGATAGAGCATATACTCATGCTCCCAGTTGCAGAAATCAGGGGAAGCTTCACAGTAAGGGCTGTTGACTTCATTCAGGATTATTATGATGTTCACAGGATCGGCGGCGAGTCCCCAGTGATTCTCAATAGTTACTTTCACGCCACTCTTCCCGCCATAATCTGCCAGCTCCCTGAAAGATTCTATTGCATTTTTGAGATAAGGGACAATCTGCTCATTTCGCGGATAACCTCCCTGAATAACTGATGCCGGGATAATCTGAGGACCTCCGGTGTTTACACGCATCGATCTGACTCCTATCTGCTTTGAAGCATCGAGCCATAACTTACCTACCCTGATACCCTCCTTTCTGAGCTCATCGTCAAGATCCGCAAGATTCCTTGGAGCATTGTTTGAGATGTGTGTTGCCGTTATTCCGGCCGAGACCATCCTTGTTGCCAGTTGATCAAGATAGCGCTTTGAAGAGAGGGATGAAGGGTCAAATTCACCCGGTCGAACCTGATTGTTTCTTTCAACACGCGTGAACATCGAGTCATCGGTAAAATCTCCGAACAGGGAGGACCAAAGATCCATAGCCGGAACCCCGGGATAGGTATCTTTTGTGAATTGCGGGAAATCGAGCAGGGTAAGTTCCCGGTACTTTTCCTTGAGCCTTGTTGTTTCAGGTCGTTCAGTCTGCTGAGCCGATACCCTTCTCCTGAATAACTGATTGACAGCATAGCTGTTGGATGCCATGCTTTTCAATCTCTCTTCCCTGGTCCTTGCCACGGGATTTCCCTGTCCGGTCCTCTCCTCCGGAAGTGAAAAACCGAGCCCGGCAACACCCATCGCTCCGATGGCTGCACTCTTCAGGAAATCACGCCGGTTCCTGGATCCGGACACCTCTTTAATTGCTTCTTCGTTTATCTTCTTCATTATCTGAAATTAAAATTCTTTTTTGAAATATTTTGAACCCATGAAGTGTTTGTCCAGTTCATTTGAGATTCTGGCAGGATTGGTTAAAGGCATCCCGCTCTTATGGATCTCATAATCAAGCAGTCTGGCCTTATTGGATTTATCAATAGCAGGCAGTCTGGTCCTGTTGGTGGTTTCAACCAGGGTACCCTGGTCATCAACAATTATGATTTTTGGGAGAAAAACTCCTTCTCTTCCGATAAACTTGTCCATCAGTTTTACCCCCCTTATATACTCTTCCTTTCCGGCTCTGCCAAGGGCTTCATAACTGTAAAATGTTTTATTGTCCCAGGTATTGACAACCGCTGTACTTTCCGAGATTTTATCCTCGAGGTTCACTCCGGTATTCAACGTGTCGTGTCCTGATGGCATAAGGAGAACTTTTCCTCCTCCGCCTTCGATGTTGGCGGCATACCGGGGAACCGTAGTACCCGAGATCCAGCCCTGAAGGTTTTTCATAAAGATTTTCCCAACCTGGATAGGTGTTATAAAGTGGACAATCCCTTTCTCCTTATGGCACTGTAATAAATAATACGGATGAACCCCGATCCAGAACATTCTTCTGAAGGTCTCGGCCAGGATCTTGTAATTGTCATTGACATGGTTCAGCAAAACCGTCTGGTTTCTGATTGTAAATCCGTGGTCGTGTATCTTTTTAACTGCTTTGTAAAGGTCCTGTGTTATCTCCTGGTAATGGTTTATATGCGTCATGAAGTACACATATTTCTCAAGCCCCTTATTGTATTTGTTTGCCGAGGTACTGATCAATTCAAGAAGTTCGTCGGTTATGGCCATGGGCAGAACAACCGGGACCCTGGTGGCGATCCTGATGGTACGCAGGTGAGGTATTCTGCCCAGTTCTTCCAGGACATACTGTAAACGGGGTTTGCTGATCATCAGGGCATCGCCGCCTGTAACAAGTACTTCGTTTATGTTTTTGTTCCAGCCGATATAAAATAATCCTTTGTTTATTTCGGTCCGGTTCACATCGATAGAACCGTCCAGTGATTTTGCCCTCTGGCAATGAACACAATATGAGGAACAGCTTGTATTCTGAGCCACGAAAAGCGCAACCCTGTTGGGATAACGCTGGTATGCTGCCCCGTAGCTTCTCGAGCTTTCGCTCATTGCACCCTCAACGCCTGTGTCGGGAAAGAGCAGGTTTGCAGGGGTGGGTACACTTTGCCAGAATATGGGATCAAGCCGTTTATCGGCATTTATACCGGGCAGGAGTTCAGGATGAAAAGGATCTGCCTGCATAAGGGATGCATAATACGGAGTGATCCGGAGGGCCTCCTTTCCTTCGCTCTTCAATGCATCCAAAGTCCTTTCTATCTCCTGCGCCTGCCAGGTATTTAGTTTGATGACTCTTTTCAGGTGTTCAACGCTTCTGATCGGATTTTTTAGTTGCCAGCCTGCATCATTCCATTGATCCTCAGTTACATTTTCCCATAATCCGATTGATTTGAATTCTCTTGTCCTGTAGAATATTTTATCATCTGAACTCATAAGCACTAATGTTTGTCTTTTGCTAAAAAAAGAATTACCTGCCCTGGCAGTTTTAGCCAAATAACCAATGGTTCCGGCTTTACGGAATCCGCACCAACCTGACTCTTGTGGCTTTAAATTATTTTAAACTAAGCTGTTACAGCTTATATCCATTCTGGTATTCCCTGTGAAAGTATTTCTCAGCCTCAGGGTCATTGATGAAATACTGGAGTTCAGGCGACCAGTTGACCGGTCTTTTCAGTTCAAGGGCGATATTGCCCAGGATACAGCACGCTGTTGTTCTCTGGCCTATTTCGACAGGAACTACCGGATCCCTCCGTGTTTTTACTGACTCTATAAAGTTCTCGACATGCAGGGAGCTTCTTTCATATAGTCCCGGGTCCGCTACAACATCCTTTGGAGGGAGCAGGGAATTGTCAGAAGCAGCTATTCGTCCCCTTGAAACTTCTACCCATCCGTCACTGCCCCAGAATTTGATCCCGAGAGTTTTCGACGAGTCATAAGGCTCATTGGTCATCTCAAGGCCATTGTCATAAACGTAGGTCAGGAATTTGGTATCCTGATAGCCAGGCGGGATTATTTTTACTGGGCCGCTGTGGTCTTTCTTAAGTCCCCATTGTCCAATATCAAAATTATGGGCGCCCCAATCGCAGATAAATCCTCCGCCGGTCTCCTTGTAGTAGCGCCAGGCTCCCCAGTAAGTTTCATTCCTGGGCGGATCGAGAGTAATCGGGGGATTTAGTCTTGGATTGTAGTGGATAAATGGAAGCGGCCCCAGCCATTTTGTCCAGTCCAGATCAGCGGGAATGTTTTCTTTCGGAAGGTCGTACGGAGCCGGTCCCGGTCCGACATAGGCATTTACCTTTCTGAGTTTTCCAATAGCCTCTCTGTGAACGAGATTAACGGCATGCTGATAATTGCTGTCGGACCGTTGCTGACTGCCGGTTGCAAGGATCACATTATTTCTCCTCACCGCTTCGGCAACTTTCAGGCTCTCCTTAATTGTAAAAGTGATCGGTTTTTCAAGATAGATATCTTTCCCGGCACTACAGGCATCGAGTGCCATCAGGGTGTGCCAGTGGTCAGGAGTTACAATCACCACAACATCAATGTCCTTACGGTCGATTATCTCTCTGTAGTCACTGTACGATTTAATATCGACCGACATTTTTTTTGACTGATAATAATCTTTGGCCCGCTTTTCAAATCTCTGTCTTTTGATGCCGTAGACATCAGCTCCGGCAACAACCTGCACTCCGGGTATGCCGATAAAGCCGTTCATCAGGTTCATTGCCTGCTGGCCAAGTCCCAGAAAACCTATCCTTATGGTATTGTTAGGACTCATTCTGAAGCTTTGCAGGAGAGGCAGAACGGCAAGGCCCGTTGCACCAACCATGGTGTTCCTGACAAAAATTCGTCTTGAAATGTTTCTCATATCTAAAGTTTTACAGATTTTGAAGTCTGTATAAAGATAGGAAATTATTAAGAAATATTGTTTAATGTTTTTCTGACGTTGCGAATTTCAGGTCGGCCGACCACTTCCCGGCTCCGTAAATGATAAGCAGTATCAGCAGAACCGTCAGGGCAAAATCCGTGTGGTATGCGTGTGAGAATGACCAGAAACCTCTGGTTGTCAGAATCGGTAGCTTTGTTGTAAAAAAGGCGGTTATCATTATGATCAGCAAGGGAATGGAAGCCAGTCGGGTAAGCAGGCCAAGAAGAACCAGCGTTCCGCATAAAATCTCGAAGGTACCGGTGAAGTTAGCCCAGAAGAGAGGTGCGTTGAATCCCAGTTCCTTAAAGAATCCAGGCCCAAGCATTTCTATATAGATGAACTTCTGAATACCTTCGGATATAAAGATCAGGCCCACGATCAGCCTGGCAAATATTATCTTACCGTCATTGGGCGTATCCAGTATTTTATATTTCCTGACGATTCCTGTCTTCATGGTTTGTTCTTATTAATGAAAGCAATGGAACTCAATATTAATAAAAACAAATTAAGAGAGGGTATTGTTCGGCAACTTCAGGAGCACAGGTTACTGCCAGGAATATCGCAAGCTGGCGTCGGCCGGAAATAAAAAACCCCGGTCACTTTGTGTCCGGGGGTTTTTGTTGAGGTCGGTGGCGGAAACAAACTTGGAATCCCTGATATTATCGGAATTGATGCCGATGGTAATTTCTGCATTATTGAAATGAAAAACGTGACAGTGGATGCTTCAATAATCCATCAAGTCCTTCAATATGCTTTTTGGCAGAAAGACATCCTCCCCGTACTGGACTGCTCTGCTCTACTCTTGTAACTTGATTTTATCATAAAGTTGGATTACCTTTGATTACCTGGCAGACATAAAAGTGACCAAGAAAAAACGCTAACCATTCTTTCATTTGTTTTTGCAATGCTGAGATTCTTAAAATAAGCCATCAAGCAATCAGAGGAGTTAACTTCATAATGCCCAATTTTAAGGTGCTATTTTTCTCAATAATCCTTCACCTAACAAATCCATATACCTGGAATGTTTCAGCACAGGAGGACGTAAAGGTAAATAGTTTCTTCTTCATTCCTGGTGGAGGCTACCACGGTAAACACTCTCCGAATGCATTTACACGGACTTACTGTGGTTCTATGAAAGATCTGTTTGGAAACGATTTTACTATCATAGATAAACCTGTCAGCAAAGCGAGTATAAGCAATGTTGTCTGGGCGCTCAACAGGGGGCAGAAACCCATGAGGAAACCTGAAAGGAACAAAAAGACCGTGATTGCTTGCAGATGTATTCTGGATGCCCTGCATGATGAGACTACAGATGTTACGATTGTTTCATCGAGTTTCGGGACTGTACTGGCAGCACAGGTTGGGATCATGCTGGTAGACTATTTCATAAACACCGGCAAGGAGAGACCTGATGTTAACCTGGTTATGGGTGCGAGCATGGTCTCAAAGGAATCAAAGCTCTATTCTAAACTTGGAGAACTAAGGAACGAGGGGAAAATAACCAGGATTATTTATGATGAATTACAGGATCCCGGAGACAGCGCAACGGGAATATGCGGTAAATCGAGGATGGGTGCATATGCACGCGGTTTGAGGATGAGCTTTGTTATCTTCGGGAAGTATAAAGGACAACCCTCGATCCTGAATAATAACCCGAATACCGGACATCTGCATTTAAAACGCGCACAGTCGGTGGAAAAAGCTGAAAACTTCCTGAATGTAACACTCGTAGAATACGGGCTGGCCGGTCAGGAAATAAAGGAGAAAGCTGTAGAGATGCTGAAGAAACAAGAATCTGAAGATGCCATTCAATAGGAAATACTGCCAATTCATAGGACCACTAGAGGTCTTTAAACTTGCAGTTAATAGTAAATCGCTTTCTGAAAATATTGACTTTGCAGTAGAACATAAGGATGATCCGAAGTATCAATTACTCTAAAAGAGATTAATTACTAATTTAATGAGTAAACAAGTAAAAAGATTAAGCCCATCGGCAAAAGCCTTTCTTGTATTGATGTCGAAAATCAAGAACAAAACGCCGTTGGAGGTTATGAGAGAGTTCAATGAGGAAAGCCGGCAAAGGAAAGAGGATCCCCCAAAGAAGGGGCAATCATAGCCACACATTCTAATACTCTCAATGCAATCATGTTATTATGATAAAAGAAGCCTATACTTCCCTCTTATATTATTACTGTAATAACTTCCAAAAGAACTAGCATTTTTAAATCCTCTCCATACTTCAATTGGGACATTTTGATGTATGTATTCTCTATCGTCCGTTCTTATTATCATAAATCCTTTTTGTGAATCACAACTATAAAACGAAGCAGCTCTTATCCAGGAACTTTTGGACGTATTTACACTCTCACGAATCTTAAATGTTGACGATTTAACAATCTGAACGGCTTGTTCATAACTTCTGAAAGATGAAGGGATTTTATTACAGTCTTGGCCGAAAGATGGCTCAAACGATGTACAAAAATAAAATAGTAAAAAACAGTAAATCCTATTAGCTTTAGGAGGATAGAAAATTGGTTTCATTTATTGAGAACTTTTATGATTAAAACCTGAATGCCTCTAAAAACATATCTTTCCCGTGCATATTTCCCATCCTCTCCCGTTCTGATCTTCTCCTTCTAAATTTGTTACTTTGTTTATGATGCAGCTCTCATTAACTTCAGTACCACAGCCTGTAAAAGAAGAAATCTTAATTATAGTAGCTTCATCATTTTTCCAAAAGATAATCGCATAGGTTGTAAAACTATCGTATTTGAAAGTTTTAGTAGCACGGTTTAATTCGCTACCAGACATAAATATAACATCAACAGTATAATAATCAGACCAACTATAATCAGTTTTATATTTAAGCTTACTGGTTTTAGTGTACCTGGCATGAGTATTAAATGAAAAGAATAGTGCTATTAAAATTAAGAATAATGCCCTTCGCATCATTTCAAGTTTTCATCAAATTTACTCATTGCATAGAACAAAGTCAATTAATTTCCCAAACTTTGCAAGCCTCCGGCCTGATGCATCTTTTATTTTTACAGATTCACTTTAAAACTGCAAAAACAAACAAATCTGGCGGCGTTGACCATGACAATTATTGGGGACAATCAATTAATAAGGCATATAGATCTACTATTACCCATGTCTTATTAAAAGCATTCTTATTTCTGCCTGAAATAAAAAATTGGTGCTCTTGGTATTTGACTGTATGCAGCCCTGCCAGTATTTTACCCTGAGTGTCCCTGGAATGGTCTTGGAAGGTCAGAGAACAGAAAAAAGTAATAGTCAGGGTCCACTTCATGCAATACATGTTCCAGATGGGCACATAATCGCTATTCTTCGAGATTAATATCTTCAGATTGTCTTCATCAGGTCTGGGAAGATACTATTGGGCGGATTTTTATTTGACTCGCATTATTGTTTTTTGTAACTTGAAGGAAATAAATATTCTCTGATTTCAAGCCCTATAACGTTAAGAATATGAAAAATATAAGAAAAGTACTCACCATTTTTTTATTGTATTGTTTTGGAGCGGCAATTGCACAAGCTCAGGCAACCATTCCAGCAACAGGGGGAACTGCAACAGGTAGCGGAGGTTCAGTCAGCCTTACTGTCGGCCAGCTGGTCTGGCACATGTTCCCCGGCAGCAACGGCACCGTTCTTCAGGGTGTTCAGCAACCGTATGAGATCCCCTGACAACAGAGTAAGGAGGAATACTAAAAGTGAGATAAGAACCAATTGCTTGGGTTAGTTCTTTGAACAAACAGACAAACCTTCTCAGGTTGACCATACAAGCAGAGGGGGGGTATTATTAAAGGAAAACCATTTTATCGCAACCCACCCCCTGCAAATAAGAATTCTTTTTTCTCCCGACTTCAAAAAAAGCATGCCAAATTAGTTTTACTCACCTCAAATAGCATTCTACAAAGACGGTCAAATGGGGCATTTCTAACGAGTCATCAGGAAGTGTTAACTTTGTATTCATGAACAAACAGAACGATATAAGTATCGACACCACCACTCAGACCTCAGGCATCCTTGAGCAATATAATATTCCAACCACAACAATACATTATATCCTGCACAATCTCTTCCGGGGCTTGAAACCTGTCAGACGGAAATACAAGTTATCAATCAATGAGATTATCTTCCTGAACGGTATGTACCTGTACTGTAGGCATGTCAATACCTGCATGAGTCAGGATGCATGTCTTAAGTTCATCGGCTATTAAAACCTTGTTAAGATCAAGTATTACTTGGGCTCGCTTCTTGGAAAGGATATGATCCAGGTAGCTGAGATTATCAATAGCTACAAGCGGTACAGATTAACTCCTCTTGGGTTGTCAGTGATGAACGAGATCAATGGCAGTTATGAAAGGTGTCTTTATGATTGGTTTCAGAAGTATAGTATTAGTCTATAGAGTTATTATCTGAACTCAAGCGGGCGTTTTAATAATTCTATTTCAGCCTCAACTCGCTGAGGATCGAATATTTATTTTCACAAGGACAATGTCTCAGGGCAAGTAATTCTGACTCACTCATGAATAGTTAAAATGTACGTATAGTGCTGTATTTCATGGACATAGATACGTTTTAAGGATGTGATAATTCATCTCAATCTGTGAGAATGTAACATATTGTATATTAAGTCATTATGTATAATTACATTTTGGGCATTATATTATCGGAATCAATTTGATTGATTATCGCAATAAATACACTATTGTACTCAATATCTGCCATATACAATTTCTGCAGAATAGTTGTAATTCCAATAAAGGGTGGAAGGAATTAGACTTTCTTTGTGCTATTGACAAAGTGCTGTTAACAGGACTCCCCGGGTTGCTGTTTTAAATGAACTTTTATATTATTTTTGATATTTGCCGTACGGTAGCCGTGAAAAAATAAGCTCATCCATACTGATTATCAATACGATGAGCTATTAAATTGAGGTCGGTGGCGGATTACCTTCGGTGATCCGGTTTGGGGGGACCATTCAACAAAAACCCCAGGCTGCTTTCAGCAGCTTTGGTCTTTTTATTTCCTGTCCTCCGCTCAGCAAGCTGGCGTCGGCCGGAAATAAAAATCCCCGGTCACTTTGTGTCCGGGGGTTTTTGTTGAGGTCGGTGGCGGATTCGAACCGCCGTAAACGGTTTTGCAGACCGCTACCTAGCCACTCGGTAAACCGACCATAAGTTAAATAATACTTCAAAAAACTTTCAAAACAATAACCCGGTGGCGGATTGTTCGGCTCACTTCGTTCGCCTCACGAGCTCCTTCACTTCGTTCAGTCGGTTCGAACCGCCGTAAACGGTTTTGCAAACCGCTACCTAGCCACTCGGTAAACCGACCACGAGTGCAAAATTAACAAAAAATGTTATAAAACAATTACAAACTGTTATTGTTGGGTTAGGGATTACCCAAAAAAAGGGTGCCCATTTAAGACACCCTTTTTACCCATTAACTAACCTTAACTCTACTTTCTGCCTGAACCTGGTCTTTTTGTCATATTCATGTTGCCGCGTTGCATCTGACTTGCGGAAACACCCTGGTTTCTCTGAGCAGCACCGTTCAGAGCCCTGGTCTCCTGACGGACCCTAACCTGTTGTGTCTCACCCTTGACCCTGGCCTGCTGACTCACAGCCTCTCCCTTACCGCGACCCGATTCTGTGGTCCTTGCAACTTCACTTACTGTCTGACCATGAAGGGCTGCTTCATTCCTTAATTCTGCCCTTGCCTGTTTACGCTCCTGCCTCGACATACGATCCATGCTACGGGCCTGCTCCTGGATTGCCATACCTTCCTCAGCATGCACCTGTGCCTGAGTTTGAGCATTTATTCGTGCTTCATTTCCGGCTTGATTTCCTGCCTGATTTGTACTTTGAGCCGCTACAGCTGCACTTATTAAAAGTGCCATCGCTGTTAAAACAATTGTCCTTTTCATATTCTTCATTTTTAAGTTAACATTCAGTTTACTTTTCAAATGTAAGCCTGTGATAATGAAGAAATCATGAATTTTCAGGAAAAATGAAAAAAAATGTGGTTCCTTTTTCAGGTTCAGAAGTCACTGATACTGAAATGCCGTGAAAATCGGCTATCGTCTTCGATATTGCCAGACCGATGCCTGTTCCGTCTTCACCGGGATTCACCCTTGATTTAAAGCGCGAAAAGAGATTGACCACCTGCTCCCTGGTCATCCCCCTGCCGTTGTCGGATATCGTCACGTTAAATTTTTGCTGATGGAAGTAACTCCTTATCACAACAGCCCCTCCTGCCGGTGTATTTTTTACGGCATTGTTAACTACATTATATATCATTGAGAATATCAGCGCCCTGTTAGCCTGCATGAACTGAAAATCACGGAGATACTCCTCAGTCATGAGTATCTCTTTATCGTCAGCTATCGGCCTTATCTCTTCAATGATCTCCTTCAGAACATCCTGTACAGAGAAGTTATCCTCCCTCAGATACTGATGGCTCTCAATCCGGGCGATCATAAGCAGTGAGTTAACCAGGCTCTGGAGCCTGTGAAGCGTTTTGAGAGACTCTTCTATCTTTTCCGGCATTTCAGCATCCGCATTCCCGCTCAGCAGGAGATTCTCGAGCTTGCTCCTCAATACCGAAACCGGCGTGAGGAGCTCATGGGAAATATTGACTGTAATCTCTTTCTCTTTCCGGAAAAGCTGATCGATATTCTCCATAAGTTCCCTTATGGCATTGTCGAGATTATGAAAATCTGTTGTGGTCGTTCTCACTTCCGTTCTGTCAAAAAGCTCCGGCCTGGATATCCCTTTGAGCTTCCGGGATATCCTGTCGAGGGGACGTAACAACAGATGCGTATACTGAAGGTCAGTAAGCAGTGTGATCAGGATTATCAGGACCAGAAAGATCAGGATCACCCTGGTGATGTTACGCCTGGCATATTGAATACTTGCCAGGCTCTTACCAACCTCGAGGAGGTATTTCTGCCCGTCGACCAGGAAGGAATAGTTCAGAACCCGGTATGTGATCTCCTCATCTTCAATCAATCTTACAGCAACCTCAATATGGTTAATGTCCTCGTCTGTTTCGATCCTTTCGAGACTTATGAATTCTTCCTTAAGAATGTTAAAGCTTCCGAAGACATCAGAGGAGTCTGCTGAGATAAATGGATCGATACCTGCTCCTGCTATCAGGTCGATCACCTGTTCCCTTTTCTGGACAAGATCATTATCAACCTGCCGCAGGTTAATCCTTTCAATGATATAGGGCAGAAATATCAGGAAGAGTGCTGTAAAAACAAGCTTTGAAAGCAGATTGAAAAACGCAAGCTTTATCTTCAGTTTGATCATTCCAGGATGCAATAGTGCCAGTTAATCCGTACTAACCCTGTAACCGACACCACGTACAGTCTCGAGCCATGGCGTGGCAGAATGAGCATTAAGCTTCTTCCTCAGGTTTTTAATATGAACGTCAATAAAATTACTATCGTACTGATCGTCGAGAATATTTCCCCATATATGCTCATAAAGCTGGTGACGCGTCAGCACCTTATTCCTGTTAAGGACAAGATACCAGAGAAGGTCATACTCTTTTTTTGTAAGCTCCACCTCATTCCCCTTGCAGAAAAGCTTTCGCGACTCAGTCTGCATAATGAAATCGCCGAGCGGGACCTCCTGTACCGTTATCCTGAATTTTCTTCTCGCCACGGCATTGATCCGTGAAAGAAGCTCAATCAGCGCAAATGGTTTTGCCAGGTAATCGTCGGCTCCGATGTCAAGTCCCTTCACCTTATCCTCAACGGCTCCCCGTGCTGTTATTATTATGAAAGATGCTTCACTGCCTGCCTTCCTTGCTTCATTTATCAGATCAATTCCGTTATAATCAGGCAATCCAAGATCCAGTAGAACAAAGTCATAAAGATTGATAGCGATCTTTTCTGAAGCATCCATGCCGGTGTACGAAAGGTCGCACAGGAAATTCTCCGATCTCAGAAAAGCTGCTATTTCGTTTGCCAGACTCTTCTCGTCTTCTACGATCAGAACATTCATCGGCACTAAGTTAAAAAATTCTGAAATAGGCGCTCAGAAGAAATACAAAACCTTCCGGGCGCGAATACCCGGAGTCCTTATATACCGGGAAAACATAGCCGGCCTCTGCTTCAATTGTCATGAAATCGGTATTTAAGGCTATGGGCAGTCCCATGTCTATATCCAGCATCCCGAATCGGCGTGTGTAGGTTGTCGTGGAGTTTTGGCCGTCAGTAGTTCGCCAATTGCGGAAGGGGGGAAATATAACTACCGGAGGGCCTGTTGTTGTTTCAGCCTGTGTAAAGGTTCCCATCAACAGGTTCACATAAGGATCGAACGAAATATTGACCTTGCCCTTAAAGAAATCAGGTGTCTGAAAGTACCTTGAATTTCTCAGCTGTAAGTAGAGCTGGCTATCATACGACATTAATCCTCCCAGTGATATTTTTGTATATATGAGTTTCCAGTCAAAGCCCATTGTAAAGTCGGCATAGGTAAAACTTCCAAACAACGTATCGGGGAGTGTTGTGGCAACCTGATACCGGTTGAGCCCTGCCGATATATCGAACCATTTGTTGAATACATGGTTGTAGTTAAGGGAACCTGTAAAAAAGGCCAGAAAGGGATCCGTCCCAGACAGGTGAACTGCCGACAATGTCACATAAAGCTCATTGTTAAAGCCATAGGTCAGCGCACCATAGCCGAAGGGCTGGTTTTGCGATATTGTTGAACCAAGCCAAATCATGTTACTGCCGTATCCGAGGCCTGTGAATAATGAATGACGGGAACCGGCAGGCGGATCCTTTGTAACCTGGCTGTCAGACGGATTGTTTGAAGAGTCCGCCTGCGACAGGATATTGTGAGGAAGCATAAACACCAGCAATCCTGACAATATTATAGATAAGAACGATCCTGAAAGTTTCATTTTGCGGGAGATAATATTTTACCTTCCTCCTTTTCTGCCAGCTCCGGCCGGCTTTCCGATCCCTTTCGGAATACCGGATCCCCCGGGTCTTACAATTGTTGGAGGACGGGCTCCTGCAGCTTTGCTCATGTCCGGACGGGCAGATTTAACCTGCTTTACCGGCTGTGCTGCATTGGCTTTTGCCGCTTCTGCTTTTGCCGCAGCTTCCTGCTGCCTGTTCTGGTTCTGATTCCTCTGCATCAACTGGTTGCCGTCTTCCCTTACATCCTCTGTCTGGGTTGCCTGATCTGTCCTGATTCTGAGAGTATCCCTCTGCTGTACAACCTGTGCTGTGACCTTCTGCCCCATTAATAGCAGAAACCCTGCAATAAATAATATTTTGAGTAAATTTTTCATCTCATTTTCATTTTTCTTTTGTTTCTTCTTCACGATAATTCACTGCATTTAAGAAAATTACAAATTGAATCATCCTTGTAAATACAAAAATACGAATTAAAGATGAAGAACAGATGAAAAAATACCTGGCTATCAGTTCCACGGGTTAACTCTTAAATCCCTGGTCTGACGGGTGCCTTTGGCTGGACCACCGGTGCCGTTCTTGCCGGAGCTGGTGATTTTTGCTGCATGCCGGGCAATATGGTCTGTTGCTTGCTTCCTAATTTCTGAACAACATTGGCCGGTGTGGTGCACGATGCACACTGATCAATAAAGATCCTGTAACCGAGCTCCTGGTTCTTATATGTGTAGGAGACGAGCTCAAACGGATGTTTCCTGTTCTTTGCAGGATCAATCACATCAGCAGGCGACTGGTACTGGAAAGATCTCTGCCATTCTCCTGTCCCTGCAATAGCGGTTCCCGGATGTCCTTCCACCGGTCTGAGCGGTATTGTCTGCGAAAACCAGAGAGTGGCTCTGGCTGCTTCCGGAAATTCGGGAACCTTCGCCGGGGAGACCAGTGAGGCATGTTTTGCATCTGCCCCTTTTACCAGTTTAACATTTCCTTCCGGAACCGATGTGCTCCTGATGGCGCTTACAATAACAAAACTGTTGCTGGCAGAGAGATTTTCCGTTTTCAGATTCGACCCTGAAACGAGCTGTTCATGCTCAATCTCTGAAACCAGAAGTCCATCAGTCTCCACCCAGTCCGAAACGATCGTAAATCCCTCAACTTCTACAACGGCCTGAACGAGCTGCCCCGGACTGAATTCCAGTCCGCTTACAGCGAACATTCCGAGCGGAGAGTTTACAGTTCCTGTGTTGCTCTTCGCTTTTGCTGTACCGGAAAGATCAGCCGGCTGGTTGCGTAAGAGAGCCTGACCAACAGCAGGCTTGCCTGTGGCGGGTGAAGAAACAGTTTGTGCTGGTGTAGATGCAGTTTGCGGCGGTGAAGATGCAGTTTGTTTAGCCGGAGAGGGCATAGTGACAAACCCGATCGGTCCACTGTAGACTGTCAGACTGCTCCGGAAATCATTCATCCTTCGTGCAAACTCGGCCGGAGCAGCAATGCCTTTCAGATTCGATGCAGGTGTGTTCTGCAAAGCCTGCTTTGCACCTGCCGGAACCTGTCCCTGTGCCGCCGGTTTTACTATCCGGGCCCATTCACTCCGTGAGGCTGCCACTGAACCGTATGCTGTTCCGTTAAAATAATCCGCTGCAAAGAGCGCTATACTCCTGAATGGGATCGTTGCTTCAACAGGCGAGCCGGGCGTTGTCACATCCGGCACTTTTATCATAACCTTATCACCTTTCTTCAGGGGAACGCCGGATGCTATGAAAAGACCCTGCGCATCGGTACGGGCCGGGTACTGGGATATCTTGTTGTCGGCATGCCTGACCATGACCGTTAAACTGCCGTTGTAAGGTACAGAATCGTTCCCGTTTTCGCGGTATACCTCACCGACAACATAGTCGCCATAGGCACACGCCTCGTGAATGAACATCTTGAAGCCCTTCATGTCGGCAATCTGAAGTTTGTAAAGCGAATAGTATTTATCAAGCACTGTAAAGCTTTTCGTGACGACCTTTCCTCCTGCCTTCACTCTTGCCCCGATATCAGCTGTAAGGGTGGAGCCATCGGTTTCCACCGTTCCCTCCATTCCTCCCCTGGCATAGATATCGAGAGCATTGTAGCTCCTGATCTTCAGGGTGGCCTGACATAAAATGCCTGCAAACACCGAAAGTTTTGACTTAACAGTATACCCTATATTACAATAATGATCGAGGGTCGAGATATTATCAATGCTGGTCGGCACATAAAAAAATGTTCCGCCTTTTGCTCCTAGTGCCATATCAATCCCCTGGTTTATATCGGCTGTAAGATTCACCTGCCCGTCCCCGGTTATAAGCAACGAAACTGTCAGTTTGCATTTTCCAAGATCGCCAGCCTTAATTTCCGTGCCCCACAGTGGTATTTCTTTCTCATCAGAGAAGGTCATCTTTGCATCTACCTTAAGATCAACCTGCTCATAAGTTTTAAAAACAAGTTTGTACCCGTTGTACTTTGAGTATTTCCCCTCGATGCGGGGGTTTGCTACGGTGATCTGTCCGGTAAGGGTAACTATCAGACTATCCTTCTTTTCCTGATAAAGCTGAAATTTCGTTTTATTGAATACAAGATTTACCGCATACTCTTTGCCATAGCCTACAGCTGAAGCTACTATTCCTTCTGCCAGCGAAATGGTGTTCGCGAGAGTTACACCCACCTCCTGTTCAGGGATTTCAATATCCTCGAATACTGCCGACAACCTGGGTCTGAGCATCAGCATCTGGGCATCACTTACCTGCATGGTCTGAAAAACCAGGTCGCTCCGGGGATCGACATAAACAGTATCGGGATGCGGGATAAAAGCCGGCTTTGAAGAGATATCCAGAAGGCCGTCCTGTTTCATGACGAGCTGGTTTAACTGCCGTGCCGATAAGGGTCGCACATTATTCGTATAACGATAGGTGACTCCGGTAAATTCACCGGGCTTCTCTCCCTTTGCCATAGCCTGGGTGGCGATTTTGTGCCTTACCGGAGGTGCGCTTTTGAATTCCTGAATGGTAATGAGAGTATCCGAAATTAACGGATTAACGGTAATGGATTGCTGGCATCCGGCCGGTTTCTGATAACTTAATAAAACGACCAGTGCAAGCACCAGGGCTTGTATCTTTTTCATAAAACAAGGTATTGGGGATTGTTAAACATATACGAAGTTATTCAATCTCTTCAGGAAATCAAAACTGTAATTCATTTTATCTCTCCATCTCCACGCTCACAGAACCAATTTTGCCGCCCATCGGAGGATTGATTTTCGAGACTTTGACCTTTATTTTGTTAATTCCCTTCAGTTCCTTGTACAATGAATCAACGATCCTGCCTGCTATATGCTCGAGCAGATGTGATTTTTTCTCCATCTCAGCCTTGACTATCTGATAGGCACGCTGGTAATTGACCGCATCTTTCAGATTATCGCTTTCCGAAGGCACCTGCATATCAGTATCGATGGTAAGATCGACAAGGAATTTGTTGCCGACAATCTGTTCCTCCCTGTAATGACCATGAAAAGCGTAAAACTCCATGCTCTCTATATGTATCTTACCCATTTTATGCCTGGTTGATATTTGATTTGTAATCTTGTTTCCGCTCTGATGACTGATAACGTAAAATTAAGATGTTTTTTGCAGGAGGCTCTTAAATTCATCCTATTTTTGTAGTCTTAAAATCAGAAAGGATGACCGAAGCAAATATCACCAGCAGGGATGAGTCAAAAACGCCTGTCAGTTTCATTGAACAGATCATAATAGACGATCTGAAAGCCGGCCGGAATAACGGAAGGATCCATACAAGGTTCCCTCCGGAACCAAACGGATATCTCCATATCGGACACGCCAAGGCCATCTGCCTCGATTTCGGGATGGCAGAGAAATACGGAGGGAAATGCAACCTCCGTTTCGACGATACAAACCCGGTAAAAGAAGAGGTCGAGTATATTGACTCCATTAAGGAAGATATCCACTGGCTGGGGTTCCACTGGGAAGAGAGGGAATACTATGCTTCGGATTATTTCGGGAAACTCTACGATTTTGCTGTTGACCTGATCAAGAGTGGCCTTGCCTATGTTGATGATCAGCCTGCTGAGGTGATCTCTGCCCAGAAGGGCACACCAACCCGTCCCGGTACGGAGAGTCCGTACCGCAAAAGGCAACCCGAGGAGAGTCTTGATCTTTTTGAAAGGATGAACAACGGAGAATTCGGGGAAGGGAGCCGGGTACTCAGGGCAAAGATTGACATGGCATCGCCCAATATGCATATGCGCGATCCCATCATCTACAGGATAATCAAAGCCGCTCATCACCGGACAGATGAGAAATGGAAAGTTTATCCAATGTATGATTTCGCTCACGGGCAAAGCGACTATTTTGAGGGCATTACACACTCGCTGTGCACACTCGAGTTCGAAGTTCACCGTCCGTTGTATGACTGGCTTGTCGATCAGCTCAGGACAGATGATTACAGGCCGCGGCAGATAGAATTCAACAGGCTGAACCTTACCTATACTGTCATGAGCAAGAGAAGATTGCTCGAGCTGGTGCAGGAGGGAAAAGTGAACGGGTGGGATGATCCCAGGATGCCTACATTATGCGGCCTGAGGCGAAGAGGCTATACGCCTGAATCAATAAAGAGGTTCATCGACATGATAGGCTATACCAAGGTCGAGGCCATGAACGATGTATCGATGCTGGAATATGCCATCCGTGAGGATCTTAACAGGCGTGCACCAAGGGTTTTCGGTGTGCTCGATCCCCTGAGGATCGTTATCACCAATTACCCCGAAGGGAGAGTTGAGGATGTGGAGCTTATCAATAATCCGGAGGATGAAAGCATGGGAACACGCACCGTCCCGTTCAGCCGCGAAGTATATATTGAAAATGAAGATTTCATGGAGGATCCCCCGAATAAGTTCTTCAGGCTGGCACCCGGCAGGGAGGTTCGTCTTAAGGGTGCGTATATTATCAAATGTGAAAGCTTGCGGAAAAATCCTGAGACAGGCATCATAGAAGAGGTTTATTGCACCTATGATCCGGATACCAGAAGCGGAGGCAGTTCTTCTGAAAAAAAGGTGAAGGGAACCCTTCACTGGGTCTCGGCTCCGCATGCCGTCGATGCGGAGGTCCGGCTTTACGACAGGCTTTTCGATCATGAAGACCCCGCGGGACAGAAGGAAGAGGATTTCCGTAAATTCATCAATCCCGGTTCTCTGAAAATCCTCCGTAACTGTAAAGTGGAACCCTCCCTCCTCTCCGCCCGCCCGCTTGATAAGTTCCAGTTCCAGCGGCTCGGTTATTTCTGTGTCGATTACGATTCTGCAGAAACGGAACTGGTGTTCAACCGTACAGTCTCACTTAGGGATACCTGGGCTAAACTCAATAAATAGCGACTAAGGTTTTATGAACCTGAAGCTGTCCGCTTCGAAGGTCATCTCCTCCCCGTTGATCAGCAGTGCCGATTGTATGATCCCCAGGTGAGAATATGCCTGTGGAAAATTCCCCAGGAGTTCTCCGGTGGCCGTATCAATATGTTCGCTCAGCAATCCGAGATGATTCGTATATCTGAGTACATTCTCAAATAATTCAATCGCCTCCTTCCTGTATCCTGTTTTGTACAGGCTGTTGACGAGCCAGAAGTTACAAAGGACAAATGACCCTGAAGGCTTGCCAAAATCATCCTCATTGACATACCTGAACATAAGCCCGTTTTTAAGGAGGTGCTCCTTTGTTTTAAGCACCGTACTCACAAACCTCGGATCGCCGGCGTCAATAAGTCCGAATTCCTCCATCAGCAGGGTTGATGCATCAAGATCCTTTGAACCGTAATACTGAACAAAGCTGCCAAGTTCCTCATCCCATCCGTTGGTAAAAATATCATTCCTGATACTCTCTGCAAGAGAGCTCCACTCATCAATATAAAAATTCCTGTCGAGCAGTTGAGCGATCTTCACTCCCCTGTCGACCGCTACCCACGACATGATCTTCGAATAGACAAAATGTCTCTCGGGACCCCTTATCTCCCAGATGCCCTTATCCGG
>DIKJ01000205.1 GCA_002424525.1 Bacteroidales bacterium UBA5621 | reverse complement strand
AAGAATATACGATTTCGGGTGATTACCTCGCCTATCAGGATATGGGTGTTCCGCTCCGGATTGACAACTTTGAGGGTGTGCAAAGGGATGGGATACCCTACGGCAACAGGATCTTCAGGATGCCATATTTCGATCCGGAGGGAAGAATGACCATAATGCAGTGGAACACTGCGAGCCTGGGCGTTGATTACAGGATCGGCCCGAGGGAGACGAAGGTTGAAAGAATTACATTCCGGATCCCTTATCAGACCGCACCGGGGGAAATGACGGTCAGGGCTGTCATGAACTATCAGCTTTTAGTCAAGCCGGTCGCGGATTTTCTTAAGGTTCCGCCGGATGAATCAGAAATAATGATGGTTAATGAACATTTTACAACTATAGAGATTCTTCCCTAGAGCAGATCTCCTTCCCCCGGCGGGGGAAGGCCGGGAAGGGGGTCAGCAGGATGTTCAGGAAGTATTATAGTAGCAACGATTTAATTATAGCAATATGAAAAATTACTCTCATATCAAAATTGCATCCCTTGCACTATCATTTTTTATATTTTTCCCGGCTGATGACGCAAAAGCAATTCCGGCTTTTGCACGCAAATACCAGATCAGCTGTCAGGTTTGCCACTCCCCGGCAATGCCCCGTCTCAAAGCATTCGGAGATGAGTTTGCCGGTAACGGATTCAGGATGGCTGAATATGAATCACCAAGACACTTTATCGAAACAGGGGACGACAGGCTTTCACTTTTCAGGGAGGTGCCCCTTGCATTCCGTACAGATGGATTTGTAACCTATAATTTCGGCAATCAGGGGTCGGCTGATTTTGCGGCTCCTTTCGTTCTTAAGATCCTGTCCGGGGGAGAGCTTTCAGATAAGCTCTCATATTATTTCTACTTTTTTTTCAACGAAAGAGGAAAAATTGCCGGAGTAGAAGATGCCTTCCTGATGTATCACGACTTTCTCGGATCTGGAATAAACCTGTACGCCGGACAGTTCCAGGTCTCGGATCCGCTGTTTAAAGGTGAATTAAGGTTCACTCTCGAGCCCTATACAATTTACGGCTCTGCTCCCGGCACATCCACTGCTGACCTAAAATATGATAAGGGTATCGTGATGGAAAGAGATATCACTGCAAGCACAACACTTGTGGGCCAGATTGTTAACGGCGCCGGAATAGGGGAAGCAGGGGAGGGATATCTTTTCGACAAGGACAAGTATAAAAATTTCATGCTCAGGGTTTCTCAATCGATCGGGAAATACCTGTCTGCAGGATTTTTCGGATACACAGGGAAAGAGTCGATGCAAGATGTAATTGGTCCTCCTGTTACAAGCAGGATCCAGATGTACGGACCGGATATTACACTGGATCTGGATGAAAAATTCATTGTCAATTTCCAATGGGTAAGAAGGACTGATTCGGAAGTCATTCTCCCCGGCTTTCCCTCAGGCATTATGACAGATGTTGTTACAACAGGAGGTTTCACAGAAATCATCTATTCACCCAGGGGCGACATGAGCAAATGGTATCTGACGGGCCTTTTTAACTGGGTGGAGTCTGATTATGATCCGCTTGATTATACCTCTGCGACTATGCATGCCGGGTATCTGTTAAGGAGAAACCTGAGGGTTGTCGGCGAGTATACTTATCAATTCTCAGGTTATTCGCACGGCAAAGTAAGTGCAGGATTTATAACCGCTTTCTGATGCATCCTGTACTGCCTGAAAACACAGATTTTTAAGCTTTGAAATTATATAATTATTATGAAGATTGTAAATGTTTTCCTGTTTGCCCTGATGATAGTAATGAACTATCTGGCAAATGCCCTTCCTCTCAATAACAGGTCAACAGGCGAGCTTTCGGACTCATTCCCCAATCTTTTTGTCCCTGCCGGACTGACTTTTTCAATATGGGGGGTCATCTATCTGCTTCTGCTGGCTTATTGTGTGATCCAGTTTACAGGATCGGACCAGGAGGATGTTTCAAGAATAAGCCTGCTTTTCGGCATTTCGTGTCTTCTGAATTCCCTCTGGATAGTGTCCTGGCATTATGAAAAGCTTCCCCTGTCGTTACTGGTGATGCTTGGATTGCTCATTACCCTGATCATGATAAATACCTATATCACCGTATTGCACCAGGGACTTATTAAGGCAGCCTTCGGCATCTATCTTGGTTGGATCTGTATTGCCACAATAGCCAATGTTACCGCCCTGCTTGTGAATTATAACTTCAACCTGCCGGGTATTTCCGAAGAGGCCTGGACAATAATTATGATTGCCACTGGAATGCTTATTACGGGATGGGCGATGTATATTTTGCGTAATCCCTTTATTGGTTTGGCGGTGATCTGGGCATTCATTGGCATCGCAATAAAACGCCAGGATGATCACAGGTCAATTTTCATTGCAGCTGTTGTTGCATTATCACTGGTCTCCGTCCTGACAGTATGGGGATTCATAAGAAAGAGTACAACTGCCTGAAATTGTGCTCTTCCTGTATCTGTGCCTGTTGATTAATGCTCTGTTCTGAGCTATTTCCTGCGCGAGCTGCTGCTTTCTGAGCTTTTCGAAGTTTCAGGTTCCTTCTGTGTGGCTGTGCTTCTCTCACTGCTCCTGCGGCTCGATGAACTCACATCTTTTGATGATTGCCTGGCTCTTCTGGTGGCAGCCTCATTTGATCTGAGTACACCGCTGTTGTTCTTGCCTGCTGAGGTTCCGGTTGCTGACCTGTTGGTTGTGGCAGCCGGTAACCTGCGGTCGGTCCCTGTGTTTGTCTCTGCTGATTGTCTGGCAGGGGTGGATTGTGACGCTGGCAGCCTTTCCGAAATGGTACCTGCAACAGCCGAGGATCTCCGATACTCTTCAGGGTGTGTTTTGGCGAACAGTGCCTCACCATCCCTCCTTGATTCAGGCCTTGAGTAAGTAGTTTTATAGTTCCCGGAATTGATATTGTTATTAACTGCCGGAGCAAAGACTCTTTGTCTGGTGTAGTAAACTTCATGATATCTGATGAAGCGGGGCTCGTGCCAGCGTCTGTAATGCACGTAGTAGTCGGGCTGCCAGTAGTAGTGGTATCCGTAGTAGTTATGCCAGTAAACGGGACTCCAGGTACTCCAGTAGGGGGGGTAGTGACCCCAGTACCATGAGGAGCGCCACCCAGCATATCCTGGCCGGTAGATAACCCTTACAATAGGCCAGGCGGCAACTTCAACGTAGGTGGTGGTGACCACCCTGTTCCTCCTGTTCGCCCTTCCGATATAGCCCGGGTTGGGCGTTTCAGCATATATAGGCTCAACTATGTAATTCTTGCCATATAACAGTTCATCACCAATAAGCTGGATCTGAACCTCCTCGTCATTGAAGCGTTCAACCGTAAAAACTGCCACGTCCTGGCTCTGGTTACTTTCGAGAACAGCCTGAAGGACAATTGTGTGGACATTGCCATCGGCTAAATTGACAACTTTTATGTAGTCAACATAATTGTCCCTGTTAAGGTCAAGGTTATTGATCCTGGAGTTTTCGTCGTTCAGGCTCTTCTCAAAAGCCTCAAGGGTTTCTGATTCCTGGAACAGCTTCATCACTGCGTAAAGATTCAGATTATCTCCCGGCAGTCCGAGATACTCCTCAGGTTGTTTTTGTGCCATCGCTGTAAAGCTGGCTGAGAGAAAAACCCCGAGAACCGATGTGAGTATAAATTTTTTCATGATAGAGTTTAATATTGTGATTAACTTAACACAAAAATACTTTCATTGATAAAAAAAGGTGTTATACAATTACTGAGAAGATTTATATTATTCACGCTTTTACTTTCGGATGCATCAATATCTGAAACACTTCACCCGGGAATCTCCTTTAATTAAAAATGACTCTTCTGACTTTTCATCCGCTTGCTCGTGGCAACTAGCGTAGGGTTATTTGCCTGACAGTTCGAGAAGTCTTTTAAGAATTGCTTCATCAGCCTGAAATATTGTACCATGTCTTACGCCCTCAGGAAAATTTAATCTTTCCGATATGTCTTCCCATTTCTTCAGATCTGATGAGATAACCGCCCCCATCTTCTTCTCGGTATACTTGTCGAAATAGACATGCCAGATCTGGCCAATTCTTACTGCAGAAGGGCCCTCCGCCCAGTAGTTCCCTGTTATGGGAGAGGAGGGGGAGCTGTAAGGTCCGTACAGGTTTTTTGATGTGGTTATCCTTATGTTTTTCTCAGCCGGGGTGCGGGTCTCATTCTTGACAAACATTAGGTAATTCCTGCCTTTTTTGTTAAAGTTGACAGACGCATCAATCACGTTGAAACCATGATCGTAAAATAATTCAGTTTCTGAAAATACTTCAAAATCCTTCGTCGTTACAGAATAGATTCGGTGGTTGTAACCTGAATCTCCTGCTTTTTCGGTTTCGGGGAATCTCCCGGGAATGGTAGTCGACCAGAATATGAGAAACTGCTTCTTTTTCTTATCGTAAAATATCTCCGGAGCCCAGCAGTTCCTAGCCTCAGTTTCTTTCTCCATAACCATGAAGTATTTCTGTTCGCTCCAGTTTACAAGATCCTGAGAAGAAGCATACCCTATCCCACGTTCGGTCCATCCTGCGGTCCATACCATGTGAAACGTGCCGTCGGGTGTCCTGATTATGCAGGGATCGCGCATAAGCTTTGATACTCCGACAGCCGGAGCAAGGAACGGTTTGCCGTTGTTCAGGGCGGTGAATTCAAGGCCGTCCCTGCTGTATGCCAGGTGAAGACCGTCTTCCCCGTTTCCCCTGAAATAGGAATAGAGAAATACACTCTGCTGGCTGTGGCAATAAAGCATAAAGAATAGAGAAACCAGGCAGGAAAGAAACGCTTTTTTCATTATTGGTTTATTTGACTACTCAGTCGGGGTTGAAATTCATTATTAACTGATAAACTCTTTCCTGAGTCTCTCCGGGAGTCGGATTCAGTTCTTCCGTGGTAAACTTCCCGTCTTGAACATCAATTCTCTCGAAAACCATCAGATAGAGATCAAAGATTACTTCAAGACTGAGTTGATATGCCGGCTCAAGAAGCGGTCTGATCTTTCTGATCACCCCAAGGGTTTTGTGACGGTATTCATCAGCCAGCCTGTAATAATTCCCGATCAGATTGCGGAAATTCACAGTGACAGGAGAACCGTGAGCGATATCGTTAAGGTCGCTTTTTGTGAGACCATGCTGAGCCAACAGGTCATCGGCAAAATAGTTCAGGTGATTTTTCTGATCTTTCTGGAAGTCGCGGATTATATGAACCAGATAACTAAATATCGCGCAAGGTGTTGCAGCTTCTTTAACGTCGAAAGAAGGATCCTCGTAAAGGCCATTCTTCTTCACCAGTCCGGTCAGATGCACGAAAATTGAAGCAGGTGCCACGGATGCTCCCTGGGCATAACCAAGGAATGCTTCCATTGTCGGAAACCCGTCATGGAAGATGTCGTAAATCATCGATTTTGCAAATGATTCCAGCGGCCAGGAGGGTATCCTGAAAGTTCTGATCGTCTTCGTCAGATCCTGCTGGCCGGCATTGCAATCATCAGTAACCGTTATCATTTTAAGCCAGTCGTTGACGCTCTTA
>DIKJ01000233.1 GCA_002424525.1 Bacteroidales bacterium UBA5621 | reverse complement strand
CTGAGCCATTACTTCTTCCTGACGACAAACCGCACCGTACTCCGGGTTTTCTGTTCAAGCAGTATTTCCCTGCCTTTAGTGATCCTTTCAATAGCTTCCCCGGTGTAGTGCCTGATTGAGAGCATCTCAACATCCTCGTTGTAAAGAGCATCAAAATCTGTCTTAAGATCGGTGATAAGTGCATCGACCTTCCGCCTTTCATCGTCCGCACAAACGTTTATACTTACTGCGCTTGCCTGAACAAGGTTAACCTTTACCCCGTTCACAATAAACTTGTGAAAGACAAAACTCAGATTGTCGTCCATGGCAAAAGAAAAATCCTTGGGAAGTATTGAGATCAGGATCTGATCCTCCTTTCTGATGAAAACAGGCATGATCTTTTCAAAGGCAGCCTTGGCGCTTATAAGGGTACCTTCAGCTTTATGATCAAGGAAAGATTTTACGAAAAGTGGTATATTCTTGTTATGCAGAGGTTTAATTGTTTTCGGATGGATCACCTTTGCACCTGAGAATGTCATTTCCACTGCTTCCTTATAGGATATTGCATCCAGCTTACGGGTATCCGGCATCCATTTGGGATCGGCATTCAGAATTCCGGGAACGTCCTTCCAGACTACAACACTTTCGGCGTCAAGAATATTTGCCAGAACAGCGGCCGTGTAGTCAGATCCTTCCCTGCCAAGGGTGGTCGTCCGGCCTGCCACCGTCCCTCCTATAAAACCTTGTGTTACAAAGAACCTGAACCTGCTGAAATCGAAGGCAGCCCGTATTCTGTTCGTGCTTTCATTCCATAAGATTTCAGCATCCCTGTAATTATCGTCGGTGATAATGTTTTCCCTGATGTCCACCCATTCGACAGGTAATCCTGACTTTTTCAGGTATTCAGCCACAATAACCGTGGACCAGATTTCGCCAAAGGAAACTATCTGGTCATAGTCATGGTCGTATCCCGATTTTTTTGCCGACACCAGATACTCCCTGAGTTCTGCAAATGAGTTTTTGATCATCCCTTTAGCTGAATTTCCCGAAGGGAAAAGGTCGTCTGCTACAGATGCATGATAGCTGTAAACATTGTCCAGATTGTCCTTGTAACCAGTGTCGCCTTCCAGCCAGGCTTTAAGCACCTTTTCAAGGGCGTTTGTGGTCTTGCCGAATGCTGAAACAACAATAACCAGGTTCTCTTTTTCTCCTGTAACTATCTTAGCAAGGTTCCTGATGCCTGAGGCATCTCTGACCGACGCGCCTCCGAATTTGTAAACTTTCATTAAAAAGAATTTGGAATTAAAAGTATGATAAATCGGATTAACCGCCAAGGTAAACTCTGACCATAAAAAGTACTTCAGGTAAATCTATTCATAGCGCAGTGAGTCAACCGGATTTGTTCTTGATGCTTTATATGAATGGAAGAAGACGGTTGTCAACACAACGATAACAGAAATTCCTAAGGCTGCCAGGAACACCCACGCACTGATGGCTACTTTATATGCGTAGTTATTCAGCCAGTTATTCATGAAAAAGACTGTAACAGGAATTGAGATTACTGCAGCAATTAATACAAGCATAAGGTTTGCCTTCAGGAAGGAATAGATTATAGCTCCCCCTGAACTGCCAAATACTTTCTTTATTCCTATTTCCTTTGTTCTTGATCGGCTGATGAACAGTATAAGGCCGAACAATCCCAGTGAAGCAATTAATAAGGTAAACAGGGCAAAGACCGAAACGATAGTATTGAGGTTTTTCTCAGATGTATATAAGCTCTCAATGAGTGATTCGACTGTCTGATATCTGAATGGTCTGTCGGGAGCTGCTTTTTTCCACTCTGCTTCCGCGAATGATAATACATTTTCAATGGATCCGGGCCTGTAATGAACAGCCACCTGCTGGATATACCTGTCTGTCATACTTATTGAGAGAGGAGGTATATCTGTATGTACAGAGTGCAGATTAAAATCCCTAACTATACCGATAATTGTCCTGGTGCCCAATTTCTTCCCGACAGGGTCGGTAATTCCCAGTTCCTTCACTGCCTTCTCATTCAACATAACTGCCTGGGTGAGATCGCTTCCAAAGTCCTCCGAAAACTCACGGCCTGCGATAACCGGGATTCCCATTGTCTTAATGAAATTGTAATCAACTGCAAAACCTTCCACTTTTATTTTCGTTTCAGGATTCTCAAAATGAGGATATATCGAAGTCATCCAGCCAAGCATTGGCAGACTATGCATTGTCCCCCCGGCCATTATAATGCCCGGACTTGATTTCAGACTGTTTATGAATGCCGAATACCCCGTGAAATTCCTTCCAAGCTCGAGCAGTATCACATCCCTGGTATAATAACCAGGGTCCTTCTGAAGTGCGTATTTGTACTGTGAACGGATAATGAGCGTGCTGGAAACAAAAGTGCAAAAGATGACCAGCTGCAATACGATTAACGACGATCTTAGGATCTGCTTCTTCCTGCCGGTCTGGATAGCATTTTTAAGAATATCCATAACCTTCAGCCTTGACATAAAGGAAGATGTGTATAATCCTGAACATATGCCTATTAGAACTGTAACTATAAGGTAAACTGAAATATACACAGGGATATTTGAAGAGATCACAGCCAGCCTTGTCTGGAAGAGCTTGCCTGCAGCCGGTAATGCAAACCATGTCATGACCAAAGCAACAGGGAGCACCAGCAAAATAAGGAGAATTGATTCGCTTAGCAATTGGCTCCTGACATTATCCGAATGAGCACCAAAGGTTTTTCTTATACCCACTTCCTTACTCCTCGAAGCAGAAACAGCTGTTGACAGGATAATATAATTGATCGCTGCCACAAGAACGATAAGAAAAGCTATCAGTGAAAATAACCTTACATTTTTGATGTTGCCTGCAATTCCCGTATTGGCAACATTTTCCGATTTAAGATATACTTCAGCCAGGTTTTGCAGCGAATAGCTCTGTTTGGGATCTTCGCTTATATTTTTTTTCTCGAATTCGGGAAATAATTTTTCAAATTCCTCAGGATCGGTTCCAGGTGCAAGACGTATCCATGTATTCCAGAAATCAAAAGTCCAGTTCACATCTGCATTTGTCACCTTAAAAGTCTGATTGATGTCGTCCAGCGTCCATCTGCTGTTTACAAAACACTGAGCCCTGAATGTTGAGTTTTGGGGAAGGTCCTTGAAAACTCCCCTGACAACAAAAAGGTTTTCCTTATTATTTATAAAGCCAGTTATTTCCTTACCGACCGGACTCTCACCCGGAAAATATCTCCCGGCCAGTTCGGCGGAGATGACAATCGAGTTCATATCACTTAAAAAATCTTCATTGGATGATCCTTCAAGAAGAGGGATAGTGAAGATATCGAATATTTCAGACGTTGCGGCCATGGCAGGCCTGACTGAAACGGACTCCTCCCCAATTCTCAGGGCCAGGCTAACGGGTCTTGTAACTGAAGCTTTTATTACCTGGGGAAACTCATCTTTCATTGCGGAAGCCAGAACATACGGAGTGCCGGCCATGGTCTGTTTGAATTCCTCATAATAATTAAGAACCCGGTAAATGTCCTTTCTGTTTTTGTGAACATGATTGTAACTCAGCTCATTAATTACATAAAGCAGAATAATGAACGAAGCAGTCAGTGCTATTGAAAGGCCAAGGAGGTTTATAGCTGCGAATAACTTGTTTTGTTTCAGGAACCGTAATGCAGTCTTCAGGTAATTTCTTAACATGGCTCAGGTTGTCATAACTACATATCATTTTTTATAACTACAAACTTAAGTAATAAATCCGAAATCAAAAATACGAATTCCGCAACCAGCTTATTCATACCTGAGTGATTCAACCGGATTTCTGCAGGATGCCTTATAGCTTTTCCATGACACTGTAAGAAATGCGGTGATCAATGCGATTATACCGGCAAGCAAAAAGACCCACCAGCTCATTGAGGTTTTGTAAGCATAGTTTTTCAGCCAGCTGTCCATCACCCACCAGGCAATGGGGATCGCAATAATAATTGCGTAAACAACCCATTTCAGGAAATCCCTGTTAAGCAGGAACATCACCTGAACTGTACTTGCGCCATTGGATTTCCTGATACCGATTTCCTTTGTCCGGCGTGAAATGGCATATGACGACAATCCTGAAAGTCCAAGGCATGCTATTATCACTGCAAGTACTGAGCTTACCAGGAACAGGATGCTGAACCGCTTGTCGGCACTGTACTGCTCATCATAGAAATCGGTAAGGAAGAAATAATTGAATGGATTGCCCGGGTAGTGTTCATTCCAGATAATCTCAAGCGATGTTATCAGTCTGTTGACATCCGTCATACCGGTCCTTACCGAGAAAAATGAAATTGCTGTCTGGTTAAAGAAAGCGAGAGGTCTCGGCACTTCCCTCAGTGATTTCTGGTTAAAATCATTGATCACAGCCTTGATAGTGACCTCCTGTTTGCCTCCCCTGAGGATCTTTCCTATTGCGCTCTGGGGATCACTGAATCCGTAATATGCCAGTGCCGATTCGTTCAGGATGATCTTACCCGCATCTTCCTGTACCGACCGGGCGAAATCGTCTCCTGCGAGCAATTTCAGCTCGTAGGTACTTAAAAACTGGTGGTCGACATTATACACATCTATCCTTTTTTCGGTGTTCCTGCCCTCGACAGGAACGCCGAAAACCCTGGAAGTGCTTACTTCCCGACCGGGAATAACCGATGTCGACGTAATACTGCTTACCACCGGCAGAGCATTTACCTCATTTCTGAACGATTCAAATCCGGTCATAACCGCTTCACGTGAACTGACATTCAAAATCCTGGGGCCCTCGAGCACCAGCAATCCTTCCTTTTTGAACCCGGTATCGTGATTTCTCATGAAGCTGACCTGCCTGAAAATCATAATAGTGCTTATGATCAGAACTACAGAGATTGCGAACTGAAATATCACAAGGAAATTCTTGAGCCGGCTTATCCATGCCGAAGCTGTCGGATTCTTCCCTTTCATGACGAGTCCGGGTGAGAACCGTGAAATATAGATGGCGGGAAGAAGTCCCGTTACAAAAGTACCCGTAGAAAGGAGTATTAAAAACAGAATTCCTCCCATCAGGTAATCCATTTTCAGGGGACTGGCCATCATCTGACTGAAAAATGGGAGCAAAACAAGCACTGATACGAGACTGATTGCCAGGGCAAGAAGGTTGAGCAGGGCTGATTCGGTCAGAAACTGGAAGACCAGGTCGGTATTAATCGCTCCGTTAACCTTCCTGATGCCTACCTCATGAGCCCGTTCGAGTGAGCGCGAAGTTGCAAGGTTAATATAGTTGATAAAGGCGATCATCAGAACGAGTAGTGCGACTATACCAAGTGTTACTACACTCCTGAAGCTTCCGTTTACCTTTATTTCGTTGTTTAATGAGGAATGAAGATGAATATCCGTCAGCCTTGTGAGCCTGAATTCAAGCAGGAAAAAAGCTTCCTTCATGAATGTTCCAATGAACGATTCCACCATCGGAGGCAGTTTGGACTGAAGCGACAGCGGAACTGTACCCCGATCGAGCAGAACATAGGAATATACCCTTTCGCTCACCCAGGAATTATCCCATGAACGCGACTGTCTTATAAGGTTCTCATAAGAAAGGAGAATATCGAAATCAATATGCGAATTGCCCGGTGGGTTGCGCGCAACACCAGTGATCATGAAATCCATGGCGCCATCAATTTTTATCATTTTCCCCACAGGATCGTCATCCCCGAAATATTTCCTGGCCGTTCTTTCGGTAATCACCGCATTGTTTATTGCAAGCAGGCTGGAATCGGCAGTACCTTTCACAAGAGGAAATGAAAAAACATTGAAAAAAGAGGATTGCGCATACAGGATCTTTTTCTCCTTGAATATCTGGTCGCCATACCTTACGAGCCCTTCCGACCGGGTAAACCGGGTGTAATCCTTTACTTCCGGAAAAGCATTCTTCATCTCACGTGCAACAGCTCCTGAACCGGAGGCAGAGTGCTGTTCCAGTATCCCTTCCTCGTAAAGGAGATAATCGACCCTGTATATATCTCCGGCATTTCTGTGAAACCTGTCGTATGATGTTTCGGTCTTTATCCAGAGAACTATTAGGATGAAAGACGCAATGCCGATCGTCAGTCCCAGAAGGTTTATGAGAAAATAGCCCTTATTCGATCTGAGAAACCTGAACGTGAGCTTAAGGTAGTTGCGTAGCATATTATGGTTTTATCAAAACGACCCAATTTATAAAATAATCGTCAGGTTTTTTGATAAAGAATGATTTTTAATGACCGAAATCCACCCCTGATTCCGCCAGGAGGTTGGGGTCAGGGACAGGGGGTTTGAACTCTTTCATTCATAGCGTAATGCATCAACAGGATTACGGGTTGCAGCCCTCCAGCTCTGCCAGCTGACCGTCATTATGGCAATCGCTAGAGCTATCAATCCAGACAGCACAAAAATCCACCAGCTCAGGCTTGTCTTGTAAGCAAAAGTTTCAAGCCATTTATTCATTAAAAACCATCCGACAGGAGCGGCAATAAAAAACGCGATAATCACCCACCTGACAAAGTCTTTATTTAGTAATATCATCACTTCAGCGACAGATGCTCCATTTATTATACGTATACCAATCTCTTTTGTCCTCTTCCTGATAGAAAACTCTGCAAGACCCAGGATCCCGAGACATGAAATTATTATTGCAAGTATTGCGAACAGACTGATTGAAGCTGCCAGCTTTTCCTCCCCTCCATACATAGAACCTAAATAATCATCATAAAACTGGTATTTTAATTCATGTCCCGGACAAATTTCATCCCATGTAGCTGCAAGATAATTAATGGTTCCCGGTAAATCTCCTGGATCAACTTTAATCGTCAGATGTGAAATTCCCATCTCATTGGAAATTACTACCGCAAGAGGAGTAATCTTATTATAGAGATTGGCAAAATGAAAATCTTTAATAATTCCAATGATTTCATTGCCATGGAGTCGTTTACCTTCAAATGTATCCCATCCGGTCTCTCGAAAGGCTGTCTCGTTGATGTAGCAGACTTTATTAAAATCTGATCTTAAAGGCTCCCGGCCTTTTATAACCGGGACATTGAATACTTCAAAAAACGCTGAATCGACAGTTAACTGACTTATAATACCCTCCCTGCCATTAAAATCCCATGAAGAGTTTAAATAAATACTCCCTGGAGTTCCATGCGAAAAACAGATATTCTTTATTGTCGGCTCAGATAACAATCTATCCCTGATCAGTTTTGTTTTGCCTTCAAGACGCCAATGGACATCAACTCTTAATAATTTATCCGTTTCGAACCCGAAATCTTTTGACCTTACAAAATCAATCTGCCTTGATAGAACAATTAATGCAATAATTAATGTGACAGATACTGAATACTGAACTATATTTAAAGAAGCCCTGAATCCGAGTGATTTCCGGTTCATTCCATTCATCCTCGTCAGGATTGTTACAGGCTTTAGTCCGGATATGAATAAAGCAGGGTAAATCCCTGATAAAAGTGAGATTACAATAATCCCGAGAACAAGACATACAAGCCATTCAGGCTTGTATAGAGCGTCTAAGACAACATTGCGGTCGAGGAACTTCTCAAAAAAGGGAACCCAGAAAGAAGAAATAAAGATGGCTATCAGGAATGATGTAAAACAGATAATGAACGATTCTGTCATAAACTGATTAAAGATCTGCCGTCTGAGCGCTCCGATTGTTTTCTTGATACCTATCTCCTTAAACCTGTCTGTGTGAGATGCTGTTGTAAGATTGATAAAATTAAAAATTGAAAGAAGTACTATTAAACCAGCTGTCAGACAAAGCAGCTTTATAAGTTTAAGGTTCGCGTGCCTGGTCTGACTTCTGCTGACCCCCTGCATGAAATAAGATTTTTTAAATGGGATAAGACTTATTTTATCAATAGAATAACCAACCGTATATGTTCTCGAACATATATCATCAGTCAGCAGTTTCTCCAAACCTGAGATGTTTCCCGGTTCCTTCACAAGGATAAACAACCTGAAATAATTCACCTCGTTCCCCTGACCGTCATTGCTTCCTTCGTACAGGATCCTTAACCTGGAGCTGGTAATAAAATCTCCCTGAATACTTGACCAGGTAGAAAAATCTTTAACAACCCCGCTGACAACAAGAGGGAATTGGTATTCCGCAACAAGTGTTTTTCCAATAGGATCTTCATCACCGAAAATCTTACTTGCGAAACTTTCAGTTAATACAACATCGTTCAGATTGCCGAATAATGAGTTAGGGCTGCCGGCAAGAAATTGAATTGAAAAGATCTCAAAGAAAGAATTGTCGGTAACGATCATCTGCCCTGTAAACGGCTTATCTTCATAAGTAAGTGTTGCATTATAATTATTATACCTGCAGGTATTTTCAATAGCCGCGTAGTTCTCAGTAAAATATTCTCTGAAATCTTCTCTGACAGATGAGATATTTTCATTTGCGAATACCCTGTAAATACGATCTGCATTCGGATAAGCTTTATCATAGCTGAATTCTCCGATAATAAAAGCTACTATTACCAGTGCTATCGAAATGCTGAATGAAAAACCTGTTATGGTTATTATAGAAGTTACCCTGTTCTTGAAGAGACTGCGGATTAAAATCCTTATTCTTGTCATTTCTCTATTCGAATGGTTGTCCTCAGTCTCCGGAACTAAAAATATGCCAAAAGTACCTTGCTGCTGATATACAGCACGTTAATAATTTTAAATTATTTCGAACGTATATTATTTTTACACTTTTACGTAAAATATCTTTACATCGTTTTTGATATTGTTGTTTTATGTATCTATCTTTACGGCTGTGCAAATCTGAGAGTACGGCACCCGATCTCTCCTCCCGGCCCTGGGTCATGACAGGTGGCCCGGGGGTAATTGAACGAAATAATAATGCCAGTCCAGAAAGGAAACATATTGATCGTTGATGACAGTAAGAGTATACTCAGTACCCTTGAGATATTGCTTTCTCCTGAATTCGGAGAAGTCACGGTCATATCCAATCCCAACCAGATATCTTCGGAACTTAGAAAGAAGGATTACAATGTTGTTCTGCTTGATATGAATTTCACTGCCGGGGTAAATACGGGCAACGAAGGGATTTACTGGCTGGGAAAGATCAAACAGACAAATCCTGACGTCTCTGTTGTTCTGATAACCGCTTACGGGGACATTGATACCGCAGTAAGAGCCCTGAAAGCGGGGGCGTCCGATTTTATTCTTAAGCCATGGGATAATGAAAAACTCCTTGCAACGCTTAAGCTTGCAATCCAGCTCAATCTGTCAAAGAGAGAGGTTAAAGACCTGAAGGAGAGGGAATCAGAGTTGAAGAAGCAGATGAACCGTGATCAAAGGCCCATTATCGGATCATCACCCCTGCTGATGAATGTACTGAATATCGTGCGGAAAGTTGCCGGGACGGATGCCAATGTGTTGATCACCGGAGAGAACGGAACAGGCAAAGAGCTGATAGCAAAGGAGATTCATCGCTTGTCAGACAGAGCGGATGAACTGCTGGTAATTGTCGATATGGGTGCTGTAAGCGAAACCCTCTTTGAGAGTGAACTCTTTGGCCACATTAAAGGCGCTTTCACCGATGCACGGGAAAACAGGCAGGGAAAATTTGAGATCGCCCACAAGGGAACCCTGTTTCTTGATGAGATCGGAAATCTTTCATTCCATCTTCAGGCCAAGTTACTGGCGGCAATCGAAAACCGGCAGATTACCAGGATCGGATCTAACCAGCCCATAGACACAGATATCAGACTGATCTGTGCAACCAATAAGAACCTCGAAGATATGGTGAAAGAGGGGCTTTTCCGTGAAGATCTCCTTTACCGGATAAACACAATCCAGTTAGAATTACCCCCACTGCGGGAAAGAGGAAACGACATCATTACTCTTGCAGAATTTTTTCTGAGGAAATATACTCAGAAGTACAATAAACCTGATCTGAAAATAAATCAACAGGCTCTTGAAAAACTGCAGGAGTACCACTGGCCCGGAAATATCAGGGAACTCGAAAATACATTTGAAAAAGCTGTCATATTAAGTGATACTGCGGTCATTAAACCTGACGACCTCTTTCTGCGGCCAGCCACTCAGATATACAGTAACGGTTCAATCACCAGACTTGAAGAGATGGAGAAAAAGATGATCCGGCTGGCACTGGAAAAAACTAACGGCAACTTCACAACGGCAGCAGAACTGCTTGGAATAACCAGGCAAACCTTATATAATAAACTTAAAAAGGATAGGGACGATGATCAGTAAAAACCTGTATATTAATATAATAATAAGAGTATCTCTTGTAGTTCTCTTCTCCGTTCTGCTGGGTTACCTGATCGTAAACGAACAATCAGTACGCTTTTCAATACTATGCTCACTCACGATCGTAATGCTTACCATCAGCCTGATATCGAGACTGAACAGGACAAACAGGAACATAAGGCTGTTTTTCGATTCAGTAAGGAATGATGATTCCAACCTCACATTCCCTGTTGATAAAATGAATAAAAGTCTCAGGGAGTTGCACCAGAGCATGAACAGTGTTAACCACCGGATACAACAGTTAAAAATAGAAATCAGCCAGCAGGAACAATATTTCCGTAAAATTCTGGAACACCTCGCTACAGGGATCATCACTTACAACAATAAAGGGTTCATATATCACACAAATTCAGCAGCGACAAGATTACTTTCAACAGATGTTCTTACTCATCTGCGGCAGATAGAACGGGTAGATAAGAAATTGTTCAGGGCAATTGAGAGCCTTAAACCATTTGACCGCCGGTTGATTGCCATTAACACCAGCCAGGGTGAAGTACAGCTCCTGTTAAAATCCACATCTTTCCGGTCGAATGATAATGAGCTGATGATCTTATCGATCCAGGATATCAAACATGAACTGGATGAAAAAGAAGTTGATTCATGGATGCGGCTTATCCGTGTTTTGATGCATGAAATAATGAACTCGATTACACCAATTACCTCATTATCTGAATCTTTGTCAGGTATTTATTATAAGGATGAAAAGCCGGTACTGCCGGAGAATGTCACGGAAAAGACTATTTCAACCACACTCCAGGGACTGAATGTTATAAAGAAACAGGGAAAGGGACTTATGGCATTTGTTGAATCGTACCGGAAGCTTACCCGTATACCTGAACCTGAAATGAAGTTTTTCAGGGTTTCGGAGCTCTTCTCCAGGGTAAAGATCCTGAGTAATTCGCTCAGCAAAGGCGAATATATAGAAATCTCCTTTGGGATTAATACACCTGACCTTGAGATCTTTGCCGATGAGGACCTGATTTCGCTTGTGTTACTGAACCTCATAAAGAATGCGGTGGAAGCCAACGAAAACAATCCGGATGGAAAAATAAGCGTTATTGCAGGAAGGGACAGGAATCATCGTCCGGAGATATGCGTATCGGATAATGGACCCGGTATCAGAGAGGAGCACCTGGCAGAGATATTCATTCCATTCTTCACCACAAGGGAAAGCGGTTCAGGTATAGGACTGAGCATCTCAAAGCAGATAATCGGGGCGCATGGAGGGAGTCTGAAGGTTCGTTCGGTACCAGGAAGAGAGACAGTGTTCACCATGAGCTTTCAGAACTGAAGAAATCACAAAACCTGACTAAATTATTCCAGCACATCACGGCAGATGAAAGAAAACGAAATATCAGCCCTTTACAATGATCATCCTGTCCTGCCCCGCCTGACGGAGTCAATCTCCGCCGGCGAGACAGGCAACATACGGATCGGAGGATTATCAGGCTCTTCCCGGGCGGTCATCCTGGCAAACATCTTTTTCAGGACCCAGCTCACCCATATTGTAATAGTGCCTGAAAAAGAGGAAGCTGCCTATTTCTACAACGACATGTCGTCGCTGATTGGCGACGATTCCGTGTTTTTCTTTCCATCCACCTACAAAAGGTCGGTTCAGTATGAACAGACCGAACCGGCCAATATAGTCCTGCGCACCGAAGTGCTGAATAACCTGGTCTCAGGAAAAAGGAAACGGGTCATCATAACCTACCCTGAATCGGCCATGGAAAAGGTTATAAGCCGCAAAAATCTGAAAAAGAATACTTTATCGGTCAGCAAAGGTGACCGTATCTCACTTGAGTTCCTTGAGGAAGTGCTTCGGGAGTATAATTTCGAACGTGTCGATTTTGTCTATGAACCCGGGCAGTACTCGATAAGGGGCAGTATAGCCGATGTTTTTTCATATTCTGCCGACAGGCCATACCGGGTCGACTTCTTTGGCGAAGAGGTCGAGACAATAAGGTCATTCAATACCGACGATCAGCTGTCTGTCGATATTCATACTACCGTGTCGATAATCCCGAATATTCAGGATATCTCAATTGAAATGACTAGTGATTCATTTACTGATTTTCTGCCTCCCTCTTCCCTCGTCTGGATCGAAGATCCTCTTTTCGTGAAGGAAAGAATGAATTCCATTTACGATCAGATAAAAGAGAAAGAGGAGGAGGCCCGGGTCAGCCAGAAGATCAACAGCGTCATGACCGGCAACAGGTTCTTCGAGCTGTGCGGAAAGTTCAGGGTGGTTGAATCAGGAAGGCAGACTATCTTCAATCCTGAAGTTCAGTTTGAGTTCCACACTGAGCCTCAGCCTGTTTTCAATAAGAATTTTGAGCTTCTTTCAGAGAAGCTTTTAAGCAACCACCTTAATAATTATGAAACATATATAATTTCTGAGAACCAGTCGCAGATCGACAGGCTGAAGGATATTTTTGCCGAGATCAGTCCTGATGTCAGGTTCAGGCCTCTCCTGCTCAACCTTCACGGAGGATTTACCGATCATGATCTCGTGGTATCAGTCTATACTGATCATCAGATTTTCGACCGCTACCATAAGTTCAGGATCAGAGGATATTTTACCAGGAAGGAGAGCATTTCGGTCAAAGAACTGACGGGACTCAATCCCGGCGATTATGTTGTGCATATCGACCACGGGATAGGGCGGTTCGGCGGGCTCGAGAAGATCGAAGTGAACGGAAAAATACAGGAAGCCATAAAACTGGTTTACAGGGATAATGACATTCTCTATGTCGGGATCCATTCTCTTCACCGGATATCTAAATACAGGGGAAAGGACGACAGCGAGCCAAAGATCTACAAACTTGGTTCCGGAGCCTGGCAGAAGCTGAAGCAGGCCGCAAGGAAGAGAGTCAAGGATATTGCCAAAGATCTCATCCATCTATATGCCAGAAGATTAGCATCACCCGGATATTCTTTTTCCCCTGATTCATACCTCCAGCGTGAGCTTGAGGCATCGTTCATCTATGAGGACACCCCTGACCAGCTAAGCTCCACCTCCTCCATAAAGGAGGACATGGAGGCTTCGCATCCAATGGATCGCCTGGTTTGCGGCGATGTTGGGTTCGGCAAAACTGAACTCGCAATCAGAGCTGCCTTTAAAGCTGCTGCCGACAATAAGCAGACAGCTGTGCTGGTCCCCACAACCATCCTGGCACTACAGCATTACAAGACCTTCACCTCACGGCTGAAGGGATTTCCCTGTAATGTTGATTACATAAGCCGTCACAGGAAACCGGTCGACCAGAAGATGATATTGTCCCGTCTTGAAGAAGGAAAACTGGATATCATTATCGGAACACACAAACTGGTCTCCGAAAACGTAAAATTCAGGGATCTCGGTCTGCTGATCATTGATGAAGAACAGAGGTTTGGAGTTTCCGTTAAAGAGAAGCTTAAAAAGCTCAGGGCAAGTGTTGACACTCTCACCCTTACAGCCACTCCCATTCCGAGGACATTGCAGTTTTCCCTTATGGGAGCCCGCGATCTCTCTGTCATAAACACGCCTCCACCCAACAGAATGCCTATTGTAACTGAGCTTCACGGCTTCAACGAAGCCATCCTGAAAGAGGGAATTGAATATGAGGTGTCGCGCAACGGCCAGGTATTCTTCATTCATAACAGGGTTGACAATATTAAAGAGATACAGGCAAGGATCAGCAGAATATCTCCAAATGTAAAGAGTGCCATAGTTCACGGCAAGATGGAGGGGAGGGATATTGAAAATGTGATGTTCGATTTCATCCAGGGTGATTATGATGTGCTTATTGCGACTACAATAATTGAATCGGGGCTTGATATTTCCAATGCAAACACAATTTTTATCAACGATGCGCATCATTTCGGGCTGTCGGAGCTTCATCAGCTCCGCGGCAGGGTCGGACGCTCCAACAAAAAAGCATTCTGCTACCTTATAACACCACCCCTGACCACTCTTACGCACGAAGCCAGGAGAAGGTTAAAGGCTATCGAGGAGTATTCTGAGCTGGGGAGCGGGTTCAATATAGCCATGCAGGATCTTGATATCAGGGGATCCGGCAATCTTCTGGGAGGCGAACAGAGCGGTTTTATCTCTGATCTGGGGTTTGAAACATATCAGAGGATACTAGCCGAGGCAATGGCGGAACTGAAGGATTCAGAACCGGTTAATGCCGGCAGCGGGCCCGGGGAGGCTGACAGAACTGTGATAAAAAAGAAGGATAAACTGTTTGTATCGGACTTTCAAATCGATACCGACCTGGAGATTATGTTTCCTGATGAATATGTTTCCAATATTTCAGAAAGAATACGGTTATATAAGGAACTTAATGAAATTGAAAACGAAGAGTCACTGTCAGCCTTTGAAAAGAGGCTTGCGGACAGGTTCGGGACAATGCCGCCTCCTGCATCATCGTTGCTTAATATTGTAAGGGTAAAGTGGCTGGCAGTCAGGCTCGGCATCGAAAAAATAGTATTGAAGAACAACCTGATGATCGCATATTTCATTTCTGATCCAAATTCCGGCTACTACCGCACTCCGCTTTTTGCCACAATAATGAATTATGTGAACGGCAAGCCAAAACAGATGAGAGTAAAGCAGAAGGAGTCAAAACTGAGCCTGACCGTGAGTGATGTCGGATCAGTCAATACTGCAATTGCAGTTCTGGGAAGCATTCCTCAGGCGGAAGAAGTGCTTGTTCCTGGAGTGCGGACTTTTTAGTAACTTTGTTTTTTTCGCGCCATGAATCTTATAATAGACATCGGTAACACATCCACCAAAATTGCTGTTTATAACGGTGATGAAAAGGTTGAGGCATTCAGGACCAATCAGTTAAAGTGCGAACAGATCGAAAAAAAATTTTCGAGATACAGAATAAAGAAGGCGATCATATCTTCTGTCAGAATCGTGCCTCCCTTTGTTTATGATCTGCTCTCTGTGAATATTCCGTTTGTTCACTTACTTTCACACAAGTCGGATCTACCGTTCACTATCGGGTATGAGACCCCCGAAACCCTGGGAACAGACCGGATAGCCGGCGTAGCAGGAGCATATAAACAATATCCCGGCGCGAACGTGCTGGTTATTGATGCAGGTACGGCGATCACTTATGATTTTCTGCACGGCTCAGTTTATGAGGGAGGGAACATATCACCAGGAATAGAGATCAGGTTCAGGGCACTGAACAGGTACACCGGCAAGCTGCCGCACCTGAAAATGGATGAAAATTTCCATTCTCCCGCGAAAAGCACTGCCGGGGCCATAACAGCGGGAGTGATCAACGGGGTTGTTTATGAAATAAATGAGTATATTCGCACGTTTGAGAAAAGTCCTGGTACACCCGTGGTGATCCTGTCAGGCGGCGACAGCGGGTTTCTCAAGGACAAGATCAGTCACAGTTTCGCCTACATGCCTGAAATTGTGACTGATGGGTTAAATTATATTCTGGAATACAATGCGAAATAAACTTATTATCCTTATTACTCTCTTTATAATTTCCTCTCTTTTCACTGCCTCCGGTCAAAAGCTGATCAACTCTCCCTATGCAAGGTTCAATCTCGGAAATCTTGAGCCAACGGGTTCCTTCAGGAGCCTGGCAATGGGAGGAACAGGAGTATCCTTCCGTGATAACAGTTCGGTCTATTTTGCCAATCCGGCCTCTTACAGCAGTATTGACACAAATTCGTTTGTCTTTGATTTTGGTCTCGACTATGGCATCAGGGCATTGCGGGACGGAGGCTCGCGGTTTGCATCCGACGACATGAATTTTCATCATCTGATCATAGGCTTCCCGTTGATGAGGGGAATGGGAATTGCCGCCGGACTTGTTCCGGTAAGCAGTGGTTACTACAAGATCTCTGATGTTATAAGCGAAGGTGATCCGGATTACGATCCTGTAATGGGTGAGTACTCCTCCTATCATTTCGGGAGTGGCAGTTTATCCAACTTTTTCCTGGGAGCAGGGGTCCGTTTTCTTGAATATTTTTCAGCCGGTGTCAATATGAGTGTTCTGTTCGGAACCCTTAACAGGGCAAACCAGAATAATTTTACTGAATCTGAATCAGTTTTTCATTACGCCGGTACTGAAGAACTGAAGATAACCGGTGTAAATTTCGATTACGGTATTCAGTTTATAGCGCCTCTAAAGAACAACAACTTCATAAATGCCGGCATATCACTTACGTCAGGTAAACACTTCAAGTCCGACTATAAGAATTTCACTTACCTTTTCAGCGCCTTCAACACAAGGGATACGCTCTCTTATATCTCAGCCTCCGGCATGGATACATATATTCCTGGCACATTAAGGCTGGGACTCTCCGCAGGCAAAAAAAACAAGTTTGTCGTGGGTGTGGATTATCTGACAACCAAATGGTCACAGGCTGACATTATTGGTGCTGATGGTTACCTTGCTGACGCAAGAACGCTGAATTTCGGAGCAGAGTATATCCCGAACAAGTTTTCAATGTTCAGCCTCCTGGAGAGGCTTGAGTACAGGATAGGAGCGCATATCGATAACGACTACCTTATGATTAATAATGAGCAGATTAAAGGATTTGGTGTCAGCGCAGGAATTGGGATACCTCTCAAACGCTCCCTCTCCAAAACGAACCTGTTTTTCGACTATACAAAAAAATCCGGAAATTTTGAGAACGGGCTCCATAAGGAAAATTACTATACGCTTGGCGTAAGTCTGAACCTCTATGACTTCTGGTTCATGAAACGCAGATATGATTAACCATCACACGGTAAATTTTCACTTATCTGTGAGAAATATTATTAAAATAACTCTTTCGGCGCTTCCGGCAATTACGATAGTGCTGGCATTGACAGCTCTTGTCGCGTGCGAGAATAAGATTCCAACTATCAGCAAATCGGATATACTCAGACTGCCATCGGCCACATCAAGGAACCACGAAACAGTATATACCGATTCGGGTAAGATACAGGTGGTTATGACTGCGCCCCTTGTTGAGAAATATGAAAACGCCGATCCCCCCTATTTTGAATTCAGATCGGGTGTCAGGATCTTCTTCCATGATGGGAACACGGAACCGGTTGGCAGGGTATCGGCAAAATACGCGAAATATATTGACAGCAAGACTCTGTGGGAGCTGAGAGACAGCGTGGTTGCTATAAACGAAGTTAACGACATGCTTGAAACTGAACTATTGTTTTTTGATGAGAAGAAAGAGCTGATTTATACCGATCGTTTTGTAAAGATCACAAATGATGATCAGATAGTTATGGGTACCGGATTTGAATCTGACCCACGGCTTGAGAGAAGGAAGATCAGAAA
>DIKJ01000016.1:4714-5724 GCA_002424525.1 Bacteroidales bacterium UBA5621 | reverse complement strand
CCTGAGAGTACCGAAAGCGCACCTGTCGTCATTGAAGCGGCCCCTGTGCCGGAGCCGGTTGTTCCGCCGGTGAGTGAAGGGCCCTATCATATAATTACCGGCAGTTTCCAGTCTGAAGAGAATGCTGTTTCTCAGGGCAATATCCTGAGATCTGAGGGATTTGCTCCCGAGATATTCGTTGCCGCAAACGGTTTCTACAGGGTCAGTGCCATGAGGTGCAGGGATCTTCAGACCGCCGCCGCCATGAAGGACAGCATTGCCCGGAAGATCCCCGGAACATGGGTTCTGAAGAAATAAATATGATAACCCCTCCTTTCAAGGAGGGGCTACTTGATGATGCTGCCGTTGGAGACTTTGCCGGACGGTGTTACCATCACGAGTTTCCCGTCGTGATCCTCGGCCATAAGTATCATGCCTTTCGATTCTATGCCCTTTATCCGGCGGGGCTCAAGATTGGCCACAATCGATATCTGCTTCCCGATGATAGCTTCAGGATCAAAATATCCGGCAATGCCCGACACGATCGTACGGATATCGATACCTGTATCGATCTTAAGCCTGAGCAGTTTGTCCGTTTTGGGCACCCTTTCAGCTTCAAGGACAGTGGCTGTACGCAGATCGAGTCTCATGAAATCGTCGAATGAGACCTGGGCCTTTTCCGGGGGGATCTTTAAAACAGCGGCTTCGTTGGCTCTCTTTGTGGCAAGCAGTTTGCTGACCTGTCTCTCAATCTGATCATCTTCAATCTTTTCGAAGAGAAGAGAAGGTTTGGTGATGGTGTGCCCGGGAGCAAGCAGGTCAGGATCTCCTGCCTGATCCCAGCCTGATCTGACAATGCCGAGCCATCCCCTGAGCTTGTTCATCGAGAACGGGAGGAACGGTTCAAGTATCATTGAGAGGTTGGCTGATATCTGAAGAGAGATATTGATGATCGTTTTAACTCTTTCGGGGTCGCTTTTTATAACTTTCCAGGGTTCTGAATCGGCCAGGTACTTGTTGCCGAGCCTGGC